>JBDHTA010000028.1:0-30808 GCA_039808465.1 Rhizobiaceae bacterium | reverse complement strand
AAACTTTTCAAAAAGCGGAAAAAACCATTTGACTGACGAACCGCTTTTATGATGTATGCGCCTCATCGGATGGGCGTGTAGCTCAGCGGGAGAGCACTACGTTGACATCGTAGGGGTCACAAGTTCGATCCTTGTCACGCCCACCATTCGAATTCGCTGAAAAGCAAGGGCTTTCGGGAAACCGGAAGCCCTTTTCGGTTTTAGCCCCGCCGCCGCCCGGCCCCTCTTCCACCGCGCTGGAAATTGCCGCGGCAGGCGCTGTCCGGCAGAGCCCGTCACGGATCTGACCCACGCAAAATTCTTCCCCTCCGGCCGAAGCGCGTCCTTTTCCGGCGCAAGCTCCGAACAAGCCGGGGCGGCTATCCCTTACGGTTACCATCGCACTGCGCGCATGCGCCTGCGCGGCGCGGCAGCCGGATTTTTCACGAGGCAAGGCCAAGGTGATCGTAGACGATTTTCTTCACTGGGCGGAGCAGGCCGGTAACGGCGAGCGGGCGCGCGCCGCAGGCGCCATCGGCAAGGCATTCCTGATGCCGCGCATCACCCCATGGGAACGGGATGCGGCGCTGAAGGCGCTGCGCAAGCTGTCCCGGGATCCGGTGATGGGCGTCAGGCAGGCGCTGGCCTATGCGCTGTCGGAAAGCAGGGACGCGCCCCGCGAGATCATCCTGAAACTTGTGGCGGACGAAGCGGATGTGGCGGCGGTCGTCATCCTCAATTCGCCCGCCCTCACCGATATCGACCTCATCGATATTTTCGCGCGCGGGCCGCTGGTCAACCGGGCGCTGGTGGCGGCGCGGCCGCGTCTTTCCGATGTGGTGGCCGCCACGCTGGCGGAAACCGGCGAGGAAGCGGAAATCACCATCCTTCTCGAAAATGCCGCCGCCTGCCTCAGCAGCGTCGCGCTGCACCGCATCGCCGAGCGCATGCGCCATGACGAGACCATCCGCGCCCTCCTGATGGAGCGGGCCGGTCTCGACCTAGAAACCCGCGCCATGCTGATCACCGGCGTCGCTACGGCCCCACAGGCTCCGGCCCCGGATGCCGCCGCCGGACAGGACTGGAAGATCTTCGAACCGGTGCAGCCTGCCGCCCAGGCCGGGCGCACGGCTTCGCCCTCGCCGCTGATGCGGCGCATCGGCGCCAATCGCAACGCCGCCCCCGCCCTGCTGCTGCACGCGCTCTGCCGTGGCCGCTTTCAGGAAACGGCAGAGGCCGTCGCCAGCCTCAGCGGCATGGCGGAAGACGGCGTGACGGCGATTCTGGAACGGGGCCGTTTCCACACGCTGCGCGCCCTTTTCGAAGCCGCATCGCTCGGCCGGGCAATGAGCACGCTGCTCACCGAGGCCGTGCTCGCCGGGCGCGAGACGGAGGGGGAAGACACCGGAGCCGAAAGCATCGCCGCCCGCCTCCAGACGCGTCTGGCTGACACCGGAGCGCCCGCGGAAGCCATCGCGGAATTGCTGTCGCTGGCCGAGGCGCTGACCGGCGCGGATGCGGAAACCGGCGCGCAGGCGGCCTGATCGCGCAGGCCCCGCGTTTACGATGTTGCAAACCATGCCACAGAAACGCCATCCTCGGCACGGCATGGTCGTAAACACAACCCGCGATACCCGAAATATCGTGCCGCAATTCCAGATACAGGCCGCCTTGCGCGCCGCCGCTGGAATTGCTCCAACGGAAAGCAGGCGGCAATGACCCGGCATCTCCTGAAACTCGCGCCCTGGGCATGTCTGGCCGCCATCCTGTTCGTCACGGTGTCGCCGATCAGCCTGCGGCCCGGCGATATCCTGCCGGTCGATCTCGACCGGGCGCTGGCCTTCACGCTGCTCGGCGTGCTGTTCGTCCTCGCCTATCCCCGCCACATTCTTCTGTGCGCGGTGCTGCTGGTGCTGGGCGCGGGCGTGATCGAGACATTGCAATTCCTCTCGCCGACGCGGCACGCCCATTGGGAAGATGCCGCCGTCAAGGCGGCGGGTGCCGCCATCGGCGTGCTGATCGGCCGCTTCGCGCTGCGATTTCATCCCGATATGCGGGCGCGGGCAAGAATCCAGCCCGCCGAATAACGACAGCCAAGGGCCGGAATGACGGTAACGGTAGCGCCCGGCCCAAGACAGACAGCCGTTTCCAGCAGAATTACGGGGTTTACCGTTACGCAGACCCCGGCCCGGCCACCGCGTAAAGATTGGATTCAAACTTTTCCGGTAAGGTCTCGTTAAAATTCGCTCCGGCATGTGGGTTGTCCACGCTCCGGCGCTTCGCCACACCCCTTTTGTCTTGCGTTCGGGTTTCACGATGCGTTCAACGGCCTTGACTGTCATTCTTCTGGCCAGCCTGTCGATGACCGGCTGCTCCCGCATGGGTGCGGATGTCCTGACCCTGTCACCCTCCCCGGAAAAAACCAGCGCGATTTCGCCGGTTCCGGCAGCCGATGTCGGCATGGCCAGCCAGCCGCAGGCCGCGCCGCAACCGGAACGGCAGGCCGCCGCCGATTCCCATCCCGAGGAGCTTGCCTGGGCGGCGGGCCCGAAGGAAACGGCCGCCTTTTCGGCGCAGCAGACCGTCGCCATGCCCGCGCAGAAGCCGATGCAGCAGATGGCGGCGCTCAACATGCCGATCGACAAGGCGCCGCGCCTCGGCACCCGCTCGCGCATCTATCCCCACCAGTTCGGCGATGCCCATCCGATCAATTTCGGCTCCGCCTCCCCGCGCAACCACGCCGTCCACGGCGTCGACGTCTCGCGCTGGCAGGGCGATATCGACTGGGAGCGCCTGCGCACGCGCGGCGCCAACTTCGCCTATATCAAGGCCACCGACGGCGGCGACCATCTCGACCCGATGTTCCGCACCAACTGGCGCAAGGCCAAGGAAGCGGGCCTGAAGCGCGGCGCCTATCACTTCTTCTACTGGTGCCGCACCGGGCGCGAGCAGGCCGAATGGTTCATCCGCAACGTGCCGCGTGATCCGGAGGCGCTGCCGCCGGTCATCGATGTGGAATGGAACGGCGAATCCCGCTGCCGCAAGCGCCCCTCGCCCGAGACGGTGCGCGAGAAGATGCAGACCTTCATGGATATGCTGGAGCGCCATTACGGCAAGCGCCCGGTCATCTATACCGCGCCGGATTTCTACAAGGACAACCTGCGCGGCGCGTTCCAGGATTATCCCTTCTGGCTGCGCTCGGTGGCGGCGCATCCCTCGAAGGTCTATCCCGGCCGCAAATGGATCTTCTGGCAATATTCCGGCTCGGGCCTGTCGCACGGCGTGAAGGGCCGCATCGATCTCAACGTGTTCCACGGCACCGAAAAGCAATGGCATCGCTGGGTCGCAACCGGCGGCGGCTATACCTGACGGCGCCGGGACACCGGCCTGCCTGGCCGGTTTCTTTTGCAAAGCGTACCGTTTCCGGCAAAACCGGCCTAGGTGCGGGAAGAAAGCAGGCGTATAGAAAGCGCGCTGCTCTGTTTTCCCCGGAGCGCACAGACTTATAAGCCTCGCTTCTGCGGGGCTTTTTTATTGCCTTCCGCGAAAACGGCGCTGGTAGGCGGGATCGTAGAGCGAGCTTTCGCGGAAATCTTCCGCAGCAAGGCCGGGGCCGACGAAGATCAGCGCCGTGCGTTCGATGGGTTCGGCCGTGACCTTGTCCACGATATCGGCAAGCGTGCCGCGCAGGATGCGCTCGTCCGGCCATGTGGCCTTGACGACGATGGCGACCGGGCAATCCGCGCCGTAAAGCGGCGTCAGCTCCTCCACCACCTGTTCCAGCGCGTGGATGGCGAGGTGGATGGCGAGTGTCGCGCCGCTGGCGCCGAAGGCTTGCAGGGTTTCGCGGTTCGGCATCGGCGAGGCGCGGCCGGAAACGCGGGTCAGCACCAGGCTCTGGGCGACAGTGGGAATGGTGAGTTCGCGCCCGAGCGCGGAAGCTGCGGCGGCAAAGGCGGGAACTCCCGGCGTCATGGTGTAATCGAGGCCGTTCCTTTGCAAGCGGCGGATCTGCTCGGCGACCGCGCTCCAAACGGCAAGATCGCCGGAATGCAACCGCGCCACATCCTCACCCGCCTCAGCGGCGCGCAGGAATTCCGCCTCGATCTCGTCCAGCGACATCGGCGCGGTATCGACGATGCGCGCGCCGGGCGGGCAGTATTGCAAGAGATCCGGCGACACCAGCGATCCGGCATACAGGCAGACCGGGCATTTGCCGATGAGATCGCGCCCGCGCACGGTGATGAGATCCGCTGCCCCCGGCCCCGCGCCGATGAAATGCACCGTCATGATGATATGTCCTTGTTGTTATGCCAGATCCATTGCGTCACCGGCATGGCCGGTTTCCAGCCGGTCATCGTGCCGATGGGGCTTGCGCGGGCAATCTCGATGCGGGTCAGCAAACCGCCGAGCCGTGCATGGGCGGCAAGCAGCACCGCCTCCATCTCCAGCGTCACCGCATTGGCGACAAGCCGCCCGCCGGGCTTCAGTGCCGCGAGTGCTGCCTCGAACACGCCCTCCTCGCTGCCGCCGCCGCCGATGAAGATGGCGTCGGGCGCGGCCAGTCCCTCAAACGCGGCGGGGGCCATGCCCTCCACCACCGTCAGCCCCGGCACGCCGAAAGCCGATGCATTGCGGCGAATGCGCGCCGCCCTTTCGGGATGCTGTTCGATGGCGACGGCGCGCATGGCCGGATCGCGCAGCATCCATTCGATGGAGATGGAGCCGGAGCCGCCGCCGATATCCCACAGCAATTCGCCCTTGCGCGGGGCCAGCGCCGACAGGGTCAGCGCCCGCACCTCGCGCTTGGTGATCTGGCCGTCATGCTCGAACAGGGCGTCATCCAGGCCCGGCGCAAGCGGCAGAACCCGCGCGCCCTCTTCCGCCATGACTTCGACGGCGCAGACGTTCAGGGAATGGAAAATATCCGGCTGGAAAGACGACGCGACGTGATGCGTCAGCCGTTCCTGAGGGCCGCCCAACGCTTCGAGAACCGTCAGCCGCGACAGGCCAAAGCCGCTTTCCGTCAAAAGCGCCGCAAGTTGTTGCGGTCCGTTTTCATCCGATGTCAGCGCCAGCACCCGCTGGCCCGGCTGCAACAGCGGCCGGATGAGATCGAGCGGACGCCCATGCAGGGAAACCGTGGCGACATCCTGCAACGGCCAGCCGAGCCGCGAGGCGGCAAGGCTGAAGGAGGACGGCGCGGGCATGACCCGCATTTCGGAGGGGGCGATGCGCCGTGACAACGTTGCGCCGACGCCGAAAAAGAAGGGATCGCCTGACGCCAGCACCACCGTCGGGCTGCCGCGCCGCGCCAGCACAGCCTCCACCGAACGTTCGAAGGGCGAGAGCCAGACCTGTCCCTCGCCCGTCATCAGGCAAGCCGCCAGTTCCAGATGCCGCGCGCCGCCGAACACCAGCGAGGCCCCGGCAATCGCCTGTTTGGCGGCAGCGCCCAAACCGGCTGGACCATCCTCGCCAATGCCGATAATGGTCAGCCATTTCGAAGGCAGGTCAGACATGGGCAAACCCCGCATCCTTCTTCTCGGCGGCACCACCGAAGCCCGGCAACTGGCCGAACGCCTCGCCGCCGATCCGCGCTACGACGCGGTGATTTCGCTGGCGGGCCGCACCCTGCAACCGCGCGGCCTGCCGCTTCCCGTCCGCACAGGCGGCTTCGGCGGCGCGGATGGTCTGGCGCGGTATCTTGCCGAAGAAGGCATCAACCTGCTGATCGACGCCACCCATCCCTTCGCCAACCGCATTTCCGCCAATGCGGCGCAGGCCGCAAACCACGCGGGTCTTCCGCTGTTCGCACTCCGCCGCCCCAGCTGGCAGCGGCAACCGGGCGACCACTGGACGAGCGTTGACGATCTCGAAGCCGCCGTCGATGCGCTGGGGGAAACTCCGCGCCGCGTTTTCCTCGCCATCGGGCGGCAGGAGGCGCATATCGTCAACCGCGCCCCGCAGCACGCCTATCTGGTGCGCAGCGTCGATCCGGTAGAACCGCCGCTGACGGTGCCGCAGGCGGACTACATCCTCGCCACCGGCCCGTTTTCCGAGGAAGATGAGCGCAGTTTGCTGACGGCGCACCGGATCGATGTGATCGTCACCAAGAACAGCGGCGGCGCGGCCACCTATGGCAAGCTGGCGGCGGCCCGGGCTCTCGGAATTGAGGTCGTGATGGTCGAGCGGCGGCATCCGCCGGAGGTTGCGGCCGTGGCCACGGTCACGGATGCGCTCGGCCGGATCGATCACCTCTTGTCTCCGGCGATGAAGCGCGGCGTGTAGACGAGGCGGTCACGCCCCGGTCGCTCGATCACCCGCGTTTCCGGCGAGCCGATGATGACGCAGGTTGCCATGTCGGCCACCTTCGCATCGGCCGTTTCCAGCGGCATGACCACGATCTTCTCATCCGGCCGTCCAGCGGCGCGGCCGAAAATGACCGGTGTAGTGGCGGGCAGAACCTCGCGCAGCAGCGCAAACGCCTCGCCGAGCTGCCACGGCCGCGCCTTGCTGATCGGATTGTAGAGCGCGATCACCAGCCCGGCCTCGGCCACCAGCCGCAGGCGGCGGGTAATCACATCCCAGGGCTTGAGATTGTCCGACAGCGAAATCGCACAGAAATCATGGCCCAAGGGCGCGCCGCTGCGGGCGGCGACCGCCAGCATGGCGGTGACGCCCGGCGTCACCACGATCTCGATATCGCGCCATTCCCGAGGCCCCGCATCGATGGCTTCGCACACCGCCGCCGCCATCGCGAAAACGCCGGGATCGCCGCCGGAGACGACGCAGACCTTTTCGCCCGCCGCCGCCCGCATGAGCGCGGCTTTGGCGCGGTCCAGTTCCTCGCGATTGTCAGAGGCGATGCGGCGCTGGTCTTCGCGCAGCGAAAGACGGTCGAGATAGGGGCCATAGCCGAAAAATTCCGTCGCGGCGGCAACGGCGTTCAGCGCCTCCGGCGTCATCTGCTCCGGGCTGCCGGGGCCGGTGCCGACGATATGGAGAATGCCGCTCATGGCCGTTCGCTCCATCCGGCAACCAGCACCAGCGAGAAATAGGGCGCTTCGTCGCCGGGCTTTTCGCAAAGCGGGATCATCGCGCCATTGGCCATGGTGCCACGCTCGACATACACCGCCTTGGTGAGCTTACCGGAGGCGGCAAGCGCCCGGCGGATTTTCCCGAGATTGCGCCCGACCTTCATGATGACGGCGGCCTGCGTATCCGACAGGCGGCGCTCAAGCTCGGCTTCCGGCATGGTGCCGGGCAGCACGGACAGCACGTCGTCGCCCTGCACGATCGGCAGGCCCGCCATCGACCAGCAGCCGGACATGGCGGTGATGCCGGGAATGACCTCGGCCGGGAAGCGATGCGCAAGCCGCACATGCAGATGCATGTAGGAGCCGTAGAACATCGGATCGCCTTCACTGAGGATCGCGACCGTGCGCCCCGCCTCCAGATGCGCGGCAACGGCGGCGGCGGAGGCATCGTAGAAGGCGGTGATGCTGGTCTTGTAGCCGTCCTCGTTTTTATCGATTTCCGTCGTCACCGGATAATAGAGCGGCAATTCGGGAATGCCCTCGCGAATCAGGCCCTCGACGATGGGCCGGGCATTGCCGCGCCGCCCTTCCTTGGCGAAATAGGCCAGCACATCCGCATCCTTCAGGGCGCGAACCGCCTTGACGGTGAGAAGATCGGGATCGCCGGGACCGGTGCCGACGCCGATCAGGCGTCCGGGAGCCGCGCCGCTCACAGGCCCGGCCTCGCCAGCGAATTCAGCGCCGCCGCCGTGATGGCGCTGCCGCCGAGGCGTCCGCGCACGATGGCGAAGGGCACGCCGTAGGAATTTTCCGCCAGCGCATCCTTGGATTCGGCAGCGCCCACGAAACCGACCGGCATGCCGATGATGGCGGCAGGCTTCGGCACCGCGCCGTCGCGCAGCAGTTCCAGCAGATAGAACAGCGCCGTCGGCGCATTGCCGATGGCGACGACCGACCCCGCGATGCGCTCACCCCAAAGACGGATCGCGGCGGCGGAGCGGGTATTGCCGATTTCCTTGGCAATGACAGCCGTCTGCGGATCGCTCAACGTGCAGATCACCTCGTTACTGGCGGGCAGCCGGGCGCGGGTGACGCCATGGGCCACCATCTGCGCATCGCAGAAGATCGGCGCGCCCGCTTGCAGCGCGCCCCGCGCAGCGCTGACGAAATCCGGCGAGAACACGAAATGCTGAGCCGCCTCCACCAGACCGCAGGCATGAACCATGCGCACCGCCACATCCGCTTCCGCTTCGGAAAAGCGGGCGAGATCCGTCTCGGCGCGGATGATGGCGAAGGAGCGCTCGTAAATCGCGTCGCCTTCGCGAATGTAATCGTAATCTGTCATTGCCTTACCCGTCGCACCGCATCCAGTATCGTTTCCCTGCCCAGCCGCTCCAGACATTCGGCAGCACTTTCGCCAGCCTGCCTGTTGTCCCCGGCAAGACGGCCGAGCGCCGCCAGCACGGCGGCCACGTCCTTAGCAGCGATGTACGCGTCTGGCGAGCCCGATGCGGAGCCATTTACGACAAGCGCATAGCCTGTTGGCGCAGCCGTGAACGTCAGCGCGGCGGCGGCCGGATGCGCGCAGCCTTTCGGACAGCCCGAGAGATGCACCGTCAGCGAACCGTCGAGCAACGCCTCCCCTTCCGCGATCAATTGCCGCGCCAGCGCCTGCGTATCGAAAAACGCCGAGGCGCAGCCACGAGACCCGGCGCAGAGCGCGATCGCATTGGCGGGATCGCCGGGCCGGGTGATGAAGCCATGCGCCGCTGCCCTCTGCCGCGCCGCATCCAGATGCGCGGGCTCGATGCCGATGAGGAAGAAGCCATGGTCCGGCGCCAGCCGGATTTCCCGGCAGCCGATGGCGTCCATCTCGCCCAGAAAGGCGATCAGGGTGCGGGCGTCGATCTGGCAGAACGGCAGGCCGAGCCCGAGAACGGCGCGATCCAGCCATTGGTGAATGCCCGGCAGCGGCAGGATTTTTTGCGCGGCCGCCGGTTCCGATGCGGCGAAGGGCCCGAAATACGCCTGCCATTCCCGAACGTCGAGATCGCGCCCGCGCGCCTTGCGCCCCATCGCCGAAAGTTTTCGCAGCAGCGCCATCACGGCGGCAACCGCCTCGCCCTGCGGCAGCACGGCAACGGTTTGCGCGCCCGCCGCATCCCCCGCCAGCCCCAGCCGCCAGAACGGGGCGCCATCCCGCCGTTCCGCCGACAGCCTGATATCGGCGGCGACACCGCCCAGATGGAAGCGCCCGCCGCCATCCACGGTGATGGAAAGCTTGGCTGCCAGCGACAAAGCCGGTTCGCAGGCGGCAACTGTCTCCGCCAGTTGCTCCGCCAATTCCCGCGCATCCGTCACCTCATCGGGATCGAAGCCGGAAAGCGGCGGCGTTTCGATGGCAAGACCACCCGCCAGCGGAAAATCCATCGCCAGCACGGCCTGCGAAAACAGAGGCGCGCTGTCCGCGCTCAGCCCGCGCACCTGTAGATTGCCGCGCGCGGTGATTTCCAGAATGCCGTTGCCATGCCGCATCGCCTCGGTGGCGATGCGAGCGAATTGCTCCGGCGTCAGGCTGTTGCCGAGCGGGCGCAGCCGCGTCAGCAGCCCGTCGCCCGTCTGCATCGGCGCGGCAAGCGAAGGGCAGACGCCGCGGCGGGTAGACACGGCCGCGGCGGCATTGAAAGCGATGGGGCTGCACTGGCTCATGATCGGCTACTTTATCCGGACGCTCGCTGTCATCAACTGGCGACGAGCTTTGATCTTCCGCTTACAGGTTTGCCGCCCGCCTGTCCTTGCGCTGGATCAGGCAGCGTCGTCATCGAAATCCTCGCCCTTCTGCAACAGGTAGATATCCATGATCCAGCCATGCCGCGCGCGGGCGCTTTCGCGGGTTTCGAGGATCCGGCCGCGCACGTCCTGAAGGCGGCCGCTGATGGTGATTTCGTCCGCAGTCCCCAGATAGGCGCCCCAATGGATCGTGACATCGGGATCGGTGACGGCGCGGAAGGCCTGCTCGCCATCCAGCATCACGACGGCGGTTTCGACGACGCCGGGAAAGTGCTCGGCCAGCCGCCGCCCGGTGGTGATTTCCACCGGCTTGCCGACCAGATTGAGCGGAATCCTGTGGGCCGCGCACAGCGCCTGAACGCTGGTGATGCCGGGAATGACGCTGAAATCGAACGCCACCCTGCCGTTTTTCCGCACCCGCTCGATGATGCGGATGGTGCTGTCGTAGAGCATGGGATCGCCCCAGACCAGGAAAGCCCCCGTGCCATTTTCGGACAATTCGTCCCGGAACAGGTCTTCGTAAATGCCGGTGATCGCCGCATGCCATTCATCGACGCCGGAGAGATAGCTCTGCCCCTCCACGCGCCGCCGCGGCACGGCATATTCGGCCGTGCGGCTCAGCGGATTGGTGACGTAGCGGGCGCAGATATCGCGGCGCACATCGGCAAGCTCGGCCTTTTTCGCGCCTTTTGTCGGAATGAACAGCACATCGGCGCGGTTCAGCGCGTTGATCGCCTGCACCGTCAGGTGTTCGGGATTGCCGGAGCCGATGCCGATGATGAGAATATGGCGCATGGTCACCTCCGCCCTTGCCGAGCGTTTCCGTTACCAGATCGGCAAGCCGCCCGGCAACCTGTCGCAAAAACGCGCGATCATTAAAATTGCAATGGCCGTCTCAACGGGTCCGCAAGGAAAAACAGCTAAACCTCGGGGCATCACCTGAACTTCGAGGGATCACGATGACTGTGCTCACGTCCCGTTTCAAAGACCTGCTGGCCGACAGGCACGGCAATTTCGGCGCCATGACCGCCATCCTCCTCCCGGTGCTGCTCGGCATCGCCGGTGTGGCGATGGACTATACGAGCATCTCCCAGGAGCGCAACCGGTTGCAGGACGCGACCGATTCGGCAGCGCTCGCCGCCGCCTCCGCGCTGGCCGACAAGGGCCTCTCCACCGAGCAGGCGAGAGCGATGGCGCTGCGCTTCCTGCGCGGCCAGATGTCGAGCACCAGCAGCTTCGCCGAACAGAGCGAGGAGGAAAGCGAAAACCCGAACGGGCCTTTCTCCTCCGCGCCGGAGGTCACCATCCTGCAATTGCCAGGCAGCGCTGGCGGCGGCAAGAAATACTCGGTGGAAATCAAGGTCAGCTATACGGCCGCGGTTTCGCCCTTCACGCGGGTTCTCGGCATCCAGAACGCCAATATCGGCGCCTACAGCAAGACGATCAGCCAGACGGGAGGCATGAGCGCGCTGTCGATGTTCCTGGTGCTCGACAAGTCGGGCTCCATGAAGGACCCGTCGAGCAGCGTAGCCTATACCTATGATTGCAGCACGAAACGGCAGAAGAAGACCTGCTCGGCCTATTACACCAAGCTCGAATCGCTGAAAATGGCGGTGGACACGCTGACGACCACCCTGAACAACGCCGATACGGCCGATCACAGATATGTCCGCACCGGCGCGGTTTCCTATAACAACCAGATGCAGACGCCCTCCGAACTGGCATGGGGAACCTCTGCCGCCCTGACCTATGTGCAGGCGCTCAGCGCCAGTGGCATGACCGACTCCAGCGCGGCTTTCAAGGCGGGCTACGACAGGCTCGTCGCCCCCGCCGAAAACGCCGCGCACTACGCAAAAACCACGCTGGTCCCGAAGAAATATATCGTTCTGATGACCGACGGGGAGAACAACCAGGAAAATGCGGACAGTAAGACCGAAGCCTCCTGCACCGCGGCGAAGGCCGCTGGCGTCATCGTCTATTCCGTGGCCTTCATGGCCCCGGACAGGGGCAAGGAACTGCTGACCAAGTGCGCGTCCAGCCCCGACCATTACTTCGCCGCCGAAAACACCGCCCAGCTCGTGCAGGCCTTCCAGACGATCGGCGAGGACGCCTCGTCCCGCCTGACCCGCCTGACGAACTGAGCCCGGACAACTGCAAGCTGCGCGGCGCCGCAGCGCCGCCCTGAAGGCAAAACAGGCCCCGCCCCGGCCCGCGCAATTGCGGAGCGGGGCGGGGCCTGTTTTGCGAAAAGCGCAGAAAATCCGAAAAAATCTTGGAAATCAAATCCTTTTCGCGATCCGGCCCGCCCGCGGCCGACTTTTTTTAATTCGATTAAATCGCGGTTGCAACTGTTTCTCAACAATGCATAAACTAGCGCGAATGGACATCGCGTCCCCGCCAGCGGCGGGCGGCGCCGATGCCCGGAAGACGTGTGCAAAACAAACAGAGCCAAAATTGATGAATAGTGTTTCCAAGGCAGACATTCTCTCCCCCGCCCCCCGCAGTTCGGAACCGGACAAACTGGCGGAGGAGATCATCGAAAGGCTCACATACCGGATCGGCAAGGACGCGCAGGTCGCCAAGCCGCATGACTGGCTGACCGCCGCCATTCTCGTCATCCGCGACCGCATCATCGACCGCTGGATCGCCTCCACCAAGCAGGTCTACCAGACCGGCGCCAAGCGCGTGTATTACCTGTCGCTGGAATTCCTGATCGGCCGCCTGATGCGCGATTCGATCAACAATCTCGGGCTGATGGCGGAAATCCGCGACGCGCTTTCCCTTCTCGGCGTCGATCTCGACACCATCACCGGGCTGGAGCCGGACGCGGCGCTCGGCAATGGCGGCCTCGGGCGGCTTGCCGCCTGCTTCATGGAATCGATGGCGACCGTCGATATTCCCGCCTACGGCTACGGCATCCGCTACATGCACGGCCTGTTCCGGCAGCAGATGTCGGACGGCTGGCAGGTGGAGCTGCCGGAAACCTGGCTCGCCCACGGCAACCCCTGGGAATTCGAGCGGCGCGAAAGCTCCTACGAAGTCGGCTTCGGCGGCTCGGTCGAGACCGTCGGCGGCTATGACGAGACGCCGCGCTACGTGTGGAAGCCCGGCGAGCGCGTCATCGCCATGGCCTACGACACGCCGGTCGTCGGCTGGCGCGGCAAGCGCGTCAACACGCTGCGCCTGTGGGCGGCCCAGCCCATCGACCCGATCCTGCTCGACGCCTTCAACGCGGGCGACCACATCGGCGCGCTGCGCGAGAGCAACAAGGCCGAGGCGCTGACCCGCGTGCTCTATCCCGCCGACGCCACCCCCGCCGGTCAGGAATTGCGTCTGCGGCAGGAATTCTTCTTCTCCTCCGCCTCGTTGCAGGACATCCTGCGCCGCCATCTCCAGCAATATCCCGATCTCACCTCGCTGCCGGACAAGGTGGCGATCCAGCTCAACGACACCCATCCGGCCGTTTCCATCGGCGAGCTGATGCGGCTTCTGATCGACGTTCACAATTTCGAATTCGACGACGCCTGGGACATCACCTGGCGCACCTTCAGCTACACCAACCACACGCTGCTGCCGGAAGCGCTGGAAAGCTGGCCGGTGCCGCTGTTCGAGCGGCTGTTGCCGCGCCACATGCAGATCGTCTACGCCATCAACGCCAAGATCCTCATCGACGCGCGCAAGAACAAGATGATGGGCGACGGCGAAATCCGCTCCATCTCGCTGATCGAGGAATCCGGCGACCGCCGCGTGCGCATGGGCAACCTCGCCTTCGTCGGCGCCCATTCGGTCAACGGCGTTTCGGCGCTGCATACGGATCTGATGAAGGAAACCGTCTTCGCCGACCTGCACAAGCTCTACCCGAACCGCATCAATAACAAGACCAACGGCATCACCCCGCGCCGCTGGCTGATGCTGTGCAACCCGGGCCTGACCGGCCTGTTGCGCGAGACGATCGGCGATGCCTTCATGGACGATGCCGAGGCGCTGAAGGCGCTGGACGCCCATGCGGACGACGCCGGTTTCCGCGAGCGCTTCGCCGCCGTGAAGCGCGCCAACAAGCAGGCGCTTTCCAACCTGATCGCCCAGCGCATGGGCGTGCGCATCGACCCGTCGGCGATGTTCGACATCCAGATCAAGCGCATCCACGAATACAAGCGCCAGCTTCTCAACATCATCGAGGCGGTGGCGCTCTACGACCAGATCCGCTCCCACCCGGAACAGGACTGGGTGCCGCGCGTCAAGCTGTTCGCGGGCAAGGCGGCGCCGAGCTATCACAACGCCAAGCTGATCATCAAGCTGGCCAACGACGTCGCCCGCGTCATCAACAACGACCCGGCGGTGCGCGGTCTGCTCAAGGTCGTCTTCGTGCCGAACTACAACGTGTCCCTGGCGGAAGTGATGGTGCCCGCGGCCGATCTCTCCGAGCAGATCTCGACGGCGGGCATGGAAGCCTCCGGCACCGGCAACATGAAATTCGCGCTGAACGGCGCGCTGACCATCGGCACGCTGGATGGCGCCAATGTCGAGATGCGCGATCATGTCGGCGAGGACAACATCGTCATCTTCGGCATGACCGCCGACGAGGTGGCCAAGGCCCGCGCCGAGCCGTCCAATGCCCGCGCCGTCATCGAAGGCTCGAAGGAACTGTCGCAGGCGCTCCAGGCCATCGCGTCGGGCGTCTTCTCCCCCGATGACCGCAGCCGCTTCTCCGGCCTGATCGACGGCCTTTACAATCACGACTGGTTCATGGTCGCCCGCGATTTCGAAGCTTACGCGAGAGCGCAGCGCGAGGTCGACGCGATCTGGACCGACCAGAAAAGCTGGTACGGAAAGACGATCCGCAACACCGCCCGCATGGGCTGGTTCTCGTCCGACCGTTCGATCCGGCAATATGCCAAGGATATCTGGAGAGCCGGATGACAAAGACACCGAAAAGCCCCGATACGGAAAAACCCTTTTCCGACCTGCCGCCGGAGGAAATTGCCGTTCTCGTCAACGGCACGCATCGCAATCCCTTTGCGGTGCTCGGCATCCATCGCTCCGGCGACAGCTATATCGCCCGCTGTTTCATTCCCGGCGCCGAAGCCGTCACGGCTTACGCGCTGGATGGTTCGGCCATCGGCGAACTCACCCGCCGCCACGACGAGGGCTTCTTCTCCGGCCCCGTCAGCGTTTCGAAATTGCAGCCGGTGCGCTACCGCGCCCGGCGCGGCGACGCCGAATGGATGGTGACCGATCCCTACAGCTTCGGCCCGGTTCTGGGGCCGATGGACGATTACTACATCCGCGAGGGCTCGCATCTGCGCCTGTTCGACAGGATGGGCGCGCATCCGATCCGTCATGAGGGCGTCGACGGCTTCCACTTCGCCGTCTGGGCCCCGAATGCCAGCCGCGTGTCGGTGGTCGGCGATTTCAACAACTGGGACGGCCGCCGCCATGTGATGCGGCTGAGACAGGACACCGGCATCTGGGAAATCTTCGCGCCCGACGTGCCCGCGGGCGCCACATACAAATTCGAGGTGATGGGCCACGGCAACGTGCCGCTGCCGCTGAAGGCCGACCCCTTCGCCCGCCGCGCCGAGCTGCGTCCGAAGAATGCCTCGGTCACCACGCCGGAGCTGGAACAGGTCTGGGAGGACGAGGCGCACCGAAAGCATTGGGCCAGCGTCGATCACCGCCGCCAGCCGGTCTCCATCTACGAGGTGCATGCGGGTTCCTGGCAGCGCCATGACGATGGCGCCATGCTGAGCTGGGACGAGCTGGCCGACCGGCTGATCCCCTATTGCGCCGACATGGGCTTCACCCATATCGAATTCCTGCCGATCACCGAACATCCCTACGACCCCTCCTGGGGCTACCAGACAACCGGGCTTTACGCGCCGACGGCCCGCTTCGGCGAACCGGAAGGCTTTGCCCGCTTCGTCAACAGCGCCCACAAGGTCGGCATCGGCATCATCCTCGACTGGGTGCCCGCGCATTTCCCGACCGACGAGCACGGGCTGCGCTGGTTCGACGGCACCGCGCTTTACGAGCACGAGGATCCGCGCCAGGGCTTCCACCCCGACTGGAACACGGCGATCTACAATTTCGGCCGCACCGAGGTTCTCTCCTACCTCGTCAACAACGCGCTCTACTGGTCGGAGAAATTCCACCTCGACGGCCTGCGCGTCGATGCGGTGGCCTCGATGCTCTATCTCGACTATTCGCGCAAGGAAGGCGAATGGGTGCCGAACGAATATGGCGGCCGCGAGAACCTCGAAGCCGTGCGCTTCCTGCAAACGGTGAACGCCCATGTCTATGGCAGCCATCCGGGCGCGATGATGATCGCCGAGGAATCGACCTCATGGCCGAAAGTCTCGCATCCCGTGCACGAGGGCGGCCTCGGCTTCGGCTTCAAGTGGAACATGGGCTTCATGCACGATACGCTGAGCTACATGTCGCGCGAATCGGTGCATCGCAGATATCACCATCAGGAGCTGACCTTCGGCCTGCTCTATGCCTTCTCCGAGAATTTCGTGCTGCCGCTCTCCCATGACGAGGTGGTGCATGGAAAAGGCTCGCTGATCGCCAAGATGTCCGGCGACGACTGGCAGAAATTCGCCAACCTGCGCGCATACTACGGCTATATGTGGGGCTATCCCGGCAAGAAGCTGTTGTTCATGGGGCAGGAATTCGCCCAGTGGAGCGAGTGGAGCGAAGAGCGCCAGCTCGACTGGAACCTGCTGCAATATCCCATGCATGAGGGCATGCGCCGCCTGGTGCGCGACCTCAACTTCACCTACCGCAACAAACCGGCGCTGCATGCGCGCGATTGCGAGGGCGAGGGCTATGAATGGCTGATCGCCGACGACCACGAGAATTCGGTCTTCGCCTGGCTGCGCAAGGCCCCCGGCGAAAAGCCGGTCGCGGTCATCAGCAATTTCACGCCGGTTTACCGGGAGCATTACACCGTGCCGCTGCCGCATGCGGGCCGCTGGCGCGAGATCATCAATACCGATGCCGAGATTTACGGCGGCAGCGGCAAAGGCAATGGCGGGCGCGTCCAGGCGGTGGATAATGGAAACGGGGGAGCTTCGGCGACGATAACGCTTCCGCCGCTGGCGACGATCATGCTGGAATGGGAAAACTAGAGTTTGCCGGGAAAAGCGGGGGAGCCGGTTTTCCCGAAAGACGAACGGAACGCTTTGAGACTACCCGGGAGGACATCATGGTAGAAAAACGCAACCAACCCCTGGCCCGCGACGCAATGGCATATGTTCTTGCAGGGGGGCGCGGCAGCCGTCTGAAGGAATTGACCGACCGGCGCGCCAAGCCCGCGGTCTATTTCGGCGGCAAGACCCGCATCATCGATTTCGCGCTGTCGAACGCGCTGAATTCCGGTATTCGCCGCATCGGGGTCGCCACGCAATACAAGGCGCATTCGCTGATCCGCCACATGCAGCGCGGCTGGAACTTCTTCCGCCCGGAGCGTAACGAAAGCTTCGACATCCTGCCCGCCAGCCAGCGCGTCTCCGAGACGCAATGGTATGAGGGCACGGCCGACGCCGTCTACCAGAACATCGACATCATCGAGTCCTACGGCCCGGAATACATGGTCATCCTCGCGGGCGACCATATCTACAAAATGGACTACGAGCTGATGCTGCAACAGCACGTCGATTCCGGCGCGCAGGTCACGGTCGGCTGCCTCGAAGTGCCGCGCATGGAAGCGACCGGCTTCGGCGTCATGCATGTGGACAACGAGGACCGCATCATCAACTTCGTCGAAAAGCCCGCCGATCCGCCCGGCATTCCCGGCAATCCGGATTTCGCGCTGGCCTCGATGGGCATCTACGTCTTCCACACCAAGTTCCTGATCGACGCGCTGCGCCGCGATGCCGCCGAGCCCGGCTCCAGTCGCGATTTCGGCAAGGATATCATTCCCTACATCGTCCAGCACGGCAAGGCGCAGGCCCACCGCTTCGCCAGCTCCTGCGTGCGCTCCGATTTCGAGCGCGAGCCCTACTGGCGCGACGTCGGGACGGTGGACGCCTACTGGCAGGCCAATATCGACCTGACCGACGTGGTGCCGGAACTCGACCTCTACGACAAATCCTGGCCGATCTGGACCTATGCGGAAATCACCCCGCCCGCCAAATTCGTCCATGACGACGAAAAGCGCCGGGGGTCGGCCACCTCCTCGCTGGTGTCGGGCGATTGCATCATCTCCGGCGCCTCGCTGAACCGCAGCCTGCTGTTTACCGGCGTGCGCGCCAATTCCTACGCGCGGCTGGAAGGGGCGGTCGTGCTGCCGAACGTCAAGATCGGCCGCCGCGCCCAGCTCAGCAACGTGGTGATCGATCATGGCGTCACCATTCCCGAAGGGCTCGTCGTCGGCGAGGACGAGGAACTGGATGCCAAGCGCTTCCGCCGCACCGAAAACGGGATCTGCCTGATCACCCAGTCGATGATCGACCGTCTGGACCTGTAAGGCCATGCAGGTTCTCGCCGTCGCCTCCGAAATCTACCCGCTGGTGAAAACCGGCGGGCTCGCCGACGTGGCGGGCGCCCTGCCGCTCGCCCTCAAGCCGCTCGGCATCCGCACCCGCACGCTGATTCCGGGCTATCCATCGGTGCTGGCGGCGGTCGAAAACGCCACCGTCTGTCACCGCTTCGACGATCTGCTCGGCGAGGAAGCCACGCTGCTTGCCGTCGAGCATCGCGGCCTCGACCTGCTGATCCTCGATGCGCCCGCCCTGTTCGACCGTCCGGGCGGGCCCTATCTCGACGCGGCGGGCGCCGACCATGCCGACAACTGGCGCCGCTTCGCCGCGCTTTCGAAAGCGGGCGCGGATATCGCCGCGGGCGTGATGGCAAGCTGGCGGCCCGATGTCGTCCATGCCCATGACTGGCAGGCCGCGATGGTGCCGGTCTATATGCGATACAGCGTCGTGCCGGAGCTGCCGAGCGCGCTGACCATCCACAACATCGCTTTTCAGGGACAGTTCTCCTCCAGCATCTTCGGGCGGCTGGATCTGCCCCCGCACGCCTTTTCCATCGAGGGCGTGGAATATTACGGCGATGTCTGCTTCCTCAAGGGCGGGCTGATGGCCACCCATGCCGTCACCACCGTCAGCCCCTCCTATGCGGAGGAGATCCTCACCCCCGCTTTCGGCATGGGGCTGGAAGGAGTGATCGCCGCGCGCGCCGGACATCTGCACGGCATCGTCAACGGCATCGACGCCGATGTGTGGAACCCCGCCACCGATCCGATGATCGCCGACACCTATTCGGCCACGACCATGAAGCGGCGCGCCGCCAACCGGGTGGCCGTCGCCAATCATTTCGGGCTGGATCGCGATGACGGCCCGATCTTCTGCGTCGTCAGCCGCCTGACCTGGCAGAAGGGCATGGATCTGCTGGCCGAAGTGGTGGACGAGATCGTCGCTGAAGGCGGCAAGCTCGCCATTCTCGGCAGCGGCGATCCGGGTCTGGAAGACGCGATGCTGGCCGCCGCCAGCCGCCATCCCGGCCGCATCGGCATGACGACCGGCTATAACGAGCCGCTGTCGCATCTGATGCAGGCGGGCAGCGACGCGATTCTCATTCCCTCGCGCTTCGAGCCGTGCGGCCTGACCCAGCTTTATGCGCTGCGCTACGGCTGCATTCCCGTCGTCGGGCGCACCGGCGGCCTTGCCGATACCGTCATCGACGCCAACGAGGCGGCGCTGAACGCGAAGGCGGCGACCGGCGTGCAGTTCTCGCCGGTGGATGTGAACGGTCTGCGCCAGGCGCTCAGGCGCACCTTCCGCCTGTATGAAAATCAAAAACTCTGGACCCAGATGCAAAAGCAGGGCATGAAAACGGACGTCTCATGGGAGAAGAGTGCCGAAGTCTATGCCCAGCTTTATTCCAGCCTCGTCTCGAAAGGCGCCTAGCCAAATGACCAAAACGGTTCCCACCAAGCCCTATGCCGACCAGAAGCCCGGCACCTCCGGCCTGCGCAAGAAGGTTCCGGTGTTCCAGCAGGAAAACTATGCCGAGAACTTCATCCAGTCGATCTTCGATTCGCTGGAAGGTTTTCAGGGCAAGACCCTCGTGATCGGCGGCGACGGCCGCTACTACAACCGCGAAGTCATCCAGAAGGCGATCAAGATGGCCGCCGCCAATGGCTTCGGCAAGGTGATGGTCGGCCGCGGCGGCATTCTCTCCACGCCCGCCGCCTCGCATATCATCCGCAAATACAAGGCCTTCGGCGGTATCATCCTGTCGGCCAGCCACAATCCGGGCGGCCCGAACGAAGATTTCGGCATCAAGTACAATATCGGCAATGGCGGCCCGGCCCCGGAAAAGATCACCGACGCGATCTATGCCCGCACCAGGTCGATCGATTCCTATAAGATCGCCGAGGTCGACGACATCAATCTCGACACGATCGGCAAGCAGACCGTGGCGGGCATGGTGGTGTCGGTCATCGATCCCGTCGAGGATTATGCGGCGCTGATGGAGGAGCTGTTCGATTTCGGCGCCATCCGCAACATGATCAGCCTCGGCTTCCGCATCGCCTTCGATGCGATGAGCGCCGTCACCGGCCCCTATGCCAAGGAAATCCTCGAAAACCGGCTCGGCGCGCCGAACGGTTCGGTGCGCAATTTCATGCCGCTGCCGGATTTCGGCGGCCATCACCCGGACCCGAACCTCGTTCACGCCAAGGAACTCTATGACGAAATGATGGGCGACGACGCGCCCGATTTCGGCGCGGCCTCCGATGGCGACGGCGACCGCAACCTGATCATCGGCAAGGGCATTTTCGTAACACCATCCGACAGCGTCGCGATTCTCGCCGCCAACGCCAATCTGGCGCCGGGCTATTCGGCGGGCATTGCGGGCATTGCCCGCTCCATGCCGACCTCGGGCGCGGCAGACCGCGTCGCCGAAAAGCTCGGTGTGGGCATCTACGAAACCCCGACCGGCTGGAAATTCTTCGGCAACCTGCTCGATGCGGGTCTGGCAACGATCTGCGGCGAGGAAAGTGCCGGCACCGGTTCCAACCATGTGCGCGAGAAGGACGGCCTGTGGGCCGTGCTGCTATGGCTGAACATTCTTGCCGTGCGCGGCGAAAGCGTCGCCGATATCGTGCAGCAGCATTGGGCGACCTATGGCCGCAACTATTATTCGCGCCATGACTATGAGGGCGTCGATTCCGATGCCGCCAACGGGCTGATGACGGCGCTGCGCGCCAAGCTACCGACGCTGGCCGGCACGAAATTCGGCGATCTCACCGTCGAATCCGCCGACGACTTCGCCTATCACGATCCGGTCGACAAGTCGGTCAGCATGAATCAGGGCATCCGCATCCTGTTCGAAGGCGGCTCGCGCGTGGTCTACCGCCTCTCCGGCACCGGCACCTCGGGCGCGACGCTGCGCGTCTATATCGAGCGCTACGAGCCCGATCCCGGCCGCCACAATCTCGAAACGCAGGAGGCGCTGGCCGATCTGATCGCGGTTGCCGATGAGATTGCCGATATCCGCCAACGGACGGGCCGCGATGTACCGAGCGTCATCACCTGACGGAGCCTCCATGGAGGATTGCTTTTCCCGCGAGGGCGGAGCGATCCTCTTCGAAACCGGCGCGGAATTTGCCGTTCGCGCCGGTCTGGCGGCCGAAATCGACCTGTGCCTCTTCGACAATGGCCGTGAGCTTTGCCGCCTGCCGATGCAGCGCGACGGCGATATCCACCGCCTGTTCGTAGACGACCTGCGCGAAGGCGCGCAATACGGTTTTCGCGCCCACGGCGTCCATGATCCGGACAAGGGGCTGTGGTTCGACCCCTCGAAACTGCTGGTCGACCCCTACGCCACCGAACTCGACAGGCCCTTCCGCCACGATGCCCGGCTCAGCCAGTTTGGCGCCGATACCGCCGATCTGGTGCCGAAGGCGATTATCCGCCGCCACAAGCAGGTAGCGCGCAAGCCGCCGCTTTTCCGCAAGGGCGGCTTCATCTACGAAGTGGCCGTGCGCCCCTTCACCATGCTGCATCCGGATGTGCCCGAAGCGCAGCGCGGCACGCTGTCGGCGCTGGCGCATCCCGCCATCCTCGCGCATCTGAAACGGCTCGGCGTCGATGCCGTCGAACTGATGCCGATCACTGCCTGGATCGATGAGCGCCACCTGCCGCCGCTCGGGCTTGCGAATGGCTGGGGCTACAATCCCATCGCCTTCATGGCGCTCGATCCGCGCATCGCGCCGGGCGGCGTCGCCGAACTGGCGGCAACGGTCGCCGCCCTGCATGCCGAAGGCATCGGCGTCATTCTCGACCTGGTGTTCAACCATACCGGCGAAAGCGACCGCCACGGCGCGACGCTGTCGCTGCGCGGGCTCGACAATCTCTCCGCCTATCGCCACCATCGCGGCGAGCCCGGCCATCTCGTCAACGATACCGGCACCGGCAACACCGTCGCCTGCGACACGCCGCATATCCGGCAGTTGATCGTCGAAAGCCTGCGCCATTTCGTGCTGCATGGCGGCGTCGATGGCTTCCGCTTCGATCTCGCCCCGGTGCTCGGCCGCACGATGGATGGCTTCGACCGCAACAGCGAAACGCTGGCGGCGATCCTCAACGACGATGTGCTGCGTGACCGGGTGATGATCGCCGAACCCTGGGATATCGGTCCCGGCGGCTACCAGCTCGGCAATTTTCCCTCCGCCTTCCTCGAATGGAACGACCGCGCCCGCGATGGCCTGCGCCGCATCTGGCGCGACGGCAGCGGCATGACCGGCGCGCTCGCCACCATTCTCGCCGGTTCCTCCGATATCTTCCAGCGCGATGACGCCAGGGAAACCCGCAGCGTCAATTTCATCGCCGCCCATGACGGCTTCACCCTACACGATCTCGTTTCCTACGAGCACAAGCACAACGAAGCCAATGGCGAGCACAATCGCGACGGCCATAACGAAAACCTGTCCTGGAACAACGGCATCGAGGGCGAAACCGCCGATCCTGAGGTGCTGGCCCGCCGCCGCGCCGATCTCGCTGCCCTCATCGGCACGCTGTTTGCCGCGCGCGGCACGGTGATGCTGACGGCGGGCGACGAAGGCGGGCGCAGCCAGCACGGCAACAACAACGCCTATTGTCAGGACAATGCCATCACCTGGGTCGACTGGGCGGCGCTGGACGAGACGCTGATCGCCCATACCGCCTTCGTTTCGGCCCTGCGCAAGCGTTTTCCGGCCCTGAGCGGCCAGCGCTTCCTGTCCGATGGCGAGGTGCTCTGGGCCAATGCCGGGGGCGAGCCGATGACAACAGGCGATTGGGAAAACCCCGGCAACGATACGCTTGCCATGGTCCTGAAGACCAAAGACAGACTTGTGCATAAGGCCACCCGCCTTGCCGTGCTGTTCAACCGCGCCCGCGAAAGCCGCAGCTTTCAGCTTCCGGCCTGCAAGCGCGGCTGGCGGCATCTTGCGCCGGGCGCGGAGGAAGGCCCGCTCTTTCGGATCGAGGCTCCGCCGCGCTCCGTTCTCTTTCTGATGGAAATCTCCGGATAATCGCATGACGCATGACATTTCGCTGGCCGATGTTTCCGGCCTTGTCGGCACCGAGGTCGGTGTCTCCGACTGGTTCACAGTCGACCAGAGCCGCATCGACCGGTTCGCCGACGCCACGGACGATCACCAGTTCATCCATTGCGACCCCGAACGCGCCCGCGAAGAAGGCCCCTTCGGCGGCACCATCGCCCACGGGTTCCTGACGCTCTCGCTGCTCTCGGCGCTGAACTACGCGGCCGTGCCGCGCATCCGCGAACAGACGGCGGGCATCAATTACGGCTTCGATTCCGTCCGCTTCGTCAATCCGGTCAAATCCGGCGCAAGGCTGCGCGGCCGCTTCACGCTGGCGGAAGCGCGCTTTCGCGGCGCCGCCATGCTGATGATCACCTATGACGTGACCGTGGAAATCGAGGGGGAAAAGAAACCGGCGCTGACGGCACGCTGGATCACCATTTCCCAGTTCGACCCGAAGGACCGGCCGGAAGGGCTGTAAAACGCTCCCACCCTTCGTTTTTCGCTTTTCCGGTCGCGAAACGCTCACGCCTATTTGCCGGAAAATGCTCTAGCCGATCGGCTGCCCGACATCGATGCGGTTGCCGTCGGGATCCTCGAAGACGAAGGCGCGCAATCCGTAATCCTTGTCCTGTAGACTTTTCACGATGCGAAGGCCCCGGCTTTGGATGAGCGCGTGCAGCGCATCCACATTGCCGACCATCATATGCGCGACATTGAAGGGCGCTGCCTTGTGGTGAGGCTGGAGGGTGAGATGCAGTTCCGCCTGTCCCTGTTTCAGAATCATGAAGCCGACGGGATCGCCGTTCTCGAATGTTTTTGTAAAACCCAGCACGCCCACATAAAAATCATGGGCTTTCATGATGTCTTTGACGGGAAGCATGGCGGCAATGCGCCCGAAGCGGATGCCATCGGTCATATCGATACCTCAAGGTTCGGAGGACGGCGGCAACGGCAGGGACGGTGCCCGAAACGCTCCTGTGCTCCTTGGGTCATGCGGGACGGTGCCCGCCTGTTCGCTTTATACGGCCGGAAAAGCAGAATGAAAAGACCGGCGCGCATCGAGCGCGCCGGTGCATAGGCAATCAGGCGGCGTCGTTCGCGCCTTCGGAAAGCAGGCCGAACACGAAGGGCGCGAAGGAGCGCCAGCATTCGACGCGGAACGTATCTTCCGCCATGCGCAGCAGCACGATTTCGGCCTTGCCGAAAATGGTGCGCGAGCATTTGCCGACCGGGCAGACGGCAAGCGACAGATCCTGCGGGCAGCCGCTGTTGATCGCCACTTCCGCGCCGGGGCCGGAAACGATGACCGCCGTATTGCGATGCGACACATCGGCGGCGGAATGCATGACGCCAGCCGAAGCCGCCGCCGCCATCAGGTCGGCGCCGTTCTCGTCGAGCACCAGCCATTCGTCCGGCCCGAGCCAGAGCGCCATCCGCCCCCCCGAAATCGTGGAGGCCGAGGGGCGTGTGGGCAGGTCGATGCCAAGCGCCGAAGACAGCGCGCCAACGGCATCAGCCTTTGCCCGTAGCGAAATGCGGCTGGCGGGCTTGGCGGGCGTCAGGCGAACGCTGCCGGAGCCGCCATGGGCGGCGGCCAGCGGTTCCCGGCGGATTGCTTGCGTCAGATCAGCCATTGATGCGGCCCCCTTCCTTGTCAAAGAACACCGTATCCGTCACCTCGACGGCGATGGTGCGGTCCGGCATCGGCACATAGAGCGTCTGGCCCACACGCGCCCGGCCACCGGCCACCAGCGCGAAGGCGATCGACCGGCCGCAATTTTCCGACCAGTAGGACGAGGTGACATGGCCGAGCATGGTCATCGGCTTCGGCTGGTTCGGATCGGCGACGATCTGCGCCCCCTCTTCCAGCACCAGCTTCGCATCGCGGGTCACGAGGCCGACGAGCTGCTTGCGCCCGTCGCGCATCAGATCGGGGCGCTTCAAGCCGCGAATGCCGACGAAATCGGTCTTCTTCTTGGAAACCGCCCAGCCCACGCCCGCATCCTCGGGCGTCACCGTGCCGTCCGTATCCTGACCGACGATGATATAGCCCTTCTCGGCGCGCAGGACGTGCATGGTTTCCGTGCCGTAGACGCAGGCGCCCATCGGCTCGGCCCGCGCCCAGATCGCTTCCCACACCGCCTGCCCGTAATCGGCGGGCACGTTGACTTCGAAACCAAGCTCGCCGGTAAACGACATGCGGAACAGCCGCGTCGGCACGCCGCAGATTTTACCCTCGGCGACGCTCATATGCGGCATGGCCTCGGGCGAAAGATCGATGCCTTCCACCAGCGGCGCGATGATCTCGCGCGCCTTCGGCCCCTGCACGGCGATGACCGCCCATTGCTCGGTGGTCGAGGTCAGCCAGACGTTCAGTTCGGGGAATTCCGTCTGGAGATAGTCTTCCATGTGCTGCAAGACACGCGGCGCGCCGCCCGTCGTCGTCGTCACATGGAAGCGGTCCTCGGCCAGACGCCCGACGACGCCGTCGTCATAGACGTAGCCATCCTCGCGGGTCATGATGCCATAGCGGCAGCGGCCGGGTTTCAGCGTATCCCAGGCGTTCGTATAGATGAGGTTGAGGAACTTGGCCGCATCCGGCCCCACCACCTCGATCTTGCCGAGCGTCGAAGCGTCGAACACACCGGCGACATCGCGCACCGTCTTGCATTCGCGGTTGACCGCCTCATGCATGGTTTCGCCCGCGCGCGGATAATACCAGGCGCGTTTCCAGTTGCCGACATCCTCGAACTCGGCCCCGTGCGATTCTTCCCAGGCATGCATCGGCGTCTTGCGGGCCGGGTCGAACAACGCGCCCCGCGAATGGCTGATGATGGTGCCGAAGGTCACCGGCGTATAGGGCTGGCGGAAGGTGGTGAGACCCACCTGCGGGATAGGCCGGTCGAGCGTTTCGGCGGCGATTGCCAGGCCGTGCATGTTCGACAGCTTGCCCTGATCCGACGCCATGCCATTGGTGGTAAAGCGCTTGATATGCTCGATGGAATGCATGCCCTCGCGCACGGCAAGGCGGATATCCTTGGCGCAGACATCGTGCTGGAAGTCGATGAAGGCCTTGACGGTCGTATCCGCGCCAGCCCCCTCGCCCGCGCCGACCATGCCGCCCGTCCAGTCGTAGCGGCTTTCACCGGAAAGCGACACGGAGGACGAGCCGGAAACTCCCGCTTCCCGCGCCATGGCAGCACCGGCGGCGGTTGCCTCGTCAAGAGCGGCCTGAAGCTCGTCGGTGCCGTTGCAGGCGCCGACGGAAACGCAGTTCTGCGCGTAGATATCCGGCAGGAAGCGCTGCTTTTCGGCATCGAAGGCCAGCTTGCCGCGCGATTGCGAGAACAGATGCACCGAAGGCGTCCAGCCCGCCGACACCAGCAGGGCGTCGATGGCGATCTTGCGCGGCTCGCCGCCGCCATTGCGGGCGACCATCATCGCCGACACGCGCAGCTTGCCCGAGGTGTCGACCACCGACGAACCGGTGATGACATCGATGCCGAGCGCGGTCGCTTCCGACAGAAGCTCCACCGGCGGCCTGTCGCGGGTGTCGACGATGGCCGCGATGGCCACGCCGGCGCGCTTCAGGTCGAAGGCCGCTTCATAGGCCGAATCATGGGCGGTGAAGACGCCGACCTTCGAGCCGACGGCGACGCCGAAATGGTTGAGGAAGGTGCGCGCCGCCGAGGCCAGCATGATGCCGGGGCGGTCGTTGTTGGCGAACACCATGTGGCGCTCGATGGCGCCCGCCGCCAGCACCACGCGCTTGGCGCGCACCTGCCACATGCGCTCACGCACCATGTGCCGGTCCGGGCTGGAAAGATGGTCGGTCACGCGCTCGGCCAGCGTCACGAAATTGTGGTTGTAATAGCCGAAGGCGGTGGTGCGGGTCAGCACCGTCACATTGTCCATGGCGGCAAGCTTCGCCGCCACCCCTTGCGCCCAGTCGTAACCCGGCTGCCCCTCGATGGTGACGCCCGTATCGAAATGCAGCGCGCCGCCCGCTTCCGGCTGCTCGTCCACCAGCATGACGCGCGCGCCGGTTTCGGCCGCAGACAGCGCCGCCGCAAGGCCGGACGCGCCCGCCCCGATCACCAGCACGTCGCAATGCGCGTAGCGGCTGGCGTAATGATCCGGATCGGCTTCCTTCGGCGCCACGCCGAGACCGGCGGCATGGCGGATGATCGGTTCATAGATCGCCGACCAGGCCTTCTTCGGCCACATGAACGTCTTGTAGTAGAAACCGGCGGCGAACAGGGGCGACATCAGGTTGTTGATGCCGCCGATATCGAAGGACAGCGTCGGCCAGCGGTTCTGCGACTGCGCCTTCATGCCGTCGAAGACCTCCTGCACGCTGGCGCGCACATTCGGCTGGCGGCGGGCGGAATCGCGGGAAATGTCGAGCAGCGCGTTCGGCTCCTCCGGCCCGGCGGAGAGAATGCCGCGCGGACGGTGATACTTGAACGACCGGCCGAGCAGATGCACGCCATGCGCCAGCAGCGCCGAGGCGACGGTATCGCCCTGAAGCGCGACATAGCTCTTGCCGTCGAATGTGAAACGGGCGGTACGGGCGGGCGTCAGACGGCCCTTGCCCGCGATACGATTGGCGCCGCTCATCGGGCGTCTCCTTCCAGGGCCTCGTAGGTCTCGACAACCGCCTCGCTGGCGGGCGCGGCGTTCAGGCCGGGCTTCGGCTCGCCCGCCTTGTAGGTCGCAATGAAGCGATCGCTGATGGTGTCACGCACCGCATTGAAGAAGCGGCCGCAGCCATGGATATGGCGCCAGCGCTCGTAGATGATGCCCTTGGGATTGTCGCGCAGGAAGAAATAAGCCTCGAATTCCTCGTCGGAAATATCGGCCATGTTCGTCGGGCGGGCGATATGGGCGTCGCCCGCGCCGCGGAATTCCAGCTCGGAGCGGTCTTCCTGGCAATAGGGGCAATGAATCAGCAGCATTGGATAAGTCTCCCTCGAACCTCAGTGCGCCACGGCCGCGGCCGCTGCCTCGTCGATCAGGCGGCCGGTGCGGAAGCGGTCCAGCGTCAGCCCGGCGGCAAGACGGTGCGGCTCGCCGCGCGCGATCAGATGCGCGAAGAGATTGGCCGAGCCCGGCGTCGCCTTGAAGCCGCCGGTGCCCCAGCCGCAGTTGACGAACAGGTTGCGCACCGGCGTGACACCCTGAATGGCCGAACGGTCCGGCGTGTTGTCGACGATGCCGCCCCATTGGCGCATCATCTTGACGCGGCGGAACATCGGGAACAGCTCACAGATGGCGTCGAGCGTGTGGGTGATGATCTGGATGCCGCCGGTCTGCGAGTAGGAATTGTACTGGTCCGTGCCCGCGCCGATCACGAGTTCGCCCTTGTCGGACTGCGAGATATAGGCATGCACCGTGTTCGACATCACCACGCAGGGGAAGATCGGCTTCATCGGCTCGGAAACCAGCGCCTGAAGCGGGCTGGATTGCAGCGGCACGCGCACATCCGCCATGTTCATGATGACGGAGGTATGGCCTGCGGCCGAAACGCCGATCTTCTTCGCGCCGATGAAGCCGCGATTGGTCTCGACGCCGGTGACCGCGCCATCGGGGCCGCGGCGGATGCCGGTGACCTCGCAGTTCTGGATGATGTGCACGCCGCGATCCGAGGCCGCGCGCGCAAACCCCCAGGCGACGGCATCGTGTCGGGCGGTGCCGCCCCGGCGCTGCAAGGCGGCGCCGTTGATCGGGTAGCGGGCCGACTTGGAAATATCGAGCGGCGGGCAATAGGCCTTGGCCTGCTCCGGCGTCAGCCATTCGTTGTCGATGCCGTAGAGGCGGTTGGCATGGACGTGGCGCTTGAAGGACTGCTGGTCATGCACCGAATGCGACAGCATCATGACGCCGCGCGGCGAATACATGACGTTGTAGTTCAGGTCGAGGCTGAGGTTTTCCCACAGCTTGAGCGAATGCTCATAGATGTCCATGCTCTCTTCATAGAGATAGTTGGAGCGGATGATGGTGGTGTTGCGGCCGGTATTGCCGCCGCCGATCCAGCCCTTTTCCAGCACCGCGACATTGGTGATGCCGTGCTCCTTGGCCAGATAATAGGCCGCGCCCAGGCCGTGACCGCCGCCGCCGATGATGATGACGTCATATTCCGGGCGCGGCTCGGGCGACGCCCATTGCGCCCCCCAGCCCTTTTGCCCGCGCATCGCCTCGCGGGCGACGGCGAAGATCGAATATTTGCGCATTGGCGTCTCAACTCCCGTGGATCAGGCCGTTCCGAATAATCATGTCAAAAAATCGCAAATCCGCGCCCGGCGCAACGGCTCTTTTGCGACTCTGTTGCCATCGTCTTTCGACACGGGCGCAAGGCTTTTTCGGGGCATGGGCGATCCCGGGGTTTTTCTGGGGTCAACGGCAATATCGCCGCTGGACTTTGAAAGACCGATCTGCTAATCCGCTCAACCAATCGCTCGGGCTCATGCCTTGCGCGAACGTTATGTTTATTGCCGGACGCCGCATTGCCGAATGAATGCGGCGCGAAGGCACCAACCAAACCAAAGGAACGGGATTTCACGTGCAGGTACTTGTCCGCGATAACAATGTCGACCAGGCGCTCCGCGCCCTGAAGAAGAAAATGCAGCGCGAAGGCATTTTCCGCGAAATGAAGATGCGGGACTACTACGAGAAGCCCTCCCAGAAGCGCGCCCGCGAAAAGGCTGAAGCCGTTCGCCGCGTTCGCAAGCTGGCTCGCAAGCGCGCACAGCGCGAAGGCCTGATCGCCGGTGGCCGCCCGTCTGCTCGCTGATCGGTCGTCATTTCGACGCATTCAAATCGCATGAAACGGCGGGGGCGACGTGATGTCGCCGCCGCTTTTTTTTGATTCTCTCGCGAGAACCGGGAAACGGCGTCGCTGCGTTCCGAGACGCGAGCCTGACGATTGGCTGACATGACCTCCACATCTCATTCTATTCCGACCGCCGGCCCGTTCCGCCTTCCCGCCCGCCGCCTGCTTTCGGCCGCGGCCCTCTGCGTCACCGCCGCCATTGCGCTGAGCGGCTGCCAGACGGCTTCCACCGACGACATGATCAAGGTGGAGCGCGAGCAGGGCTCCGAGGAAAACATCGCCTCGCTGTCCTCCGTCATCAACAGCAATCCGAGCGATCCGGAAGGCTATAACGTGCGCGGTTCGGCCTATGGCCGCGCCGGTCAGTTTTCCCGCGCGCTGGAAGATTTCAACCGCGCCCTGCAACTGAACCCGCGTTACTATCAGGCCTATGCCAACCGGGCGCTGGTCTACCGCAACATGGGCAAGCAGGCGGAAGCCGTCGCCGACTACAACATGGCGTTACAGATCAACCCGAATTACGATGTCGCCTATATCGGCCGCGGCAATCTTTACCGCCAGGCGGGCCGCGTCAACGAGGCGTTCAGCGATTTCAACCGCGCCATCCAGCTCGACACCACCGAC
>JBDHTA010000027.1:0-31086 GCA_039808465.1 Rhizobiaceae bacterium | reverse complement strand
GACTTGTCGGCATTGCGCATCAGCGACAGGTGCATGAACTGCGGCGGCTCGAGGCCGAGATATTGATAGATCAGGATGTGCTTCGGCACCGAGGCCAGCCATTCCTCGCCGCGCGCGACATGGGTGATCTTCATCAGATGATCGTCGACGACATTGGCGAGATGGTAGGTCGGCATGCCGTCCGCCTTCAGCAGAACCTGCATGTCGACGGCTTCCCACGGAATTTCCACTTCGCCATAGACGCCGTCCACGAACTTGCAGGCGCCTTCGGCGGGGATCTTCATGCGCACGACGTTCGGCTCGCCGGCGGCGATGCGGTTCGTCACTTCCTCGGCGGTAAGGTTCAGACAGCGGCCGTCATATTTCGGGGCCTTGCCCGCGGCGCGCTGGGCGGCGCGCATCTCGTCCAGCCGCTCGGGCGTGCAGAAGCAATGGAAGCCGTGGCCGTTTTCGACGATCTGGTCGACGTAAGGCTTGTAGATGTCCTTGCGGTCGCTCTGGCGGTAGGGGCCGTAGGGGCCGCCGATATCGGGGCCTTCGGCCCATTCCAGCCCGCACCATTTCAGCGCGTCGAGAACCTTCTGCTCGAACTCGGGGGTCGAGCGGGTGGCGTCCGTATCCTCGATGCGCAGGATGAAGGTGCCGCCGTGTTTTTTCGCGAAGAGATAGTTGAACAACGCGATATAGGCGGTGCCGACATGCGGCTCGCCGGTCGGAGAGGGTGCAATGCGTACGCGGACGCCGGAAGTGGTCATGGTGCTAGCCTGTGCTGACATGCCGACAGCACCCCGCGCGGCGAAGGTCGGGACCGGGCCGGAAGGGTGCGGGTTTCGCTGGCCTTAGGCCATAATCCCCCGGCAAGGTCAAGAAAAACCGCGCATGCCTGCCCTGCAAGATGCTCAGGGCGTCACACCGGCCAGACCATCAACAGCGCTGGCACGCTGACGAGGATGACGATGAAGGAGAGCGGCAGGCCCAGCCGGGGATAATCGGAGAAGCGGTAGCCGCCCGGCCCCATGACCAGCGTGTTGCACTGGTGGCCGATGGGCGTGAGGAAATCGCTGCCAGCGCCGATGGCGACCGCCATCAGGAAGGCTTCCGGCCTGTAGCCCAGCGCGGTGGCGAAGCTGGCGGCGATCGGCCCCATCACCAGCACCGTCGCGGCATTGTTGAGGAAGGGGGTGATCGCCATGGCGGTGATCAGGATCATGGCGAGCGCGCCATAGGGCGGCATGCCCGAGGCGACCGTTCCCAGCCAACCGGCGATGATGTCGCTGGCGCCCGTCGTGCGCAGCGAGTCGCTGACGGGGATGAGGGCGGCGAGCATGACGAGGATCGGCCCGTCCACCGCCTTGTAGACATCGCCCGCCGGAACCGCGCCGAAGACGACCATGGCAAGGGCCGCCGCGAAGAAGGCGACCGAGACCGGCGCCAGTCCCAGCGCCGTCGACCCCATGGCGGCGACGAGGATGGCGAGCGGAATGAGGGCGCGGCGGCGGGTGCCGAGCAGCACCTCGCGCTCGGCGAGCGGCAGCAGGCTGAATTCCTGCACCAGCGTCGCCAGCGCCGCCGCGCGGCCCTGCAACACGATGACGTCGCCCGCTTCCAGCGGCAGTTCACCGATGCGCTCGCCGATGCGCTGGCCATGGCGGCTGACGGCGATCAGGTTGACGCCGTGATTGTAGGACAGCGCGAGTTCACGCGCCGACAGGCCGTGAAAGCCGGAATCGCGCGATATGACGGCCTCGATGGCCATGGCGTCGGCGACCGGCTTGCCGTTGTGCGAGAGATCCGAGCCGGAAAGCTTCAGCTTCCCCTGCGAGACGACGCGGTCGAGCGGTGCCGGGCTGCCGACGATCAGCACGGTATCGCCGGGCTTCAGCATCAGGTCGGGAAAGGGGGCCATGCGCTGGTGGCCGCGCAGCACGGTGGTCGCCACCACCTCGCCGTCGCCGGGCTTCACCAGATCGCTGAGCGGACGCCCGGCCAGCGGCGAATCCGGCGCCACCGTCGCCTCGCAGGCATAGGAGGCGATTTCCATGGCTTCCTGCGGCGCGGTCGCCTGCTTGGTGCGGTCGGGCAGGATGCGGTGGAAGAAGATCAGGAACAGACAGCCCACCACCGTCAGCAGCCCACCGACAGGGGTGAAATCGAACATGGTGAAGCTCTGGCCGGTCAGCTCCTGGCGGATTTGCGAGACCACGATGTTGGGCGAGGTGCCGATCTGGGTCATGAGCCCGCCGAGCAGGGCGGCGAAGGCCATCGGCATCAGGTAGCGCGACACCGGCACGCCGGTCTTGCGGGCGAACTGCATGGCGACCGGCATCATGATCGCAAGCGCGCCGATATTCTTGATGAAGGCCGAGAGCACCGCCACCGCCACCAGCAGCAGCGCAAGCTGGGTGCCGACGGTGCGCAGATCCGGAAAGAAGCGCTTGATCGCGACATCGACGATGCCGGAGCGGGCCACGCCCGCGCTCACCACCAGCGCGCTGCCGACGATGATGACGATATCGTTGCTGAAACCGGAAAACGCCTCTCCCGGCGAAACGATGCCGATGGCGACGGAGGCGATCAGGGCCGTGCAGGCCACGACGTCATAACGAAAGCGATCGATGATGAAGGCCGCCATCATGGCGGCGATCATGCCGAAGGCGAGAAGCTGATCCGTGGTCATGTAAGCGCCCGTTCCCCCGTCCCGAATCGCGGTCCGTCATGCATAAAGGCATTGCGCGGCCGCAATTTCAACGGTTTCCATGGGGTGTGGCTCACGCGCTCCACGGGAATCGGGCAAAATTTACGGGAACCTTCCGGCTGTCCGGCGGTTGGTTCTTTCAGGAACGGCGGGCTGTGCCAACCGGACGCGACGGAGACGAAGAACGCAGGGATTTTTCCGGTTTCTTCCTGCGGCCAACGAAAAGGCAGACGAGCTTCGAACCTGTCCGGCCCGCGTTCCGTCCCTTGACGAATGATCTGGCCCGCATCGCCGATGCGGGCCTTTCTGTATTCAGTGCGTAGTCGGCCCGCTTCGCTTGCGGCGGTTGCGCGCCACCATGTTGAGAGCTTCCACCAGGCCGGAAAAGGCCATGGCGGCGTAGACGTAGCCCTTGGGCACATGGAAGCCCATGCCTTCGGCAATCAGCGTCGTGCCGATCATCAGCAGGAAGGCCAGCGCCAGCATGACGATGGTGGGGTTCTTCTCGATGAAATTGGCAAGCGGGGTGGCGGCCAGCAGCATCACCGCGACGGCGATGACGACGGCAACGATCATCACCGGCAGGTGCGGCGTCATGCCGACGGCGGTGATGATGCTGTCGACGGAAAACACCAGGTCGAGCAGCAGGATCTGGCCGATGGCGGCGCTGAAGCTGTTGATCGCGGCGCCGCCCACCATGTCTTCCTTGTGGTCGACGGGGTCGACATTATGATGGATTTCCTTGGTCGCCTTCCAGACGAGGAACAGCCCGCCCGCGATCAGGATCAGGTCCTTCCACGAGAAGCCGTGGCCGAAGGCCTCGAAGACCGGCTGGGTGAGCTTGACGATCCAGGCGACGGTGCCGAGCAGGGCAAGGCGCATGACCAGCGCCAGGCCGATGCCGATGCGGCGGGCCTTTTCCCGGTGCTCGGGCGGCAGCTTGTTGGTGAGGATCGAGATGAAGATCAGGTTGTCGATGCCGAGCACGACTTCCATGACGACAAGCGTGACCAGCGCAACCCACGCGGCCGGGTCTTGCGCCAGCGCGACAATTTCCTGCATTCGATCCTCTCAGATGGTTCGATGGTCCCGACGGCACGGACCATAACACGCGTCCATCTAGGCGGAAAATGCCATTGCGCAAGAGAGGGGGATTTTTACGGCGCGCCGATTTGCGGTAAATTGCGGCGTGATTCCGCCTCAGCCGGGCTGGCGGGGGCGGTAGGCGCAGAGGAACACCCTGACGGCGCTGGCGATGACATATTCGATCTCCGCCTGCGGCGGCGGCTCCTTGATCTCGCCGAACAGGCGGAACTTGAAATAGGTGCCGCTCGACAATTCGATGAACTGCCGCGCCGCCAGATCCGCGTCCTCGACGGCGACCACGCCCGCCGCCGCCTGCTTTTCCAGATATTCGCGCAGCACGATGCGCACATTGACCGGCTCGGAGGCGAAAAAGCGTTTGGCGAGGTTGGGCATGCGGTCGATGACGCCGAGCACGCTGCGCATCGAGCAGATCACGTCGTCATTGGTCAGGTGGCGGCAGAAGGTGACGCCGAAGCGGAACAGCGTCGTTTCCAGATCCTTGCCCTCTTCGAGCACGCTGCGCATGGAGTTGACGAACCTGCCGCGCTCGCGCTCGATCAGCGCGGCGAACAGGTCTTCCTTGTTCTGGAAATAGACGTAGATCGTGCCTTTCGAGACGCCGGATTCGCGCACCACGTCATTCATGCTGGCGGCGTCGAAACCTTTTCCCATGAAAGTGCGTTTTGCGCCGTCGAGAATCTGCTCGCGCTTCAACGGATCCTCGCCCGCCGCGTGGCGGCCGCCGGCGGGGGCCAGTTCTTGAGGGGCTGCGGAGGAATCGGATGCGGTCATCGCCATGGCTCGAATCAGTCGCGGTGCAATCCCGGATGAAGAATCGTTCGCATTTTTTCCGGGAGAACACCAATCGTTAGTCATTGAACCGGTCGGTTCGATTGCCCCTTGATATGGGCGCAAAAAATCTATATGTCAAATCGAACTGAACCGTTCGGTTCGATTTACCGTTACAAGATGGTGCCCCATGTCCGGCTCGCAGAAATCAAATGTCGCTCGCGTCGTGAGCGTAACCGAAGACGACGTTCAGGCCCGCGACAAGGCCGAGCAGCCGCAGGCGCCCGCAGCCGAATCCGTCCCTGCCCAGCCGGAAAAGAAGAAGCGCCGCAGCTTTCTTCTGCCGGTCGTGGTGCTGGCGGCGCTGGGGGCGGGCGCGTGGTATGGCTATAACTGGTGGATCGACGGGCGCTTCCTCGTCTCCACCGATGACGCCTATATCCAGGGCGATATCGCCACCATCTCGCCGAAGGTGACCGGTTATGTCGAGACCGTGCATGTCGTCGCCAACCAGAATGTCAGGGCGGGCGATCCGCTGGTGACGCTGGATACCGGCGACTACACCATCGCCGTCGATCAGGCCAAGGCGCAGATCGCCACGCAGAAACTGTCGCTGGAGCGCATCGACGCGCAGATCGCCGGGGCCGAATCCGCGCTGAACCAGGCGAAGGCCCAGCAGGGCGCGCTGGAAGCGGCGCTGCGCGGCGCCGAGATCAACCGCAAGCGCGCCTCCGATCTCCAGCAGAAATCGGTCGGCACGGTCGCCTCGCTCGACAATGCGCAGGTGGCGCTGGATCAGGCCAAGGCCAATCTGGCCGCTGGCGAAGCCAATGTGACGGCGGCTGAGGCCAATATCGCCCTGCTCGGCGCCCAGCGCAAGGAAGCCGAAAGCACCGTCCGCTCGCTGGAGCTGACCCGCGACAAGGCCGAGCGCGACCTGAGCTTCACCGTGCTGCGCGCGCCCTATGACGGCGTGATCGGCAATGTCTCGGTGCAGACCGGCGACCTCGTGTCGCCCGGCCAGCGCCTTGCCGCGCTGGTGCCGGTGAAGGAGCTTTATATCGAGGCGAATTTCAAGGAAACGCAGATCGCCCATCTCAAGACCGGCGAGCAGGTGCGCATCCATGTCGACGCCTATGAGGACAAGCCGGTGATCGGCACGGTGCAATCCATCGCGCCCGCTTCCGGCTCGGTCTTCTCGATGCTGCCGCCGGAAAACGCCACCGGCAACTTTACCAAGGTCATCCAGCGCGTGCCCGTGCGCATCGCGCTGCCGAAGGACGAGCTGGAAAGCGGCCATCTGCGCGCTGGTCTCAGCGTCGTCGTCGATGTCGATACCCGCACCGCCCCCAAGGGCGGCGCGATGGCGGCCGAACAGAAGTAAAACCGGACCCTTTCCGTCCGAAGAGCGCGGAGGCGCTTGGATATAATGGCCACAGCAACGGCAAATCCAGCGGCGCCCGCGGCAGGGGCGCCGGCGGCGGATCATATCGATACGAAGCGGATGATCGCCTTCTTCGCGATGGTCTTCGGCATGTTCATGTCGATCCTCGACATCCAGATCGTCTCGGCTTCGCTGGCCGAAATCCAGGCGGGGCTGAGCGCCGGTTCCGACGAAGTCGCCTGGGTGCAGACCGCCTATCTCATCGCCGAAGTGGTGATGATCCCGCTTTCGGGCACGCTGGCGCGCATCGTGTCGACGCGGGTGCTGTTTTCGGTCTCTGCGGCGGGCTTTACGCTGGCGAGCGCGCTGGCCGCCACCGCCACCAATATCGACCAGATGATCATCTACCGCGCCCTTCAGGGCTTTATCGGCGGCGGCATGATTCCCTCGGTGTTCGCGGCGGCCTTCACCATCTTTCCGCCGTCGAAGCGCAGCGTCGTCTCGCCGATGATCGGCCTTGTGGCGACGCTCGCCCCCACCATCGGCCCGACGGTCGGCGGCTATCTCAGCCATGCCTTTTCCTGGCACTGGCTGTTCCTCATCAATGTCATTCCCGGCATCATCGTGACGGTGGTGACGTGGAAGCTGATCGATTTCGACAAGCCGGAACTCAGCCTGTTCCGCAAGTTCGACTGGTGGGGCCTGATCTCGATGGCGATCTTCCTCGGCTCGCTCGAATATGTGCTGGAGGAGGGCAATGCAAAGGACTGGTTCAGCGACGAGCATATCCGCATCGGCGCGGTGGCGAGCGTCGTTGCCGGGGTGGTGTTCTTCTACCGGGTGTTCACCGTCGAGTTTCCCGTCGTCGACCTGCGCGCCTTCACCAACCGCAACTTCGCCTTCGGCTCGGCCTTTTCCTTCATCATGGGCATCGGGCTTTACGGGCTCACCTATCTCTATCCGCTCTATCTCGGGCGCATTCGCGGCTATGACAGCCTGATGATCGGCGAGACCATGTTCGTCTCGGGCCTGGCGATGTTCTTCACCGCGCCGGTGGCGGGCCGCCTGTCGGTGAAGATGGATCCGCGCGTGATGATGATGATCGGTTTCGCGAGCTTCGCCTCCGGCACCTGGATCATGAGTTCGATGACGGCGGACTGGGATTTCTACGAGCTGCTGCTGCCGCAGATCCTGCGCGGCGTCGGGCTGATGCTGTGCATGGTGCCGATCAACAACGTCGCGCTCGGCACGCTGCCGCCGGACCGGATTCGCGGCGCGTCCGGCGTCTTCAACCTGACCCGCAACCTTGGCGGCGCGGTGGGGCTGGCGGCGATCAACACGCTGCTGACGCAGCGCCAGCAGGAGCATTACGCCCGCCTTGCCGAGCATGTGCAGTGGGGCAATCCGGAAGCGGTGCAGACGCTGCGCAACATCGCCGGAAACTATAGCTCCTACGGACTCGACGGCAACGCCATCGCGCTCCAGAAGATCTCCGGCATGGTGACGCAGCAGGCGTGGGTCATGTCCTTCATCGACATCTTCCTGATCCTGACGGCGCTGTTTGCCTCGCTGATCGTCTGCGCCATGCTGATCCGCAAGCCGCAGGGGGCCGGAGGCGGCGGGGGCGGCGGCCATTGAGCCGCAACCCGTTTCGCCAAATCGTTTAAATCGATTTTTCTTTCCGCGATTCTGCGGTAAGTCTCCTGTGACTGCGACGAACAAGGGCGGACAGGGGAGGCTTCACCATGTATCTCGGACTCGATCTCGGCACCTCGGGGGTCAAGGCGATGCTGATCGACGGCGGCCAGCGCGTCATCGGCTCGGCCAATGGCTCGCTCGATGTGTCGCGGCCGCATCGCGGCTGGTCGGAGCAGGATCCGGCCGATTGGGTGCGGGCCGCCGAGGATGCGATTGCCGGGCTGAAGGCCGCCCATCCCGCCGAACTTGCCGCCGTCAAGGGCATCGGCCTGTCCGGCCAGATGCATGGCGCGACGCTGATCGATGCCGAAGACCGGGTTCTGCGCCCCTGCATTCTCTGGAACGACACCCGCAGCTTCGCCGAAGCCGCCGAGCTGGATGCCGATCCGCGTTTCCGCGCCATCACCGGCAATATCGTCTTTCCCGGCTTCACTGCGCCGAAACTGGTCTGGGTGGCGCGCAACGAGCCGGAGATCTTTGCCAGAACCGCCAAGGTTCTGCTGCCGAAGGATTATCTGCGCCTGTGGCTGACCGGCGAGCACATCTCGGAAATGTCCGACTCGGCCGGCACCTCCTGGCTCGACACCGGCAAGCGCGCCTGGTCGCCGGAGCTTCTCGATGCGACCGGCATGCGCGCCGATCAGATGCCCGCCCTCGTGGAAGGCACCGAGGCGGGCGGGCGGCTTCGCGCCGCGCTCGCCGCCGAATGGGGCATGAGCGGTTCCGTGGTGGTGGCGGGCGGCGCGGGCGACAATGCCGCTTCCGCCTGCGGCATGGGCACGGTCTCGGAAGGCGCGGCCTTCGTGTCGCTCGGCACGTCCGGCGTGCTGTTTGCCGCCAATGCCGCCTATCTGCCGAAGCCGGAAAGCGCCGTTCACGCCTTCTGCCACGCGCTGCCGCGCACCTGGCACCAGATGGGCGTCATTCTTTCGGCCACTGATGCGCTGAACTGGCATGCCCATGTCACCGGCCGCACGGCGGCGGAACTGACCGGCGAACTCGGCGACCGGCTGAAAGCCCCGACCGGGGTCACCTTCCTGCCCTATCTCTCGGGCGAGCGCACGCCGCATAACGACGCCGCCATTCGCGGCGCCTTCATCGGCCTTGCCCATGACAGCGACCGCCCGGCGCTGACGCAGGCCGTGCTGGAAGGCGTGACCTTCGCCATCCGCGACAGTCTCGAAGCCCTGCGCTCGGCGGGCACGTCGATCTCCCGCGTCACCGCCATCGGCGGCGGCTCGCGCTCGCGCTACTGGCTTGCCTCCATCGCCACCGCGCTCGGCATGCCCGTCGATATTCCGGCGGATGGCGATTTCGGCGCGGCTTTCGGCGCTGCCCGTCTCGGCCTGATCGCCGCGACCGGCGCCGATCCGGTTGCCGTCTGCGCGGCGCCCCGGACGGCGGCGACGGTGGAGCCGGTCGCGGAGCTGGCTGAGGCCTATGGCGACGCCTATGGCCGGTACCGCGCCGTTTATCCGGCGATCAGGCCGCTCTCGGCAATTTAGTTGTCTGGCGCGCAAAAGCGGCTCTTTTGAAAAACCATTATTTCCAATGGTTTGATTTTGCCGCTATCTCTTACCCCAAAAACTTGGCAGCCGGGTTTAACCGGATCTGAAGGAATTTCGCAGAGCTGTATCCTTGGTCATGGAGTCAATGGATGCAGCTTTTTTTGCGGCTTATCCCGGAAACGAGTGAGGGGCGCCGGCAGTTGGCGGTGCTGGCCGTTCTGGCCGCCTTCGCCGTCGTGGTGACGGTCGTGACCCTGATCGTCTTCGCCGCCATCGGCGAAGTGGCGCGCCATGCCAACAGCCTCGATGACGGACGTTCGCAGGAAACGACGAATGGCGCGCTGAAAAGCTTCATGCAGCAACTGCATGCGACGCTGAACGACTACGCTGCCTGGGACGATGCCGCCCATTACATGTATGCGCCCGACGGCCGCGACTGGACGATCAGCAATATCGGCGACATGACCGTCAACAGCGACCTGTTCGACACCGCCTTCGTGGTCGGCGCCGATCTGAAGGTCGAGATGGCCTACCGGCACGGCAAGCCGATCGATGACACGCTGGACAGTTTCTTCGGCAACACGATCCGCACGCTGGCGGGCCGGGCGAGCGCGCCGGAAGCGCGGGGCCTGCCGGAAGCGTCGGGCTTCGTGCGCACCCGCGAGGGCATCGCCGCTGCCGGTGTGGCGCTGGTGCGCATGAAAAGCGGCCTGCTGTGGCAGCCGCGCGATAATTACCGCTATCTCGTCTATGCGCGTCACCTCGATGCGCGCAAAATCCGCCACATGTCGGAAGTTTATGTCATCCCCGGCCTGCGGCTGGCCGCCGCCGATAGCGGCGGCGATTATTCCGTGCCGGTGGTGGATGCGGATGGCAGCCTGCTTGCCCGGCTGGTCTGGACCTCGCGGGTGCCGGGCGACGCCAGCTATGACCGCGCCCGGCCGCTGGTGGTTCTGGCGCTCAGCATCGTCGGCTGCTTTTTCCTGGCGCTGCTGCTGATCGGCGTCGTCGCCATGCGCCGTCTCAAGGACGACGAGACGCGGGCGCAGGCGCTGGCGGTGCATGACCGGCTGAGCGGCCTGCTGAACCGGGCGGGCTTCTATGCCGGACTCGAAACCATGATCGCGAAGGCGCGGACGGAAAAAAGCAATGTCTTCCTGCTCTATCTCGATCTCGACGGCTTCAAGGAAGTCAACGACGCCTATGGCCATGGCACCGGCGACCGGCTGATTCGCGGCGTTTCGGCCGGTTTGCAGATTCTGGTGCCGGAAACAGCCATGCTGGCGCGCATCGGCGGCGACGAGTTCGCCATCGCCATCGCCACCGGGCAGTCGCAGCAATTCGCGCTCAACCTTGGCGAATCGATCCTGCAATTCTTCGCCGAGCCGCTGACCATCGGCGAGCGGGTCGCCACCGTCGGGGCCAGCATCGGGCTTGCGGCGTCGCCGCTCGGGCTTGTCGATTGCGATGAGGCGCTGCGGCAGGCCGATCTCGCCATGTACCACGCCAAGGAAAACGGGCGCGGCCGCATCGCCGTCTATGACGGCTCCATGGATGCCGACCGCGAGGAAAAGAACCGGATGGAAATCGACCTGCGCCGCGCCATCGAGGCGGAGGCGCTGACGGTCGTCTATCAGCCGGTGGTGCGCGCCGCCGATTTCACCGTTGCCGGTGTCGAGGCTCTGGTGCGCTGGAACCGCCCCGGCCATGGGCCGGTGCCGCCGGATGTGTTCATTCCGGTGGCCGAGACCACCGGCCTGATCGACGCCATCGGCATGTTCGTGCTGCGCGCCGCCTGCGCGCAGATCCAGCAATGGCCGGATCTGCATGTGTCGATCAATATTTCGCCCGGCCAGTTCCGCAATCCCGCCTTCACCGTCAATGTCGGCGAGGTGATCCGGGAAAGCGGCGTCGATCCCGCCCGCATCCGGCTGGAGGTGACGGAGGGCTATTTCATCCAGAACCCGGCGCGGGCGCGCTGGACCATCGAGGCATTGAAATCCTTCGGCGTCCGCATTGCGCTGGACGATTTCGGCGCGGGCTTCTCCAGCGTCGGCTATCTCCGGCAATTCGGCTTCGACCGCATGAAGATCGACCGTTCGCTGGTCGCTTCCGTGCATGAATGCGCGCAGGGGCGGGCGCTGCTCCAGGCGACGGTGGCGATTGCGCGGGCGCTCGACATTCCCGTGACGGCGGAGGGCATCGAGGAAGAGGAGCAGGCGATTGCGCTGAGACTCTGCGGCTGCGACGAATTGCAGGGCTATCATTTCAGCCGCCCGGTGCCGCCGGAGGAATTGTCGGTCTATCTCGCCCGGCAGGGCTGCCGGGTGCTGGCGGCGTAAGGCCTTTTTATCGCATTTTCACACGGAAAACCGGTTTCCACTTTTCCTGAAAATGCGTCAATCAGCTTCCGAGATGGCGCTCGCCGCGCTTCTTCGCCAGCAGCATCTGCTTCTGGCGCTGGCGGAAGCGCTCGCGGTCTTCCTCGCTGCGGCTTGCCGCGCAATGGGGGCAGGCCACGCCTTCCTCGTAGAGCGGCGAAAGGATTTCCTCCGCCGTCAGCGGCTGGCGGCAGGCGCGGCAGAGCCGGTGGCCGCCTTCCTTCAGGCCATGGGTAACGGAAACGCGCTCATCGAACACGAAGCAGGCGCCATCCCACAGGCTTTCCTCTTCCGGCACCTGCTCGAGATATTTCAGGATGCCGCCCTTGAGGTGGTAGACCTCCTCGAAGCCCTGCTCCTTCATGAAGGCGGTGGCCTTCTCGCAGCGGATGCCGCCGGTGCAATACATGGCGATCTTCGGCTTGTTGTGCAGGCCGGGATTCTGGCGCACCCAGTCCGGAAACTCGCGGAAGGTTTTCGTCTTCGGATCGACGGCGCCGCGAAAGATGCCGATGGCGGTCTCGTAATCGTTGCGGGTGTCGATGACGATGGTATCGGGATCGGAAATCAGCTCGTTCCATTCCCGCGGCTCGACATAGGTGCCGACGATGCGGTTGGGGTCGATGTCCTCGACGCCCATGGTGACGATTTCCTTCTTCAGCCGCACCTTCATGCGCAGGAAGGGCATTTTCGAGGCGCGGCTTTCCTTGTGCTCCAGCGCCCGGAATTCCGGCTGGGCGCGCAGGAAGCCGAGAACGGCGGCAATACCCGCCTCCGGCCCGGCAATGGTGCCGTTGATGCCCTCGCGGGCAAGCAGCAGCGTGCCCTTGACGCCGTTTTCCTCGCATAGCGCCTGCAAAGGCGCGCGCAGGCTCTCGAAGCGCGGCACGGCGGCGAAATGATAGAGCGCGGCGACGAGAAAGGCGCCGTGCGCTTCCGGGCGGGGGGACAAGGGATGATCGGTCATGGCCCGCAAATACCGCTTTCGGGCAAAAGGCGCAATATTCTTCGCGACAGGGCCTGCCGCGCAAAGTGGGCGGAGCCTGAAGGATCGCGGCGCGCCTTGGCCTTCAGGCGGAGAGCGGCGGCAGCGGCAGGCCCATTTCGCCGCGCAGATCCTCCGTCGCCAGCGACTGATTGGAGTAGCGGCGGTCGCCCGTCACCTCCGGGCCGAGCCATTCGGGAAGCGGCGGGTCTTCATCCTCGTCCTGCAATTCCACCTCGGCGATGACAAGGCCGCGATAGGCGCCGTCATAAACGTCGACTTCCCAGATATAGCCCTGATAAGGCACGAGAAAGCGGGTCTTTTCCAGAACGATGCCGATGGCGCTGCCCAGCATCTCCTCGGCTTCCTCGCGGGGAATATCGTATTCGAATTCGTCGCGCGACAGCGTGCCGTTGCTGATCTTTATGGTGAGCGTCGCCCGCTCCCCGTCGAGGATGCGCACGCGCAGCGAGCGCTTTTCCATCGAAAGAATATAGGCCTGCCGCAGATCGGTCGCGCCGGTCACCGCATCGCGCCAACGCTCGTCCAGAACCAGAAACTTCCGCTCGATTTCCTTGGCCATATGCTCCGTGCCGTTTTGCCCGTCCGCCTTCAACCTAACGGAAAGGGGATCGCCGCGTAAACCCGTTCCGCTCGTCTTTTCCGGCCCGCCGCTCTCGACATTGCCGCCGGGGAAGGGTATCCGAAAGACATACTAATCGTTTTAAGGACAATCGGCCATGGGTCAGCAAATGGGTGAAAAAACAGCAAAGCTTCTGTCGATCCTGAAACTCCAGCCGGTTGTGCCGGTGCTGATCGTCGAGGATGCGGCTTCCGCCGTGCCGCTGGCGCGGGCGTTGGTGGCGGGCGGCCTGAAGGCGATCGAGATCACCATGCGCACGCCTGCCGCCCTCGATGCGGTGCGGGCCGTGGCGGCGGAAGTCGAGGGGGCCGCCGTCGGCGCGGGCACCATCCTCAACGCCCGCGATTTCGAGGCGGCGGTTGCCGCCGGTTCCACCTTCATCGTCAGCCCCGGCGTGACGGACGCGATTCTGGCGGCGGCGGATGGCAGCGATGTGCCGCTGCTGCCGGGGGCCGCGACGGCAAGCGAGGCGATGGCGCTGCGCGAGGAAGGCTACGAGGTTCTGAAATTCTTCCCGGCCGAGCAGGCGGGCGGCGCGGCCTATCTCAAGTCGCTGTCCTCGCCGCTTTCGGGCACGCTGTTCTGCCCGACGGGCGGCATTTCGCTGAAGAACGCCTGCGATTATCTCGGCCTGCCGAATGTCGTCTGCGTCGGCGGCTCCTGGGTTGCGCCGAAGGAAATGGTGGCGGCGGGCGACTGGGCGGGCATCACGAAGCTCGCCAACGAAGCGGCGGCACTCGGCGGCTGATTTTACCGTATGGCTGGCATGGGGCGGCGCGCTTTGCCTGCCCTGTGCCCTTTTTAAACGCCGTTCGCCTTCCTATGTTGAACGGCAATCGCCAACAGGGAGACGGCAAGAGATGTTTGACGCGCGAAAGCTTCTGGAACAGTTCCTCGGGTCGCAATTGCCGGGTGTCGGCGGTAGCGTACGCGACCGCGCCGATCAGGCCGTGCAATACGGCAAGGACAATCCGTGGAAAACCGGGGCGCTGGCCGCCGTGCTGCTGGGCACCAAAACGGGCCGCAACATCGCCGGAAACGCGCTGACGGCGGGCGGTCTCGCCGCCATCGCCGGGCTCGCCTATCAGGCCTATAAAAATTATCAGGCGGGCAATGCGCCGCAGTCCGCGCCCGCCGAGCCGGAGAATATCCAGATCCTGCCGCCGCCCGCCGATTCCGGCTTCAGCACCGAGCCGCAGATCCTGCGCAACGATTTCGTGCTGGTGCTGGTGCGCGCCATGATCGCCGCCGCCAAGGCCGACGGCCATATCGATGACGCCGAGCGCGCCCGCATCATGGACAAGGCGCGCCTTTCCGGCTTCGATTCGGAGGCGGAAAGCTTTCTGGAGCGGGAACTGGCCGAGCCGACCGATCTCGACGCCCTGATCGCCGCCGCCCGGACGGACGAGCAGAAAGTGGAGCTTTACACCGCCTCGCGGCTTGCGATCGAGCCCGACAGCCGCGCCGAACGCGGCTATCTCGACCTTCTGGCGGGCCGTCTCGGTCTGCCGGACGATCTCGTCGATCACATCGAGGCGACCGTTTCCGGCGTCAAGGTCTGAGGCTTTCTGTTGCCTTTCCGTGGCCGCCGCTCTAAAGCGGCGGTCATATGCTTTCAGGCAGGGAGATATCCATGGCCGCCGACCAGCAAAAGCCCCGTTCACCGGCTGTCGCCGCCGCCATCATCATGCTGGCGGTCGGCCTGCTGTTCTTCATCATGCCGAAGGTGATGCTGTGGCTCGGCGAGTATTCGCCCTGGCTGGCCGCCGCCTTCGGCGCGCTCGCCGTTCTCGCCTTCTTCCTGATCTTCTGGCTCCGGGCGCGTTACCAGCGCGGGCGTTGATATTTATCCGCCAAGGCCAAAGCCGCCGCCTTGCAGCGAAGCGCCGAGCAGCAGCAGCCCCATCATCATCACGAAGACCGCGCCCAGCAATTCGATGCCGTGGCCGATCCAGGCGGCCCGGGGCGAGCCGATGCCCGCCATCTTCAGCGCCAGCCCCTTGGCGGAAACGGCCATCGTCGCCAGCGCCGAAACCGTGATCGCGGTGCCGAGCGACATGGCGAGAACCGACAGCACGCCGCCGAGATAAAGCCCGTTCAGCAGCGAGAAGGTCATCACCAGCAGCGCGCCGGAACAGGGGCGAAGGCCGACCGCGATGATCGCCGACCAGGCTTCGCGCAGGTTGAAGCGCTCGGCGTTCAGCAGGCCGGGATCGGGCGCATGCGCATGGCCGCAGGTCGAGCAGACCAGCCCCGCGCCGTGATCGTGGCCGCAACCGGCATGGTGATGGTGATGCGCGTGGGCGTGATGCCCGGCGGCGGAGCGGTTGACGGGTTCGGCATCGGAAAACAGGCTGGCGGTCATGCCCGCCGCCGCAAGCGGGGCGGGCGCGGGCACGGCGACCCGCAGCGAGCGCAGTTTCCGGACGATCAGCCAGAAACCGAACAGGGTGATCAGCGCGAAGCTGGCGATTTCCAGCGCCTGCGTCGCCTGCGTCATCGAAACCGTCGTGCCGCGCAGGATGAGATAGGCCGCGATTACCAGCAGGATCGCGACCGCGCCCTGCATGAAGGCCGAGAGGAAGGCGATGAAGACGCCGCGCCGGAGCTGGATCTCGTTGGCGATCATGTAGGAGGAAATCACCGCCTTGCCGTGGCCCGGCCCCGCCGCGTGGAAAATGCCATAGGCGAAGGACAGGCCGACCAGCGCCCCGAGCTGCCACGGGTCTTCGCGCATCGCTTTCAGCGCGCCGGTCAGCGACCGGTAGAAGGCCTGCTGATGCTGGTTCACCCACAGGAACAGGCCCGCGAAGGGGCCGGACACCGAAATGCCCGGCTCGGCGGCGCCGATGCCGAGCGGCGATTGCGCCTGCGCGGCGGAAAGCCCCGCCAGCAACAGCAGGGCGATGAAGGGAAGGGAACGGAAAAACCTGCTTTTCGTCAGCATGTCAGCTCCAGCCGGGTTGCGAAGAGTTTGGACATGTCGGTGCCGGCCGGGTCGTTGAAGAAGGCTTCGGTGAGATTGGCCTGGTTGTCGGCCAGCACCTGATCGGGATCGGGGCGGATCACGGCGCGCTTGCAGGCCGCAAAACCGTCGCCGACGGTGGCGAGATCGTCGTCGCTGTTGAAATCGATGGCGGTGTAGAAGGTCGGGTCGTAGACGCCGAAGGTGAGCTTGCCCTTGAGCGGCATCGGCTGCGACGGCTTGACCGCGAAGAACATCAGCAATTTTCCGTCCTTGTAGTCGACATGGATGATGTCAGGCTTTTCGACGGGGATGGTTTTGCCGCTTTCGGTCACGGTCATGTAGTAGTTGAACTCGGCAAGCGAGTCGCGCACCGTCTTGCCCACTTCCTCCTGCTCCGGCGGGTCGAGCTTCAGATTGGTGTTCTTGTCGAAATCCATCAGCACGCTGGAGGAGAAGATGTCGTCGAAGCGCCAGACATTGCGCAGTTCCAGGATCGTGCCGTCCTCGCCCGCCACCACCTCCAGCCGCGCGTCGGCGAAGATATGCGGATGGGCGCTGGCCTGTGTCGCCACAAGCGTCAGCGCGAGAGTGAGCGGAAGGAAGCGTTTCGACATGGAAAAAGCCTTGCAAATCGGGTGTCTGTTGTTTCGCCAGACTTGGACGGAAATGGGACCGCGCCGAAAATTCGTCACGCCTGCTGTTTCCGGAACCAGTTGGACAGGAAATCGACGAAACTGCGCACCTTGGCGGGAAGATAGCGCCGGTGCGGATAGACCGCGTAGATGCCGCGATCGGGCGGCAGCCAGTCATCGAACAGGCTGACGAGTTCGCCGCTTTCGATATGCGGCCTTGCGATGAAATCCGGCACCGAGGCGACGCCGAGCCCCATGCGGGCGGCGCGCAGCGTCGCCTGCGGGCTGTTGACCTCGATCGGCCCGGAAACCGGCACCGAGAAGATGGTGCCGTCGGGGCTGGAAAAGCGCATGGTGTTGTGCGAGCGCGAATTGGTGTCGATGATGAAGGGCACGTCGGCGAGATCGGTCGGATGGGCAAGGCCCGGATGCGCGGCGACGAAGCCGGGCGTGGCGCAGACGAAGACGCGGAAATCGGAGAGTTTGCGGGCGATCATGCCGGAATCCTCCATCCGCGTGATGCGGATCGCCACGTCGAATCCCTCTTCGATCAGGTCGACGAACCGGTCTTCGGAGAGGATTTCCAGCGACAGATCCGGATGGGCGGCGGCGAAATCGATCAGCGACTGGCCGACCTCCGCATCGACATAGGTGCGCGGCGCCGAAATGCGCAACCGGCCCTTCAGGTCGGCATTGTTCTCGCGCACCAGATCGGCAAGGCTGTCGATCTCCTTGAGGATATCGGAAGCCGTGCGGTAATAGGTGTGCCCCGCCTCCGTCAGCGAAAACTGCCGCGTGGTGCGGTTGAGCAGCAGCGCGCCGAGTTCGTCCTCCAGCTCACGCACATATTTCGACAGCAGCGCCTTGGAGCGCCCCACCTTGCGGGCGGCGGCCGAAAAACCTTCCGCCTCCACCACGTCGATGAAGGCGCGAATGCGGGTCAGGGTGTCCATGGCTTCCTTGCCTCTGCCGCGATACGTGCTGTCTTTTCAAAGGTTTGCACGCAGCGCGCGATGGGGTTTGACAGTCAAGCAATTGTGAACAATGCGGTTTCACCGTTCAATGAAAAAATCGTTCACATCCCGTGAAAAAGCTCTTGATTATGACGGCGAATATTCTTACATCCGCCCTGCCCAAAGTCGCACGTGCCTGTGGGTGTCCGCCGACCCTCGATGTGGTGAGGAAATCGGTAAGGTACCTGGAACTAACCGCTCCAGTCGCTATTCCGGCCAACCGGGAAATGCGAGGACATCTTGAAGCAACGACGGTGCGGGCCTTTCTGGTGTCTGCCGGCTTTCCATCAGCCGGGGTTACTGTAGAGGCACACCTTCATTGCCGGAAGTGCGGTCGGGTTCCCCCTCCAATCCATGGCAGACTAAGCGAACGTTTCCGTTGCAAGGCGGTTCGTTCATCATCGCGCTTTCATGCGCTTCGCAAGATTCCGGGGTCTCCATCGGCCGGGGTTGCGCGTTGCGTTGACGGCTCTTTGTTTTCCGGCGTTTGCCGGATGCTGGACCTGTAGGGGAAACGACCATGACGACCGACCGCATTCTCGACTTCATCAAGACCCGCCGCCCGGAAGGCCCCTGCCTCGTCGTCGATCTGGACGTGGTGCGCGACAATTACGACGCCTTCCGCCATGCCATGCCGGACAGCGCCATCTACTACGCCGTCAAGGCCAATCCGGCCCCGGAAATCCTGTCGCTGCTCGCCTCGCTGGGCTCGAGCTTCGACTGCGCATCGGTCGCCGAAATCCAGATGGCGCTCGACGCGGGCGCCACCGCCGACCGCATCTCCTTCGGCAACACCATCAAGAAGGAGCGCGACATCGCGCGCGCCCATGCGCTGGGTGTCAGCCTGTTTGCCGTCGACAGCCATGAGGAAGTCGAGAAGATTTCCCGCGCCGCCCCCGGCGCGCGCGTCTTCTGCCGCGTGCTGACCGATGGCGAAGGCGCCGAATGGCCGCTGTCGCGCAAGTTCGGCTGCGTGCCGCAGATGGCCGTCGACGTGCTCGTCTACGCGCACCAGCTCGGGCTGGAATCCTACGGCGTGTCCTTCCATGTCGGCTCGCAGATGCTGCGCGTCGAGGCATGGGACAGCGCGCTGGCGGATGCCAAGCGCGTCTTCGCGCAGCTTGCCAAGCAGGGCATCCATCTGAAGATGGTCAACCTCGGCGGCGGCTTCCCGACGAAGTACCTGCGCGACGTTCCGGCGGCGGAAGCCTATGGCAAGGCCATCGACAGCTCGCTGCGCAAGCACTTCGGCAACAACATTCCGAAGACGATCATCGAGCCGGGCCGCGGCATGGTCGGCAATGCGGGCGTCATCAAGGCGGAAGTCGTGCTGATCTCGCGCAAGTCCGACAATGACGAGGCGCGCTGGGTCTATCTCGACGTCGGCAAGTTCGGCGGTCTGGCGGAAACCATGGATGAAGCCATCCGCTATCCGATCCGCACCGCCCATGACGCCGATGCGATGGAGCCCTGCGTCATCGCCGGTCCGACCTGCGATTCGGCCGATGTGCTCTATGAGAAGAACCTCTATCCGCTGCCGATTTCGCTCAGCATCGGCGACGAGATTCTGATCGAGGGCACGGGCGCCTACACCACCACCTATTCGGCGGTGGCGTTCAACGGCTTCGAGCCGCTCAAGGCCTACGTGATCTGACGTTGGCTTCCGGCGCATTCTCCCGAATGCGCCGGGCTTCTCCCGATCATATCCGGTGACCGCTTGTGGCGGCAGTTTTGGCGCAGGAGGCCGCGATGGCCGCTGTTTTCAATTCCGCATGCGCGCTTGGCGCAACCCTTTCCTTTCGCATCGACCATGAAACCGATGCCGATGTTTTCGCCCGCGAGGCGCTGCTCGACGCGGCGATGGGGGCGGATCGCCGCCGCAAATCCTCCGAGAAGCTGCGCCGGGGGCGCCTGCCCGCCGATGGGCTTTCCTTCGTGGCGCGGGATGGCGAAGGCGGCGTGACCGGCACGGTGCGGCTGTGGCATGTCGAGGCAGGCATCGGGCTGGATGGCCGCCCGGTTCCGGCGCTGCTGCTCGGCCCACTGGCCGTCGACGCCGCTCATGAGGGCCGGGGCATCGGCGGGGCGCTGATGCGCGCCGCGATTGCCGAGGCGAAGCGGCTCGGGCATGGGGCGATCCTGCTGGTCGGCGATCCCGAATATTACGAGCGGTTCGGCTTCTTCGCGGAGAAGGCAGCGCATCTCGTCATGCCCGGCCCCTTCGAGCGGCGGCGCTTTCTCGGGCTGGAACTGACCGGCGGCGCGCTGGACGGCGCTGCGGGGATGATCGTTGCCGCGGGGCAATCGCATATGGCGTAAAGGCCCCTCATCCCGCTGCCGCGACCTTCTCCCCGTAAAACGGGGAGAAGGGGATATGCCGCACCGTTTTCCTCAAGCAATAGCCATGCGTGGGGCAAGTCCCCTCTCCCCGCAAGCGGGGAGAGGGTTAGGGTGAGGGGCAAATTCCAGATGCGATAGCCCTGCGCCAAGCGGCAGAGGGGGTGCCGCAGGCGGTTATTTCACGCAGCCGGAACCGAATCACCCTTCGTGGCGTTTCTGTCGCAATCCCGATGCCGCGCTCCGCCAATCCCTGCCCGGTGGGGCGCGGTCTTTTTTTGCGCGGCGGGCTGGAATTTTTTCCGGCGCCGCGCATTTATGTGCAGGCCTGCGTCATCCCGGCGCGGCCCGCATTCAAAAGACCGTCCCATGCATAGTCCGACCCGGCGTTTTCTCCTGCGCGAGCGCACCGCCCGCCTTCATGCCCTCGTCGATTCCGTGGTCGGCGCCTTCGATACGCTGGCCGATTATCGTCATTATCTCGCGGGCATTCACCGGTTCCGCGCCGATATGGAGGCGGTCATCGGCGATTTCAGGGGAGAGAACGGCTGGCAGCCGTGCCGCGTCGCGGCGCAGGCCGAGCAGGATCTGCGCGATCTCGGCGTTCCGCCTCTGTCCGCCATCGCGCATGAGCAAATGGCGGATACGCCGTCAGGCCGGTTCGGGGCGCTGTATGTGCTGGAAGGATCGGCGCTCGGGGCGCGCATTCTCTATCAGCGGGCGGTGATGCTCGGGCTTTCGGCGGAGGCGGGGGCGCGGCATCTGGCCGCGCAGGCGCAAGGGGTGGAGAACTGGCGCGGCTTTCTCGACCTGCTCGACCGCGCCGATCCCTTCGACCTCGACGCCGCCGCCGACGGCGCAGAACGGGTGTTCCGCCATGCCGTGCGGTCGTTCGACCGGGAAAGCCGGATCGCCCCCGTGTCCTGAAATCAGGCGCTGATATCGATGACGCCGCAATCGCCCGCTTCGGAGGCGAAGGCGAGCAGCTTGCCGTTGCCGCTCCAGGCCATGCCGGTGATCGCGCCCTTGCCGGGGCGGCGCAGCAGCGCCTCCTTGCCGTCGGCAATGCGCACGCCGAGAATCATGCCGTCGATGAAGCCGATCGCCAGCACTTCCTCGGCCGGGTGGAAGGCGACCTGCGTGACCATGATATTGGCGCGGGTGCCGAGTTCCAGCGGCGCCTTGCCCATCGGGCCTTCCTTGCCGGAGAAGGGCCAGACGATGGCGGCGGGCGCGCCGGAGGAAGCCAGCCACTTGCCCTTCGGCGACCAGGACAGCGACTTCACCTTGGCGGGATAGCCGCTCATGCGCATATGGCGGGCGTCGGCCCCGCCCTTGCCGTCGATCTTCCAGCCATGCAGGGCGTTTTCCTGCATGGTGGTGACGACGAAGCGGTTGTCGGGGGAGAAGGTGACGCCGGTATGCGCGCCCTTCCATTCGAGATCGACGGGCTGGCCGGGAGTTGAGACCCAATGCAGCGACACGCCGTTGTAGCGGGCGGTGGCGATGCGCAAGCCCTTGGGCGCAAAGGCGATGCCCTCGACGGTGCGGGCTTCCTGAAATTCCTTTTCGGCTCCATCGGCCATGCGCACGATGGCCACGCGGCCATGGGCATAGGCGACGGCGCCCTGCGGGCCGCCCGCCACCTGCGAAATCCATTTGCGCGGCACATGCGCAAGCTCGGTGACGCCGCCATCGGCGGCGATGCGCAGCACCTTGCCATCCTCGCCGCCAGTCAGCAGCGAGGCCGACCATGGATCGCGGATGCAGGTCAGCAGGCCGTCATGGGCTTTCGTCACCTTCTCGCCGCCATCGAGGCGGTGGATCTCGCCGCTGGCGGCGGCAAAGAAGGGAGTGTCGCCGAGAAAGGCGGCGGCGACGGCATGGCCGGAGAGATCGAGGGGGGCGACGGTCGGCATCAGGCAAGCTCCTGCACAATCCGTTTGTCCCAGCCGAGCACCTTCACCCGGTCGATATCGATCACGCGCATGCCATCTCCATATTCATAGCAGAACCAGCGGTTCCAGTTGTCCGTCAGCCATCCGGTATCCAGCGCCTGCGCGCCGTCCTTGAGGGAATCCAGCGGCAGCCGGGCATAGATAAGGCCCGCCTTATAGCCGGAGATCACCAGAAGGCCCAGCCCGCATTCGCTGTCCTGCGGGTCGAAAACCATCAGGTCGACCGGGCCGGAGCCCGGCCCGAGATCGTAATTTTCCGGCAGGCGAAGGATATCGCCGATGGCGAGCGCCCCGTGCGGGATATCCTTCAGCCCGGCCATGGTCAGGCCGTCGCCACGGTTGCCTCGCAGGCGTGGAAACTGCGCTCCAGCTTCTCGCGGTCGAGATTGCGGCCGATGAAGACGAGGCGGCTTTCGCGCTTTTCGCCGTCCTTCCACGGGCGCTGGTGATCGCCCTCGATGATCATGTGCACGCCCTGCACCACATAGCGCTCCTCGTCGCCCTTGAAGGCGATGATGCCCTTGAGGCGCAGGATGTTGGGGCCGTCCGTCTGCGTCACCTTCTGGATCCACGGGAAGAAGCGATCCGGGTTCATCTCGCCGCCGCGCAGCGAGATCGATTGCACCGTCACGTCATGGATCGGCGAGGGGGCGTGGTGGTGATGGCCGTGCCCATGGTCGTGATCGTGATGATGGTGGTCGTGGTTGCAGTCGGGGCCGCAGGCGTGGTCATGATCGTGGTGATGATGCTCATGGCCATGATGGTGATGGTCGTGATCGCAATCCGGGCCGCAGACATGGTCGGGGTGGTCGTGATCGAGGAAATGCGGATCGTTTTCCAGCGCACGCTCCAGATTGAAGGCGCCCTGATCGAGCACGCGGGCGAGATCGACGCCGGAGCGCGTCGTCCTGTAGATGCGCGCCGAGGGATTGATGGCGCGCACGGTGTCCTCGATGCGGGTCACTTCTTCCGGGGTCACGAGGTCGGTCTTGTTGATGACGACGACATCGGCGAAGGCGATCTGGTCCTCGGCCTCGCGGCTGTCCTTCAGGCGCAGCGGCAGGTGCTTGGCGTCGACCAGCGCCACGACGGCGTCGAGTTCGGTCTTGGCGCGCACGTCGTCATCCATGAAGAAGGTCTGGGCGACGGGCACGGGATCGGCAAGGCCGGTGGTTTCCACGATGATGCCGTCGAAACGGCCGGGGCGGCGCATCAGCCCTTCGACGACGCGGATCAGGTCGCCGCGCACCGTGCAGCAGACGCAGCCATTGTTCATCTCGTAGATTTCCTCGTCGGATTCCACGATCAGGTCGTTGTCGATGCCGATCTCGCCGAATTCGTTGACGATGACGGCGTATTTCTTGCCGTGGTTTTCGGAGAGGATGCGGTTGAGGAGCGTGGTCTTGCCCGCGCCGAGATAGCCGGTGAGGACGGTGACGGGGATGGGCTTGGGCGTGGTTGCTTCGGTCATGATGGGCCTCGTGGGAGAAGCTGTGGCGGAACGCATTGCTCCCATATAAGGAGAGGGCGGTTCCAGTTCAAAGTGTTTCCGCAATTCCGGAAAAAGTGGAAACCGTTTTTCGTGCGCAATTGCGTGGAGATCATGTCAGTTCGTCCGCATCGAAAGACGCGATGTCCTCCAGCAATTCGATGATTCCCGTGACGGCGTGGTCGATGAGGGCGCGGCCTTTTTCCGCCGTGGCTTTCGCGGCATTGCCCGCGGCGCCCTCAGGGTTGAGGTCGGACATCTTCCAGCCGAAGGCATGCGGCCCGTAGGCGCGCAGATGCCGGAAGCGCCCGGCAAATTCGCTCTGGCGGGAGGGGAAGGCCGCTGCCTTGTTCATGTCGACCTTGCCGGGATGCAGCGCCAGCATCACCGCCGTCTCGATTTCGCCGCCGTGAATGTCGATGGATTTTTCCCCGGGCGAAATCCAGCCGCCCGGCTGGCCGAAACGGGTCCAGCTCGTCGCCACCGCCAGCATGTTGAAACGCACCCGCGCCTCGGTGGCAACCACGGTCATCAAGGGCGAATTGCCGCCATGGGCGTTCAGCATCACGAATTTGCGGATGCCCTGCCGGTGCAGGCCTTCGGCGATGCCGAGCCAGCGGCGGACGGCTTCATCCCATGCAAGGCTGCGCGTGCCCGCCACATCCATATGCTCGATGGAATAGCCGGTGGTTTCCACCGGCAGGAAGGTGACCGGAAGGTTTTCCGGCAGGCGGGCGATGATGTGTTCCACCATGCCTCCGGCGATCAGGCTGTCGGTCTCGAAGGGCAGGTGCGGGCCGTGCTGCTCATGGGCGCCGAGCGGCAGCACGGCGATCCAGTCCCGCCGCGCCTGCGGCGGCAGGCCGGGGTCGTTGTCGTGAAAATACGGGGCGGGGTGCGGCATCTGGCGGTCTGCTTTCGCATTCTGTAAGGATTGGCATGCAACCATACCGCCGCCGGTCAGCCACGAAAAGAAAGCGCAATGGGAAAAAAGAAAGACGGCAAGAAAAACAAGAGCGCCAAGAAGAAAAAGCATGAGGATGGCGCGCTGGATTTCGGCCAGGCGGTGACGCAGGCGGCGCGCTCGGTGAGAACGGCGCTGTCGCGCAATCTGCTCGACGGCGGGCTGTATGCGGGGCAGGACGGCGTGATCATGGCGCTTGCCGAAACCGACGGGCTGACGCCCGGCGCGCTGGCGCAGCGCCTCGGCGTCAAGGCGCCGACGATGACGCGCACCATCGGGCGGCTGGAGGCGCAGGGCTTCCTCTCCCGCCGCCACGACGAAAGCGACCAGCGCCAGACCAAGGTGCATCTGACCGAGGCGGGCCAGAACAGCGTTACCCTGATCGCCCGCGCCGTGAGCGCCTGTGACGATCTGGCGCTGAAGGGTTTTTCCGACAAGGAAAAGCGCACCCTGATCCGGCTTCTGCGCGCCGTCGATCTCAATCTTCAGGGCATCGAACGCGGCGAGGACGCGCAGGAGTGACAACCCGGCCCGGTATTTTGCGAAAATGTCATATTTGGCGATTGCGCAGCGTGACTCAAATCGTTTAATTAAAATGTTTAATCGGATTGCATGATCGGCTGAGGCGCGCGGAGGAGACAGGGTGGCTCAAAAGATAAAGCTTTCGACGATCGCCGAGACATTGGGGATTTCCACGGCGACTGTTTCGCTTGCCCTGCGCGACAGTCCGCTGGTGGCTTCGGCAACCCGCGAAAAGATCAAGGAACAGGCAAGGACGCTCGGCTATATCTACAACCGCCGCGCCGCCAGCCTGCGCACCTCGCGCTCCGGCATCATCGGGGTGGTGGTGCATGACATCATGAACCCCTTCTACGGCGAAATCCTCAAGGCCATCGAAAGCGAGCTGGACCGCAGCCAGCATACCTTCATCCTCTCGAATCACTATGATTCGGTGGAGAAACAGCGCAATTTCATCGAAACGCTGCTGCAACTCGGCGGCGACGGCGTCATCATGTCGCCCGCCATCGGCACGCCCATAGAGGATGTGAAGCTTGCCGAGCAGAACGGCATGCCCGCCATTCTCGTCGCCCGCTCCATGGAAGGCGTCGACATGCCGACCTATCGCGGCGACGACAGCTACGGCATTTCGCTGGCGACCAATCACCTGATCGGGCTCGGGCACCGCGTGATCGCCATGATCGGCGGCACCGACCAGACTTCCACGGGCCGCGACCGCTACCAGGGCTATGTCAACGCGCTGCGCAAGGCGGGCATCGAGGTCGATCCGGAACTGCGCATTCCCGGCCCCCGCTCCAAGCAGGGCGGGTTCGAGGCGGCGGTGCATTTCCTCTCGCTGCCGCAGAAGCCGACGGCGGCGGTGTGCTGGAACGATCTCGTCGCCATCGGCCTGATGAACGGCATCTCGCGCGCCGGGCTGACGCCGGGCGTGGATATCTCCGTCACCGGCTATGACGATCTGGAGGAGGCGGCGATCGCGACGCCCGCGCTTACTACCGTCTGGAACGGGCAGGCGGAAGTCGGGCGTCTTGCCGCCCGCGCCCTGCTCGACCGGCTGCTCGGCAGTCACGAGCCCGACGGCATTCACCTCATCAAGCCGGAAATGCGCATCCGCCAGTCCACCGGCCCGATCAACAGACGATAGGCACCCATGACGACCGATATTTCCGTTCTGATTCCCGGCAAGATCCATCCGCGCATTCTGGAGCGCCTGGAAGGCCGTTTCCGGATCGTGCGGGCGGGGCGCGAGGAGATCGGGCGGCTCGATGAAGAGGCGCGGAAAGCGATTCGCGCCGTCGCGGTTTTCAACGACATGCCGGCGGATATGATCGACGCGCTGCCCAATCTGGAAATCATCGGCAGTTTCGGCGTCGGCTATGACGGCGTCGATGTGCGGCGGGCGGCCGAGCGCGGCATCATGGTCACCCACACGCCGGATGTGCTGAACGACGAGGTGGCCGATACCGCCATAGGCCTGCTGCTCAACACCGTGCGCCGTCTGCCGCAGGCGGAGAATTTTCTGCGCGAGGGGCGCTGGGGGAAGGGCGAGGCCTTTCCGCTTTCGCCGCTTTCGCTGTCGGGGCGCAGCGCCGGGCTTTACGGGCTGGGGCGCATCGGGCTGGAAATCGCCCATCGCCTCGAAGCCTTCAAGCTCACCATCGGCTATCACACCCGCAGCCCGCGCGCCGATGTCTCCTATCGCCATTACGCCTCGCTGAAGGAGATGGCGGAAGCGGTCGATATCCTGATCTGCATCGTGCCGAAGACGCCCGAGACCCACAAGGCCATCGACGCCGGTATCCTCGAGGCGCTGGGTCCGAACGGCGTTCTCATCAATGTCGGGCGCGGCTGGAGCGTGGACGAGGATGCGCTGATCGGCGCGCTGGAGCGCGGCGCCATCGCCGGGGCGGGGCTCGATGTGTTCTATGACGAGCCGAACGTGCCGGAGGCGCTGCTCGGTTTCGATAATGTCAGCCTGCTGCCGCATGTCGCCTCCGCCTCGGTGCCGACGCGCAACGCCATGGCCGATCTCGTCGCCGACAATATCATCGGCTGGTTCGCGACGGGACGGGCGCGCACGCCTGTGCCGGAAACGGCGTGATCTGCGGCAATAGCGCGCAGCGCAACCATTTGTTAACCCTTCGGCAAGTTTCCGGGCGCATGGTGGGGCGGTAAACCGACTCACGAGGAGCGTCTCCGATGAAAGTCTTTGTCCTTGCAGCCACCCTTGCCGTTCTGGGCATCGCGGGTTCGGCCATGTGGCTTTCGTCCTCGCCGCCGTCAGGGGTCGATCCGATCGTCTCCAGTTCGATTCCGTCGTCCTCGATCAGCTATACCGCCACCAATATCAGCGGCAACACCAGTTGCCGGGTCGAGCGCGGGCTGCCGGTTTCCCACCGCAGCCGCCAGTTCATCGCCGCGCCGGAATGCGATGCGGTGTGGCCGGGGCTGGCGAGCGCGAAGACATGGACGGACAATGAGGACGGCACCGTGATTCTGGCAAGCGCCAATGGCGAGGCGGTGCTGACCATCGTCGATGGCGACGGCCCCGGCTATGAAACGCTGGAGCCCGCCGGCGCGCCGGTGATGCTGCGCACGGCGCAGTAATAAAGACAAAGGCCGGTTCGCCCGGCCTTTTTCATGCGCTTCGTGAAATCCCGTCACGCCCCGGCGCGGGTTGCGCCATAGGCGCGCACCGCATCGCCATAGGCCTCGAACAACTGGCGCGAGGGGCGGTCGGTTTCGGCCCAGTATTCCGGATGCCATTGCACGCCGAGCGCAAATCCCTTCGCGCCGATCACCGAAACCGCCTCGACGGTGCCGTCCTCGGCGGTGGCTTCCACTTGCAGGCGCGGCGCCGAGGCCGAAATTGCCTGCCGGTGCAGGGAGTTCACCTGAATTTCACCGGCGCCGAGATAGCGGGCGATGCAGGATCCCTCGGCGATGCGCACCGGCTGGCGGATGCCATAGGCTTCCTCACGCGGCACGCCTTCCGGCTTGCGATGGTCCCAGCGGCCGGGCATGTCCTGAATTTCGGTTTCCAGCGTGCCGCCAAGCGCCACGTTCAATTCCTGCAAGCCGCGGCAGATCGCCAGCAGCGGAATGCCGCGCTCCAGCGCCCGGCGGATGAGCGGGATCGCGGTTGCGTCGCGGGCGGGGTCGAAGGGGCCGTCGCTGTCGCGGGCCTCCGCGCCGTAAAGGCCCGGATACACGTTCGTCGCCGAGCCGGAGACCAGCAACCCGTCGACGCGGTCCAGAATGGCGTCGACCTCGTTGCCCTCTTCCAGCGCGGGCACGATGAAGGCGGAAACGCCCGCGACCTTGACGACGGCATTGACATATTGCGTCTGCACCGAATGCCATGTCGTCGCGTCGAATTCGCGGATATCGGCCGGAATGGCCACGAAGGGTCTGGACATGAAAGCTCCTGATAGCGCGAAATTGCGCGCATGCGCGCCCGCGCCCATGTTGTGCGGCCAGTCCGGTCCGGAAGTCAACATGCTTGAAACGGAAAGGGTGACATGGTTAGCTTGCAGGCGCATTTCCGGCAAAGGCCGGCACCGGTTTGCCTGCCGCGAAATGCTTCGGGGGCACAGACGGGAGGAGTTCATGGATCGTCGTTCGTTCATCAAGACAGCGGGCCTTGCGGGCGCTGGCGCTGCCGCGGCCTCCGCTCTTGCCGCGCCCGCCATCGCGCAGGAGAACCCGAAGATCACCTGGCGGCTCACCTCGTCCTTTCCCAAAAGCCTCGATACCATCTATGGCGGGGCGGTGGATCTGGCCCGGCATGTGTCGGACGCCACCGACGGCCGGTTCGAGATCCAGGTGTTTTCGGCCGATGAGATCGTGCCCGGCTTGCAGGCCGCCGACGCGGTGAGCGAAGGCAAGGTCGAGATGTGCCATTCCTGCTCCTATTATTACGTCGCCAAGGATCCGGTCTTCGCCATCGGCACGGCCATTCCCTTCGGGCTGAATGCGCGGCTGACGAATTCCTGGTTCTACGAGGGCAACGGCAACCGGCTGCTCAACGAATTCTACGCCACGCATAATCTCTACGGCATGCTTGCCGGGAACACCGGCGCGCAGATGGGCGGGTGGTTCCGCAAGGAAATCAACACCGTGGACGACCTTAAAGGTCTGAAGATGCGCATTGCGGGCCTGGCCGGAAAGGTTGTGGAAAAGCTCGGCGTCATTCCGCAGCAGATGGCGGGCGGCGACATCTATCCGGCGCTGGAAAAGGGCAGCATCGACGCCGCCGAATGGGTCGGCCCTTATGACGACCACAAGCTCGGCTTCAACAAGGTGGCGAAATATTATTATTACCCCGCCTTCTGGGAGGGCGGGCCGGTCATCCACGCCTTCGTCAATCTGGAGAAGTGGAAAGGGCTGCCGAAGAGTTATCAGGCCGTGCTGTCGGATGCCTGCGCCTTCGTCAACACCAGCATGATGTCGAAATACGACCTGAAGAACCCGCATGCGGTGAAGCAGCTCGTCAACGAGGGCACGGTGCTGCGGCCTTTCAGCCAGGAAATCCTCGAAGCCGCCTATAACGCCGCCCAGAGCGTTTATACCGAGATTTCGGCGGGCAATCCGGTGTTCAAGGCGATCTATGACGATCAGGTGACCTTCAAGAGAGAAGGCTATCTGTGGATGCAGCTTGCCGAATACACCTTCGACACCTTCATGATGATCCAGCAGCGCGCCGGAAAGCTTTGAACGCCGCGCTTTCCGATGGAACCAGATCGCCATGACGCGCGTTCAAGCGGCATCGAATTCGCCTGAACGGAGGGACTTTCATGGAAGACGCACAGATCGGCTGGATCGCGGCCATCATCATCGGCGGCATTGCGGGCTGGCTCGCGGAAAAGGTCATGGGCAGCAGCATGGGCGTGCTGATGAACATCCTGCTCGGCATCGTCGGCGCCATCGTCGCCAATGCGCTGCTGGCGGTGTTCGGCATCGCGCTCGGCGGCTGGTTCGGCTATCTCATCGCCGGTTTCGTCGGGGCCTGCATTCTCATTGCCCTCGGCCGGGCGATACGACGATAGTTTCCCCGTCCTGCGGATGAAGCGCAATCGATCTGCGATTGCGCTTTTCCCTGCTATTGTGTAGGTCATCAGGATTGAAAGGCCGCGTGCGATCATGCGGCGATTCTGATGGCATTCAGGCAGCGGGCCGAGGGGGCGCGCTTGCCGGGCAAGGAGATCGTAGACGATGAGCGAGCATCACACCGGACCGGTCGAAACCGGCGCGCCGATGAACTATCCGGAGCATGAGAAGACCTACAATCTTTTCATCAATGGCGCGAAATACAGCACCATGATTCTGGTCGTGCTGCTGATCGCGATGGCTGCCGGTTTCTTCACCGCCGCAGGCTTCTTCGGCGGCCTTATTCTTTTCGTCATCCTGACGATCGCCGGTTTCGTGCTTCTCTGAGATTTGCTGCCAGCGCAATGACAAACGGCCCGTGGCGAGGATATCGCCACGGGCCGAATCGTTTCAGGCATCCGCGTTCGGTCTTACGCGCCGCGTGTTCTCGCCAGCCCGTCCTTGGCGACGGTGTAGCGCGGGTCCAGTTGCAGCGCATGCGCATAGGACTTGGCGGCGCGGGCCTTGTCGCCCCGGCGTTCGTAGACGAGCGCCTGGTTGGCCCAGGATTCGGCGATCTTGCCGTTCAGCTCGATGGCGTGGTTGAAGTCGGCGAAGGCGTTTTCGTCGTCGTTCAGCGCGATATAGGAGATGCCGCGGCCGTTATAGGGCTCGGGCGAATTCGGCGACAGCGAGATTGCCTTGGCGAAATCCTCGATCGCCTTCCCGTGATCGCCGCGCTTCTGGTAGATCAGGCCGCGATTGTGGAAGGCGCGCCCGTCGGTGGTGTCGAGCTGGATGGCGCGGTTGAAATCGCTGAACGCCTCGTTGACGCGGCCCGCCTGGCGGTAGAGATTGCCACGGCCGATATAGGCGACATCGTAGTTCGGGTTGATCTGCAATGCCATGTTGTAATCGGCGGCGGCTTCCGCCTGCTTGCCCATGTTGC
>JBDHTA010000026.1:0-31694 GCA_039808465.1 Rhizobiaceae bacterium | reverse complement strand
CCTCCTTCGCCGGTCATGCGCCGCCGGATACCGCGCTGGTGGTGAAGCTGCACCCGCTGGACAACGGGTTGATCGACTGGGCTGGCTTCATTGCCGGGCAGGCGGCGGCGCTTGGCCTGACGGGCCGGGTGCATGTCATCGATGGCGGCGATCTCAACCGGCTGCTGACGGCTAGCCTCGGCGCGGTGACGGTCAATTCGACGGCGGTGCTGCACGGCATCCGCCAGGGCATGCCGGTCAAGGTGCTGGGGGCGGCGATCTACGATATCGAGGGCATGACCTGCCAGCGCCCGCTGGATGCGTTCTGGACCGATCCGGCGCGGCCCGATCCGGCGCTGACCGATGCCTTTTTCCGGCTGGTGGCGGCTGCGATCCAGGTGCGCGGCAATTTCTATTCGCAGGCCGGAAGCGCTGCCGCGGCGGAGGAAATCGCCGGTCGGCTTCTGAACGGCACGGTCAACATGCCCGATGCCTATGCCGACCCGCCGCCGCGCCGCAAGCCGGAAAAGCGGCACGCTGGACACGGCGTCGGCGCGGATGCGGCGGGAGGGAACTGAGGGAACTCTTTCGCAGCGGCGGTGTTCTTGTTTGCGTGCACAGTAGATCAAACGAGGAGATCGACCATGCGAAAGATCATGATTGCTGGCGCGGCCATTGCCGCGCTTGGATTTGCGGGCGCGGCCGCTGCCGATGACGGCGCCGTGACGGGAGCCGCTGGCGGAGCGGTGACCGGCGCCATCGTCGGCGGGCCTGTGGGCGCTGCGGTTGGCGGCGTCGCTGGTGCCATTGTCGGCACGGCGCTCGATCCGCCGCCGGATCATGTCGTCACCTTTGTTCAGGACCAGCCGCTCAGCGGTTCCGTGGTGATCGAACAGCCGGTCGTCGTCGGAAAACCCGTTCCTTCGACGGTTCTCCTGACACCGGTGCCGGAAGATCCGCGCTACGCCTACACCATCGTCAACGACCATCGCGTCATCGTGGATCCCGAGACGCATACGGTGGTGCAGGTTCTCAACTGAATAGACTCCGGCCGGGAAGGCATTCCCGGCCGGAATGCTGTCCGGGAGGTGGTCTTGCCCTATCTGAGTGCCCGAAATCCCCTCAATGGCGATCAGCTCGCGCTGCTGCGCGCGGTGTTCGATACGGCCTGCGCGCAATACGGCATCCGCCCCGGCAGCCCCGATGGCGAGGCGCTGGCCGTCATTCTGGTCCATGCGGCGCAGAAGGGCGTGCGCGATCGCGAAAAGCTGATTTCACTGGCGCAGGCGCTGGCGGCCAGCCGCTGAGCCTGTAAAACCGGTCTTCCCCGCAAAAACAAATTGTCGAAGAACAAGCCTGCTGATATCATGGCGTCAACGAAACTCTATTGACGCCAGCAGCATGTCGGACGACCTTGCGCGGCGATCGGATCAAGAACGTGAGAGACCCCGAGCGCGGCCAGGAGCCGTTTGAAGACGGGGCGTCGGCGGCGGGCCGCAAGGGTGCGAAAGGCACCCGGCGCGGCAAGAAGAAGCGGCACGGTTCACCCCGTGATGCCGTGAGCGCTGCCGTAACCAGCCAGCCCGGTTCTGCCGAGGCGGCGGGACGCCCTCCAGAATTGCGCCCGGCGCAGGACGCCGGACACTTCCAGCAGAATCGTGAATCGTCTGTCCGCGATGCCGGCAAGGGCGCGCATGCGCTGGATGGAGAAGCGGGCGGGCCGGTGCGCAAACGCAAGCGCAGGCGCCGCTCGAAGGGCGGGGGCGAAAGGCCTGCCGCTCAGGCCGCCCCGGCGGCCGCCGAGACGCGCAAAACCGGTGAGCCCGCCGCGCCGCAGGCGCGCAAGCACAAGCACCGCAACCGTGGCAAATCCGGGCATCCGCAGCGGGCGCCGGTGCCGGTGCACATGCCCGCGCCGCCGTCTCCGCCGTCGCTGCGCCCGAATGCCTTTTCCGCCAGTGCCGCCAGGAAGCCCACGCGCGGGGAGAGCGATGCGCCGCCGCCGCGCCACCACGGGCGCGAGGGCGAATATGCCAGCGACGATCTTTACGCCGCGCTCGATCTCGGCACCAACAATTGCCGCCTGCTGATCGCCCAGCCGACCCGCCCCGGCCAGTTCCGGGTGGTGGATGCCTTTTCGCGCATCGTGCGGCTGGGGGAGGGGCTGGGAACCAGCGGCCGCCTGTCGGATGCGGCGATGGAGCGGGCGGTGGAAGCGCTGCGCGTCTGCTCCGTCAAGTTGAAGAGCCGCGCCATCCGCCGCGCGCGGCTGATTGCCACCGAAGCCTGCCGCGCCGCCGAGAACGGCGAGGATTTCCTGTCGCGGGTGACGGAGGAAACCGGCCTCATGCTGGAAATCATCAATCGCGAGACCGAGGCGCGGCTGGCCGTGTCCGGCTGCTCGTCGCTGGTGGGGCGCGATGCGCGCTCGGTGGTGCTGTTCGATATCGGCGGCGGCTCCTCGGAAATCGCCGTGCTGAAGATCGGCGAAAACCGCTCGCCGCGCCTTGCCAACCACATCACCCACTGGACCTCGCTGCCGGTCGGCGTCGTCACGCTGTCGGAGCGCCATGGCGGCCGCGACGTGTCGCCCGCCGTTTTCGAGGCGATGGTGACGGAGGTGGAAGGCATGCTCGGCCGCTTCGATTGCCCGCCGCTCGATACGCTGTCGGCCACCGACGATTTCTACCTGATCGGCACCTCCGGCACGGTGACGACGCTGGCGGGCGTGCATCTCGACCTGCCGCGCTATGACCGCCGCCGCGTCGACGGGTTGTGGCTCAGCAATGCCGAAGTCAGCGAAATGCAGGCGCGGCTTCTGTCCTGGGATTTCGCGGGGCGCGCCTCCAATCCCTGCATCGGGCCGGACCGCGCTGATCTGGTGCTGGCGGGCTGCGCGATTCTGGAGGCGATCCGCCGCCGCTGGCCGTCGAAGCGCATGCGCGTGGCCGACCGGGGCCTGCGGGAAGGCGTGCTCACGGACATGATGGCCGATGACGGCGTGTGGCGGCGAAACCGCCCCCGCCGCCCCTATCGCAATTCCAGGGAGCGTTGAGAGTTTCATGACCAAACCCCCCATCGGCGGCAACCGCACGGGCCGCAAGCTCGGCCAGAAGGTCAAGAAAACCAAGCTGAAGGCGTCGTCGCGCCGCTGGCTGGAGCGTCATATCAACGACCCCTATGTGCAGCGCGCCCAGCTTGAAGGCTATCGCGCCCGCGCGGCCTTCAAGCTGCTGGAGATCGACGAGAAGCACCAGATCCTGAAAGGCGCGCGCCGCATCATCGATCTGGGGGCCGCTCCCGGAAGCTGGTCGCAGATCGCCGCCAAGGTCACCGGCTCGACCGCCGAGGACGTGCGCGTGGCGGGCATTGATTTTCTGGAAATCGCGCCGCTGCCGGGCGTGAATTTCCTGCAAATGGATTTTCTCGACGACCGCGCCCCCGATGCGATCATGGAAGCGCTGGGCGGCGCGCCGGATGTGGTGCTGTCCGACATGGCGGCGCCCACGACCGGCCACCAGCGCACCGACCATATCCGCACCATGCATCTGTGCGAGGTGGCGGCGCATTTCGCCATCGAGGTGCTGACCAGGGGCGGCCATTTCCTCGCCAAGACCTTCCAGGGCGGCACGGAAAAGGAATTGCTGACCCTGCTCAAGCAGAATTTCCGGCAGGTTCTCCACATCAAGCCCGCCTCGTCGCGGGCCGAATCGGTGGAAATGTTCCTGCTCGCCAAGGATTTCAAAGGCCGCGCCCGGCCGGATGAGACCGGCGGCGCCGACGAGGAATAGGCCATGCTGCTCTACATCACCCTCGGCACCAACGATCTCGCCCGCGCCCGCCGTTTCTACGATCCGGTGCTGGCAACGCTCGGCCTCGAATGCCGCAGCGCCGATGACAGTGATATCGGCTATGCCGGGCACGGCGACAGCCGTTGCCGCCTCTGGGTTACCCGTCCCTTCGATGGCAGGCCCGCCACGATCGGCAACGGCTCGATGGTGGCGCTGGACGCCTCCAGCCGTGCCGCCGTCGACGCCTTTTACCGCGCCGGTCTCGAACAGGGCGGCACGGATGAGGGGGCACCCGGCCTTCGCCCCTATAGCCCGCATTTCTACGCCTGCTATCTGCGCGATCCCGACGGCAACAAGCTCTCCGCCGTCTGCGAAACGCCGGAATAATTACTCCGCCGCTTCCTCCGCCTCGCCCCGGCGCATCCGCCGGTGGCCGGAAACGGCTGCGCCCGCGTCCCGGTCCATGGTCAGGAAGGGCAGCGCGCCGATCAGTGACATAGCCGCCACCACAAAGAAGGCGAAGTGGAAATCGGAAAGCGCAAGCTTGGTGCCGTGGATCAGCGTCGCCCCTTCCAGCACCAGCGCCGCGAAGGCGACGCCGAGCGCCAGGCTGATCTGTTGCAGCACGGAGCCGAGCGAGGTCGCCTGGCTCGCCTGCCGGTCGTCGATATCCGCATAGGACAGCGCGTTGACGCCGGTGAAGAAGAAGGAGCGCATGAAACCCGCCACCAGCAGGAAGCCGATGATGATCAGGTGCGGCGTCTGCGGCGTGAAGAAGCCGTTGGCGGCGGTGGCGACGCAGGTGACCAGCGCCGCCCCCAGCAGCGTCGTGCGGAAGCCGATGGCGGAAAACACTTTTGGCGCGATGAACTTGGTGGTGATCGCGCCGATCGCGCCCGCGAAGGTGATCATGCCGGATTCGAACGGATTGAGCCCGAAGCCGAGTTGCAGCATCAGCGGCATCAGGAAGGGGATGGCGCCGATGGAGATGCGGAAGAGCGAGCCGCCCAGCGTCGCCACACGGAAGGTGGCGTTGCGGAACAGGCCGAGATCGACGATCGGCGCCGGATGCCGCTTCCAGTGCGCGACATAGGCGGCGGCGCAGGCAAGGCCGGTGAGCGTCGAGACGATGCCGACGATGGGCGGCAGCGCCGGAAGGCTGATGACCGACAGGCCGAACACGGTTCCGGCGGCGGCGAAGGCGGTCAGCAGCAGGCCGCGAATATCCAGCGGCGGCGGCGCGGCGGCCTCGATTTCCGGCAGGTAGATGCCGGTCAGCCAGAGCCCGGTCAGCCCGACGGGAATGTTGATCAGGAAGATCCAGTGCCAGGTGAAATAGGTGGTGATGAAGCCGCCGAGCGGCGGCCCGGCCAGCGGCCCGACAAGGGCCGGAATGGTCAGCAGCGCCATGGCGTTCACCAGTTCGCTGCGCTTGGTGGTGCGCAGCAGCACCAGACGCCCGATCGGCGTCATCATCGCCCCGCCCATGCCTTGCAGGAAGCGCGCCAGCACGAAGCCGATCAGGCCGGATGAGACCGCGCAGAGCACCGATCCCGCCATGAACACGACGATGGCGAGACGGAACACCCGGCGCGCGCCGAACCGGTCGGCCATCCAGCCGCTGATGGGAATGAAGATGGCGAGCGCCACCATATAGGCGGTCAGCGCCAGCTTCAGCGTGATCGGCCCGACGCCGAGATCGGCGGCGATGGCGGGAAGCGCTGTAGCGATCACCGTCGAATCCATCTGTTCCATGAACAGGGCGACGGCGAGGATGAGGGGAACGATGCGATTCATGGGAACGGGCAGCCTTCGGCCGGTGCGCCTGGATATGCTTTCCGGCGGCGTCCGGTCAACGCCACCGCTGTAATCCTTAAAACGGTTCGTGACAAATTCGCGGCCATGATCGGCGATCACGTCTGCGTGAGGCGGTTTACCGGCGGCATGGCGGCGCTATCTTGGTCCCATCGCCGTTCCGGCCCCCCAATGCAACGGAGGAAAGCCCCATGCCTTTTTCCCGCTCGCTCAAGCGCAGAACCCTGTTCGGAACGGTTGCGGGCCTGAGCCTCGCGGCCCCGCTCATGATGCGCCGCGCCGCCCATGCCGCCGACCCGCAGGATGCCTCGACGACGGAAGACGCCATGCCCGATATTCACCGTTTCACAATGGGCGCCTTCAAGGTGGTGGTGATCAAGGACGGCGCCCGCCCCTCCGACAAGCCGAACGAGACCTACGGCACGAACCAGCCCGCCGAGGATGTCGGCGCGCTTCTGGAGCAGAATTTCCTGCCGCGGGATCGTTTCGTCAACACCTTCGCGCCGGTGCTGGTCGATACCGGCAGCGAGGTGGTGCTGTTCGATACCGGCCTTGGCGCGGGCGCGCGGGCGCAGGGCGGCGGGCGGCTTCTGGACGGGCTCGCCCATGCGGGTTACGCCCCGGAAGATGTCAGCCTCGTGGTGCTCACCCACATGCATGGCGATCATATCGGCGGGTTGATGGAGGACGGGAAGCCGGGCTTCCCGAAGGCGCGTTACGTCGCGGGCCAGACGGAATATGATTTCTGGGCGAGCAAGGAGCGCGAGGGCACGCCCGCCGAGGGCAATCACAAGCTGGTTCTCGCCAATGTCGTGCCGCTGGCGGAAAAGACCACCTTCATCGGCGATGGCGCCGCCGTGCTGCCCGGCATCACCTCGATGCTGGCCACCGGCCATACGCCGGGCCACATGATCTACCGTCTGGAATCGGAGGGCAGGCAACTGGTGATGACCGGCGACACCGCCAATCACTATGTCCTGTCCTTGCAGCGCCCGGATTGGGAAGTGCGCTTCGACATGGACAAGGCGAAGGCGGCGGAAAGCCGTAAAAAAGTCTTCGACATGATCGCGGCGGAACGGCTGGCCTTTCTCGGCTACCACATGCCGTTTCCGGCGGTGGGTTACGTCGAAAAGCTCGATACCGGCTACCGCTTCATGCCGAAGACCTATCAGTTCGATCTGTGATGCGGGCCCGTCAGCCCGCCGCCGCCGTCTCGCTCCAGATGTCGCTCTCGCGCATGTCGCGGGCGCAGGCGCTCAGCACGGCGCTCATCTGGGCGTAGATGGCGTTGTCCGGCAGATCCTTGCCGGAGGCGGAAAAACTGTCGGCGAATTGCGTCAGCGCCAGAACCGGGTCGGCGATGTCGGCGCGGGCGGCGGTTTCGCGCGCGGCCGCCTCGGTTTCGTCGCGGCACAGCAGCGCTGCCGCCCATAACAGGCCGAGCAGCGAATCATGCGTGCCGCGGGCGCCGCCCGCATTGTCCGGCGCGATATCCGTGCTGATGGCGATTGCTTGCTTTTCCATGGCGCTCATCGGTCTCACCCTGCTTGCTCATCCCTCTTTCGGGGCTTCTCCCAAGTTGTACAGGGCGGGTTTTAAGAAAACGCCCAGTCGGTACGGTGAATATTTCGCTACGGGCGCGGGCGGAATCCCGCTTGTGCAAGGGCGAAAGGAGCGGGCGATTTGCTATTCCCTTCCTGTCATAGTCGTGTTACCAGCCCTCGCCAACTTCCACGCAAACATTGCAGGTCGCCGGTCGAGGATTCGGTCGGAAGGATCGGCTTTTCTCATGAAGGATTTGGCGATGGCACGCATCATCGAAACGGCAACCGGGCTCGAAGCCCTGACTTTTGACGATGTTCTACTTCAGCCGGGACATTCCGAGGTCATGCCTGGCCAGACGAATATCGCAACCCGCATCGCCCAGGATATCGAACTGAACCTGCCGATCCTGTCCTCGGCCATGGATACGGTGACGGAAGCGCGCCTTGCCATCGCCATGGCGCAGGCGGGCGGCCTTGGCGTCATCCACCGCAACCTGACGCCGGTCGAGCAGGCCGAGGAAGTCCGCCAGGTCAAGAAATTCGAAAGCGGGATGGTCGTCAACCCCGTCACGGTCAGCCCCGATGCCACGCTGGCCGATGCGCTGGCGCTGATGAAGACCCACGGCATTTCCGGCATTCCGGTGGTGGAAAACGCCGCCAACGGCAAGGCGGGCCGTCTGGTCGGCATCCTCACCAACCGCGACGTGCGCTTCGCCTCCAATCCCGAGCAGAAAATCTACGAGCTGATGACCCGCGAAAATCTGGTCACGGTGAAGGAGAATGTCGATCAGGCCGAAGCCAAGCGCCTGCTGCACGCCCACCGCATCGAAAAACTGCTGGTGGTGGATGGCGAGGGCCGCTGCGTCGGCCTCGTCACCGTCAAGGATATCGAGAAGTCGCAGCTCAACCCGAATGCCTCGAAGGATTTGCAGGGCCGCCTGCGCGCCGCTGCCGCCATTTCCGTCGGCGATGACGGTTTCGAGCGCGCCGAGCGCCTGATCGACGCGGGTGTCGACCTGCTGGTGGTCGACACCGCCCATGGCCATTCGCAGCGCGTTCTCGACGCCGTCACACGCGTCAAGAAGCTGTCCAACTCCGTCCGCATCATGGCGGGCAATGTCGCCACCGCCGATGGCACCCGCGCCCTTATCGATGCGGGCGCCGATGCCGTGAAGGTCGGCATCGGCCCGGGCTCGATCTGCACCACGCGCATCGTCGCCGGTGTCGGCGTGCCGCAGCTTGCCGCGATCATGGCTTCGGTGGAGGCGGCGCGGGAGGCGGGCATTCCCGTCATCGCCGATGGCGGCATCAAGTTCTCCGGCGATCTCGCCAAGGCGATTGCGGCGGGCGCCTCCGCCGTCATGGTCGGCTCGCTGCTGGCCGGGACGGATGAAAGCCCGGGCGAAGTGTTTCTCTATCAGGGCCGCTCCTTCAAGGCCTATCGCGGCATGGGCTCGGTCGGGGCCATGGCGCGCGGCTCGGCGGACCGCTACTTCCAGGCGGAAGTGCGCGACACGCTGAAGCTGGTGCCCGAGGGCATCGAGGGTCAGGTGCCCTACAAGGGGCCGGTTTCGGGCGTGCTGCACCAGCTTGCGGGCGGCCTCAAGGCATCCATGGGCTATGTCGGCGGCGCGACGATCCGCGAATTCCAGGAGCGCGCCACCTTCGTCCGCATTTCCGGCGCGGGGCTTCGCGAAAGCCATGCCCATGACGTGACGATCACCCGCGAAAGCCCCAACTATCCGGGCAGCATGTGATCCGATGGCAGGCGCGGGCGGCGGCACGTTTGCGGTAAAGGCGGCGCTTCTGGCGGCGGTGGCGCTCGCCTGCCTGCTGGCAAGCTGGTGGCTGGGCTGGCGTTTCTACTCGGCCTCCGGCGGCTATCCGATCTGGCTGGTGCCGTTCGGCAATGTCTCGCCCGCCGATCTGCATGTGCTGCGCGATCTGGTGTTGCAACCGGATCGAACGCAGGCCGCCGTGCTGCTGTTCTGGATGTATGCCGGGCCGGATCTGATCCTGCCCGCCGCCCTGGCGGGTCTCGGCATGCTGCTTTTGAAACGGGTGGCGCCCGGCGGGCATCTGTTCCGCCGCCCGGTGACGGCGGCGAACATGAAGGCGCTCATCGCCGTGCCGGTGGTCTATGCGCTGGCCGATTATACCGAAAACGCGCTGAGCCTCGCCTATTTCTGCATCGCCGCGCCGCCTGCCTGGGTGGTGGAGAACGCGCCGGTCCTGCTGCCCTGGATCGCCAGCTTCAAGATGTCGTTCTTCTGCGTCACGGTCATCCTGATCCTGCGTTTTCTGCTGATGAAGCGCCTCGTTCCCGGCGCTGGCGCGGGCCGCTGAGCGCCCGCGCCGCCTTTTCGGCCACGCCCAAATTTGTTGCTTTGCCGCCATCCGCTTCGGGTCTAGCATCCCTGCCGCCGCGCATTTTGCGCGGCCTTCGAAGGGGGCTTCCATGAAAAAGATCCTGTTTGCGGCGCTGCTTGCCATGAGCTTTGCCGCGCCCGCCGCCGCCCAGACGGTGAATGCCGGAACCTACGCCGTCAAGGGCACCAATCTCGATGGATCGGCCTATGAGGGCACGGCAACCATCACGCTTGCCAGCGACACCACCTGCGTCATCGAATGGGAAACCGGCGGCACCACCTCGCAGGGCGTGTGCATGCTGCATGAGGACGCCTTCGCCGCCGCCTACATGCTGGGCGACAGCCTCGGCCTCGTCGTCTACAAGGTGAAGGGTGACGGCGTTCTCGAAGGAAGCTGGACGATCACCGGCAAGGATGGCAGCGGCACCGAAACGCTGACCGAGCAGGATTGATCTCTCCCATTCCCTTTTGCCGCCGAACCGATTAAGCATCGCCTCCAGTCGTAAACGAACCGGAGGCGCGCATGGGGCTGACGACCGCCATTTTTCTGCCGATGATCGCGCATGTGGCGCTGGTCTACGGCCTGTATGCGCTGCTGCTGCGCCGCCGCATCGCCTTGGTGAAGGCGGGCAAGGCCGATATCGCCGCCTTTCGCGAGATGCGCGGCGAACCGGCCGAAAGCCTGCTGGTGCGCAACAACCTCGCCAACCAGTTCGAGCTGCCGGTTCTCTTCCATATCTGCTGCATCGTGCTGTTCATCGCCGAGGCGGATTCGGAAATCGCCAATATCCTCGCCTGGCTTTTCGTCGCCAGCCGCTATGTCCATGCGTATGTGCATGTCACCAGCAACCGCCTGCGCTGGCGCCAGCGCGCCTTCATGGCGGGTTATGCGCTGCTCGGCCTGATGTGGCTGTGGCTCGCCTTGTGGATCGTGGCGACCTGAGCGTCACCAGCCCGGCATGATCTGGCGGCCGCGGCCGATGCGCAGGCCGGGGGCAAGATCGCTGTCGAGATCGTCATTGGCGGCCCCGGGCGTGATGTTGTCGAGGCAGGCGGTGATGTGGTTGGTGATCGCCGACATCAGCGACGAGGAAAAGCCCGGCCGCTTCATGATGCCGATCTGCACCGGCGGCAGCGCCGGAAAGCCATCCGCCTGGTTGAGAACCCGCATGCCCGGCCGCAGCGCCGATTCCGGCAGCACCGACACCGCCATGCCCGCCAGCACGGCGGCGGCGACGACGGTGGAGGACCAGCTTGTGAACAGCACCTGATAATCGCGCCCGACGCCATCCAGCGCCGAGCAGGCGAGCTGCCGCCACAGACAATCGCGGCGGCCGACGGCCAGCGGCACCGGCGCATCTTCGCTGAGCGGATGGTTGGCGGAGGAGACCCAGCAGAGCGGCTCGGTGCGCACCACCTCGGACATGCGCTCGCGCGGGTTATGGGTCACCAGCGCGATATCGAGTTCGCCGCGATTCATCTTCTCCGCCAGATCGACGGAGGGCTCGCAGACGATGAACAGCTCGACATTCGGATGCGTCTTGGCGAAGCGGCCGATGATTTCCGGCATGTAGCGGTCGGCGTAATCGTCCGGCGTGCCGATGCGCAGCGTGCCTTCGAGGCGGTTGTCGTCGAAGGCGGCGATCGCCTCGTTGTTCAGCCGCAGCATCTTGCGGGCATAGTTCAGCAGTTTCTCGCCTTCGCCGGTCAGGCGCACGCCGCGGCCGTCCTTGGCGAAAAGCTGCTTGCCGACCCGCTCCTCCAGCCGCCGCATCTGCATGGACACCGCCGATTGCGTCTTGAACACCCGTTCGGCGGCGCGGGTGAAGCTGCCGGTATCGACAATGGCGACGAAGGTTTGCAACTGGTCGATATCGAGCGGCGCGGACATCGGATTACCTATCAGGATGGTTGATGATTGATATTAGAAACATTCGTTGGACTGATCAATATGTTTTTGAGAGGCTGAGGGCACAGCAAAGGACAGAGGGCGGCGAATAAATTTCGCAAGGCCCGAGTGAAAGGATGAACGCCATGCGCATGATCCAGCGGTCCACCTACCCGGCTCTTGGCCAGACGCTGGCCGCCCTGCGTGTCACGGCGGCGGGCTTCGTGAAAATGCTGGCCCGCGCCGTCCTGAACCGCCGCGACCTGCATCGCCTGCGGGAACTCGATGACGCCCAGCTTCTCGATATCGGCCTGACGCGCCACGATATCGACCGCGCCATGACCTCGACCTTTTTCGAGGATGCCTTTACCGGCCTGCGGCAACAGGCGCGCGGCCGCGCCCGCCGCATGGAGCGGCTGTAACCGGGGGCCTGCCCGGACTTACTCCCCCTTCGTTCCCCGCAGGGCTATAGCCATTCGGCCCTGCAACTACCCGGTGAAGAGTCCGCCTTCACCGGGTTTTTTCTGGGCTTTAGGCGTCGCCGCCCTTGCCGCGATAGGTCTCGAAGATCGATTCCAGCCCCTTCTGGTAATTTTTCTGCACTTCCAGCCCGCTGTCGAACATGGCGTTCACCGCGTCGGAGAGGGGATTGGGCGCGGGTGCCGCCTCTTCCTTCGCCGCCGCCTTGGGGGCTGCGGCAGCGGGCGGCGTCAGCCAGTCCTGCATGGCCTTGGCGAAGGGGTTGGCGGCGGCCTGCTCGCCGCTCATGCCGGAAAACATCGCCTGCATGGATTGCGTGAAGGGATTGTCGAAGATCGACGGCGCTGGCTCGGGGGCCTTCTTCGGCGCCAAGCCGGTCGCTTCCAGCCATTGCCGCATCGCGGTCATGGCCGCCTCGCCGAAGGGATTGGCGGCGTTCAGCTGGCCGCTGGTCTGCTTCTGCAAGCCGCCCATCAGCATGTCGGCCATCACCGGCAGCATCTGCTTCAGCACATCCTGCCCGATGCCGGTGAATTGCGCCGCCTGCGCGGCGATCGCCCGCGACACGTCCTTGGAGCCGAAGATCTGCTCGAGGATCGTATTGCCCTGCGCGATGCCCTGCGGGGTGAAGGCGCGGCTCATATCCTCGAAATACTGGGTGTAATCGCCTGACGTGAACGTCTTCAGCAGCGAGGAGAAATCGTAAGGGTTGGCGGCGCTGCGCTTGAGGGCGGCGGAAAAGGCGGGCATCAGCGCCGCCATCGCCCTGGTCGCCTGCTCCTGCGCCAGATTGAACTGCTGCGCCATCGCATCCGTGGCCGCCCCGTTCTGCGCGCGCATCATCAAGTCGAAAAGAGGCAGCATCGGACTTCCTTCCCGTTATGGTGTCATAAGCCGACTATACCCGGAAAGGCGGTAACGGAAATGCCTGCCCCCCGCTTTTTGCGGCGGGAGGCGAATTTTTCAACATCTGCTTGTTTCAATACTGGTAGTCGCGAAACAACCGGCCGATATCACCCTGCCATTCGCCGTTGTAGCGGGCCAGCAATTCGTCGGCCAGCGTGCGCCCGCTCGCCACCGCCTCGTCGAGCGGGGCGAGGTAGCGGGTCTCGTCCTCGCCCGCCGCGTTCAGGCGGGCGCGGGCCTTGAGGCCGCCACGGGCAATCTCCAGCACGTCGCGGGCGATGTCGCCGAGCGCGCGGCCGCCGATTTCGGCCTTCAGCCCCAGCGCGGGGGCGGTGTCGCGCAGCGCCGAAAGCGCCTCGAAGCTCCAGTCCTTCGTGAGCTCGCGGGCGGCATCGAGGGCCGCGCCGTCATAGAGCAGGCCGACCCAGAAGGCGGGCAGGGCCGTGATGCGGGACAGCGGCCCGCCATCGGCGCCGCGCATTTCGAGGAAGCGCTTCAGGCGCACATCCGGAAACAGGGTGGAGAGATGGTTGGTCCAGTCGCCCAGCGTCGGCTGCCAGTCGGCGATCTCGCCCTTCAGCGCCCCGTTCATGAACTGGCGGAAGGTGACATGCGTGCAATCGTGATACCTGCCGTCGCGCACCACGAAATACATCGGCACGTCCAGCGCCCATTCCACATAGCGCTCGAAGGTGAAGCCGTCCTCGACGGCGAAGCGCAGCAGCCCGGCGCGCTGGTTGTCGGTGTCGCGCCAGATGTCGCCGCGCCACGACAGGAGCCCGTTCGGCTTGCCCTCGGTGAAGGGGGAGGAGGCGAACAGGGCGGTGGCGAGCGATTGCAGCTTCATGCCCGCCTGCATCTTCTTCGCCATGTCGGCTTCGGAAGAGAAGTCGAGATTCACCTGGATGGTGCAGGTGCGGTACATCATGTCCAGCCCGTGTCTGCCAACCTTCGGCATGTAGCGGGTCATGATATCGTAGCGGGATTTTGGCATGCGCGGCGTCTGCGCCAAGGTCCATTTCGGGCTGCCGCCGATGCCGAGGAAGCGGATGCCGAGCGGTTCGGCGACCTCGCGCAACGTCGAAAGATGGTGTTCGGTCTCGGCCTGTGTCTGGTGCAGGGTTTCCAGCGGCGCGCCCGACAGCTCGAACTGCCCGCCCGGCTCCAGCGAGATCGCGCCGCCGCCCGAGGGCGCGGCAAGCCCGATGACATGGCCCGCATCGACGATCGGATCCCAGCCGAGCTTGTCCTGCATGCCGCTCAGCAGCGCCGAAATGCTTGCCTCGCCCGCATAGGGCACGGGGCTGTCATCGGCCATGAAGAAGACGAATTTCTCGTGTTCGGTGCCGATGCGGAACTGCTCTTCCGGTTTCGGGCCGGTGGCAAGGTAATCCGTGAGATCGCTGATTGCGGTAAGGGGCGTGTCGTCGGTGGTGTCGCGGGCCATGAAAAAACCTTAGAACAAGTCCGGCAAAACGGAAAAACGGTTTTGCATCCGAACCTGCGTTGGAACGAAGTGAGCCAGCGCCGCTTCCGGCAGGAAGAGGCCATCTTGGTGATTGGACCGGATCGGGTAACGGCGCAAGTGAAAATCCTTCAACCAACAATCAAAAAGAATGAGGGATCGCCGGAAATGCCGGGCATGCACAGGAATTTTACCGCCAGTCGCCAACCGCCGCCTGCACCACGGCCATGGCGGCGACGGCAGCAGTATCGGCGCGCAGGATGCGCGGCCCGAGCGGAATGGCGGTGACGAAATCCAGCGAGCGCAGCAACTGCCGCTCCTCCTCGGAAAAGCCGCCCTCCGGCCCGACCAGCAGCGCCAGGTGCCGCTCGGCTATCCCGGAGAGAACCGGCAGCGGATTCTGCCCGGCATCGCCCTCGTCGCAATAGACGATGCGCCGCTCCCTCGGCCAGCCCGCCAGCAGGTCGCGCAGCTTCACCGGGTTTTTCACCTCCGGAATGGCCAGAATGCCGCATTGCTCCGCCGCCTCGACGGCATTGGCCTGCAAGCGCTCGATGCTGGTGATCTTGCCCTGCACATGCTGGGTCATCACCGGTTGCAGCACGCCCGCGCCCATTTCCACGGCCTTCTGCACGAGATAATCGAGGCGGCCGGTCTTCAGCGGCGCGAACAGGTAATGCAGGTCGCAGGGCTCCGGCTGCGGCCTTGTCTGCTCGATCGGGGTCATGTCGATGCGCTTGCGGGCGGGAAAGGCGATCCTCGCCTTCCATTCGCCGTCGCGGCCGTTGAACAGCAGCAGTTCCGTGCCGTCTTCGGCGCGCAGCACATTGGCGAGGTAGTGAAACTGCTCCTTGCCCGCTTCCACGGGCTGGCCCTGACGCAGATCGGCCTCGACATGAAGCCGCTGCATTCTGAAATTGGCGCGCATCGATACTCCGCAATTCACATGAACAGGGCCAGCATAATCCAATAAAACGCCGCCGCAAGCATGCCTGAAAGCGGCACGGTGACGATCCAGGCCGCGCCGATGGTGATGAGGTAGGAGCGCCGCACCAGCTTGCGGCGGCGGTGTTCTTCGGGATTGCGCTCCTCGCGGTCGATGAGTTCGACATGGCCGGAGCGGGCGCGCAGATAGTCCAGCCTGCGGCGGGAATGGCGCGTGTACCATTCACGGAACAGCCCGACGCCGAACACCGCCCCGATGGCGATATGAGTGGAGCTGACCGGCAGGCCGAACCACGAGGCGACGATGACGGTGACCGCCGAGGACATGGCGACGCACCAGGCCCGCGCCGGGTTGAGCTTGGTGATCTGCTCGCCGACGAGGCGGATGAGGCGCGGTCCGAACAGCAGCAGCCCCACGGAAATGCCGAGCGCGCCGATCGCCATCACCCAGGCGGGCACGTCGATTTCCGCCGGAATATCGGGCGCTTCCAGCGTGACGTGCACGATGGCCGACAGCGGCCCGATGGCGTTCGAAACGTCGTTGGCCCCATGCGCGAAGGAGAGCAGCGCCGCCGCCCCGATCAGCGGCAGGCGAAAGAGGACGCGCAGCGCGCTGTTGCGGTTTTCCAGCCCGGCAGCCTGCCGCCGCACGAAGGGCCGCGCCGTGACCCAGCCGACAAGCCCGGCGGTCAGCCCGATCATGCTGGCGGCGGTGCCGGAAAGCCCGTGCAGGTTATGCGTTTGCAGCACCAGAAAGGCGGTGAAGCAGCCCGCCATCGCCCCGGTCAGGATCGGCACCCAGTGGCAGGCCGCGCCGATCTTGTCCTGCCGGTAGATCACCGTTTCCTTGATCAGCCACAGGAAGGCGGCGGCGACGATGCCGCCGAGCAGCGGCGAGACGATCCAGCTTGCGGTGATGGCGCCGACGCCCAGCCAGTCGATCGTGTCGGCTCCCCCCGCCGCGACGCCCGCGCCCAGCACCGCGCCGACAACCGCATGCGTGGTGGAGATCGGCGCATTCGCCCATGTGGCGATGTTGATCCACAAGGCGGCCGCCATCAGCGCTGCCATCATGATCCGGATCAGGGTCTGCGCGTCGCTGACGCTGGTATGCGAGACGATGCCGCCGGAAATCGTCGCCGTCACCCGGCTTCCCGCCAGCGTCGCGCCGAGAATTTCGAAGATCGCGGCCATCACCAGCGCCGCGCCCATGCCGATGGCGCGCGCGCCGACGGCGGCGCCCACATTGTTGGTGACGTCATTGGCGCCGATGTTCATCGCCATATAGGCGCAGGCCGCCGAAGCCGCGACGACGATAACCGCTTCCGGCCGGTCGAGGGCATAGAGACCGGCGATCAGCATGGCGATGACGGTGAAGACGAGGGCCGCTCCCGCCGGACCGAAGCCGCGCAGCACGAAGCGCGCGGCATCGTCGACATGGGCGAGCTTGTCGAGATCCTTGTCCAGCGTCTTCTTGGTGCGCTCTACGGACTTCTGTCCCATTCACCCGTCTCTTCTTGCGGCAAAGCCGCCGATTCGCATTGCGGGAATGGTTTATACACGAATATTTAGCCGGATCTATTCCTGAGGCGGCGTGCCGGAAGCGCTGGATTCGGGCCCGGGCGGCGGGTTGGCCTGGCCGAAGGCGAGGATCAGCGTTTTCAGCATCGGCTCGTTGACGAGGCGGGCCGCTTCCTCGAAGGCGAACCACCGGCGCTTGCGCTGGCCCTTTTCCTTGTATTTGCGCACGAAATCCGTGAAGGCGAGGGGATAGACCTTCACCCGGCAATCCAGCGCGAAGCCGTCCTTCATCATCTTGCGGTAATCGAAATAGCCGACATCGTCAGCGCCGACCTCGCCCAGCACGCCCGCTTCCTCCAGCGCTTCCTGCGCGGCTACCTCATGGGCGGCCTTTCCGGCCATCGGCCAGCCCTTGGGAATGACCCAGCGCCCGGTGTCGCGGCTGGTCAGGAGCAGGATTTCACGCGCGCCCGTTTCCGCATTGATCCGATGGCAGAGCGCGCCGAATTGCAGCCGCGGCGGGCGGCGGAACATCAGGCGCATGTCGTCGGCAAGGCGGGTCAGGAGGTTCACGTTCGGCTGGGGCTTTCGCTGTGTGATCGGTTCGGCTCTTTTGCTAGGCTCTCATGGTAAATTTGCGTCAGGCTGTTCTGTTCCGGTAGAAAACAGTGAATATTTTCGGGATCACGATAGTCGCCCCGCGCGCTGGATCATCCTCAGATGCGAGACGCGGGTCCATTCGCCGCTGCGCTCGGCATCGCGCATCGCCTCGATAATATAGTCGATATGGGCTTCGGCGGCCCGCCGCGCCTTGACCGGCTCCCCGGCCATCACCGCGTCGTGGATCGCCAGATGCTGCGAAAGCAGCCGGTCGCGGGCGCCGCTGGTCTCGAACACCATCTGGCGGTGGTAGAAGATGCCCTGCGTCAGCAGCCGGTAGCAGGCGCGCATGGTGTGCATGAGGATGATGTTGTGCGCGGCCTCGCCGATGGCGTTGTGCAGCTCGATATCGCTTGCCAGCTCCTCGTCGAAATTGCCGCTGTCATGGGCGGCCTTCATGCGCCCGACGATGGCGGTCAGGATCGCCCGGTCGTTGGCGGTGGCGCGGCGGGCGGCCAGCTCCGCCGTCAGTCCTTCCAGCTCGCGCCGATATTCCAGATAATCCTGCGTGGCGCGGGCATGGCGGGCGATCAGCTCCGCCAGCGGCTTGGAAAACACCTGCCCGACGATATCGGCGACGAAGGTGCCGCCGCCATGGGTGCTGACCAGCAGCCCGCGCGCTTCCAGCGCCTTCAGCGCTTCGCGCAGGATCGGCCGCGACACATCCAGCTTCTGCGCCAGATCGCGCTCGCCGGGCAGCCGGTCGCCATCGCGCAGCACGCCGTCGAGAATGAGTGTCTCGATCTGGTGCACCACGCCATCGGCGGTGCGATTGTGCTCGATGCGCGCAAACAGCGGATGATTCTCCTCGCTCACTCCGTCTCCTCTGCCATGGATGCCTGCGGCCAGCGGTTTTGCGCCTGTAATGTTGCAAAAACAAGAAGAAAACCGGCTTTCCTGTCAAGATGCGGCCATGACGGGCCAAGGGCCTGCCGGATCGTGCCTTCGAAACCCCGGCAGGCGGCGGCCGCCTAACGCTCCCAGGCGGGAACGGGGGCGTATAAACTGGCAAGGTAATCGATGAACAGCCGCACCTTGGCGGGCAGGAACTGGCGGCTGGGATAGACGGCGAAAACGGCGACGTTGCGCGATCCCTCCAGCGCGGGCAGCACCTGCGCCAGCCGCCCGGCGCGCAGGTCGGGCCCGATATCCCAGGTCGAGCGGAGCGCAATGCCGAGACCGGAGAGCACCGCCTCGCGGATCACCTCGCTGGAATTGGTGATCAGCCGTCCTTCCGGGCGATAGACGATGCTGCCGCCCGGCCCCTCCAGCTTCCAGATATCGTTGTTGTGCGGGCGGATGCAGGCGTGATGGCGAAGCGCGTCGAGGCTTTGCGGCATGCCATGCGCGGCGATATAGGCGGGTGCCGCGCACAGCACCCGCCGCACCGGCGCCAGCTTGCGGGCAACGAGGCTGGAATCGCTGAGATCGCCGATCCGCACCGCAAGATCGAAGCCGCCGCCGACGATGTCGGTGAATTCGTCGCTCAGCACCAGATTGACGGAAAGCTCCGGATGGGCGTCGAGAAAGGGTTTCAGGTGCGGGGCGATATGCATGCGCCCGAAGGAGGTGGGAGCCGAGACCTTCAGCATGCCCTGAATATGCGCGGAACGGCCGGAAACGAAGGCTTCCGCCTCCTCGATGCCCGCCAGTATGGCCAGCACCCGCTCGTAAAAGCCCTGGCCCGCCTCGGTCAGCGAAATCTGCCGCGTCGTGCGTTGCAGCAGGCGGCTGCCCAGCCGGTCCTCCAGCCGCTTGATGCGCTTGGAGATGACGGCGGGGGAAAGCCCCAGCGCCCGCCCCGCCATCGACATGCTGCCGAGCGACACCACGCGGGCGAAAATATCGAGATCCGCGAAATTGGTCACCTAGGCCGCCCCCATTTTTTCCGTCTGGTTGAAAGTCTTTAACATTTGCGCCGCATGGGGTGAAGTGGTAAACGAAAAAGACCAGTTTCAACCCCGAGCGATACGCAGGGCGACCGATGGCCGATCCTATCCGATTTCTGGAGCCGCAAGCGGCGATTCTGAGCAAACGCCGGCAGATCGTCGCCGATCTCATTGACCTCCTGCCGAGGGATTGCCTGATCCACGAGCCGCGTGAGCTGGTTCCGTTCGAAACCGATGCCTTCGTGTCCTATCGCCGCCTGCCGCTTGCCGTCGCCCTGCCGCGCAGCACGGAGGAGGTGGCTGCCGTCATGCGCTATTGCCACCGCTACGGCATTCCCGTGGTGCCACGGGGGGCGGGCACCTCGCTGTCGGGCGGCGCTATCCCGCAGGAGGATGCGGTGGTGATCGGCCTGTCGAAGCTCAACCGCATTCTCGACGTCGATTTCGTCAATCGCGCCGCCACCGTGCAGGCGGGCGTCACCAATCTCAATATTTCCGAAGCCGTCGCCGCCGATGGCTTCTTCTACGCGCCCGATCCCAGTTCCCAGCTTGCCTGCACCATCGGCGGCAATATCGGCATGAATTCCGGCGGCGCCCATTGCCTGAAATACGGCGTCACCACCAACAACCTGCTCGGCGTGAAGATGGTGCTGGCCGATGGCGCGGTGATCGATCTCGGCGGCAAGCATCTGGACGCGGCGGGTTATGACCTGCTCGGCCTGGTCTGCGGCCATGAGGGCCAGCTCGGCATCGTCACCGAGGCGACGGTGCGGCTGATCGCCCGGCCGGAAGGGGCAAGGCCGGTGCTGTTCGGCTTCGAGACCTCGGAGGAGGCGGGTTCCTGCGTTGCCGATGTCATCGGCTCCGGCATCATTCCGGTCGCCATCGAATTCATGGACAAGCCCGCCATCGAAATCTGCGAGGCCTTCGCCAAGGCGGGTTATCCGCTGGATGTGGGCGCGCTGCTGATCGTGGAGGTGGAAGGCTCCGAGCCGGAAATGGATGCGATGCTGGAAAGCATCGTCGCCATCGCCCGCCGCCATGGCGTCAAGACCGTGCGCGAATGCCAGTCGGCGACGGAGGCGGCGCTGATCTGGAAGGGCCGCAAATCCGCCTTCGGCGCCACCGGCCGCATTTCCGATTACATCTGCATGGACGGCACGGTGCCGCTCAGCCAGCTTTCCTACGTCCTGAAAAAGACCTCGGAAATCATCGGGCGTTTCGGCCTGCGCGTCGCCAATGTCTTTCACGCGGGCGATGGCAACATGCATCCGCTGATCCTGTTCAACGCCAACGATCCCGAGGATGCCGCCCGCGCCGAGGAGGCGGGCAACGAGATCCTGAAGCTCTGCGTCGATGCGGGCGGCTGTCTCACCGGCGAACATGGCGTCGGCATCGAAAAGCGCGACCTGATGCGCCATCAATATGCGAAGGCCGATCTCGAGCAGCAGATGGCGGTGCGCGCCGCCTTCGATCCGCAATGGCTGCTGAACCCCTCGAAAGTGTTCCCTCTGGATGGGCGGCCTGCCGCATGAGCATGATCCTGTCTCCCGAAACCGAAGCGCAGGCGGCTGGGATCGTGCGCGATCATGCCGGGCGCGGCGCGGCGCTGGCGATCTATGGCGGCAATACCCGCGCCGGTTTCGGCAATGCCGTGCGGGTGGATGCGGCGCTGACATCGCGGGCGCTCACGGGCATCGTTGCCTATAACCCGGCGGAAATGGTGGTGACGGCGAAGGCCGGAACCCCGCTTGCCGAGATCGAGGCGGCGCTTGCCGGAAACGGCCAGATGCTGGCTTTCGAGCCCGCCGATCATCGCGGCGTCATGGGCACGCAAGGGGAGCCGACCATCGGCGGCGTCTTTGCCGCCAATGTCTCCGGCCCGCGCCGCTTCGTTGCGGGCGCCGCGCGCGACAGCCTGCTCGGCATCCGCTTCATCAACGGCCGGGGCGAGGCGATCGCCAATGGCGGCCGGGTGATGAAGAACGTCACCGGCCTCGACCTCGTCAAACTGCTTGCCGGTTCGCACGGCACGCTGGGCTTTCTCACGGAAGTCACCTTCCGCGTGCTGCCGCGCCCGCAGGCGGCGCAAACCGTCGTCATCTCCGGTCTCGACGATCTCGCGGCGGCGCGGGCGATGGCGGCGGCGATGGCGCTGCCGGTCGAAGTCTCGGGCGCGGCGCATCTGCCGGACAGCGTGAAATGGCGCTTCGTGAACGGCAGCCTTCCCGATGGCCCGGCGACGGCGCTGCGGCTGGAGGGCCTGCCCGCCTCGGTTTCGCTGCGGGCGGAGAAATTGCGGGAGGCGATGCGCGGTTTCGGCGCCGTTTCCAGCCTCGATGCCGAGGCGGGCGGCCAGTTATGGCGGGAGGTGCGCGATGTCCACCCCTATGCCGATGGCACGCGAAAGCCGCTCTGGCGGGTCTCGGCCGCGCCGTTTGCGGGCCATCAACTCGTGGCGGCGCTCCGGCTGGAAGCCGGGATCGACGCTTTCTACGACTGGCAGGGCGGGCTCGTCTGGATGCGGATGGAGGCGGAGCCGGAAGCCGAAATGCTGCGCGCCTATATGAAGGCGCTCGGCGGCGGCCACGCCACGCTGCTGCGCAGCTCCGATGCCGCCCGCGCCGCGGCGCCCGCCTTCGAGCCCCTGATGCCGGGCGTTGCCGCGCTCTCGGCGCGGGTCAAGGTGGCGCTCGATCCGCAGGGCATCTTCAATCCCGGCAAGATGGGGAGTTTCTGAGCGTGCAGACCAGCTTCACCCCCGCCCAGCTTGCCGATCCGCAGGTCGCGGAATCGGAAAAAATCCTGCGCAAATGCGTGCATTGCGGCTTCTGTACCGCCACCTGTCCGACCTATGTGACGCTGGGCGACGAACTCGACAGCCCGCGCGGGCGCATCTATCTCATCAAGGACATGCTGGAAAACGGCCGTCCCGCCGATGAGCAGGTGACGAAGCATATCGACCGCTGCCTCTCCTGCCTGTCCTGCGCCACCACATGCCCTTCGGGCGTCGATTACATGCATCTGGTCGACCACGCCCGCGCCCATATCGAAAAGACCTACCGGCGGCCTTTCCTCACGCGGCTGACCCGGGGCGTGCTGGCGCAGGTTCTGCCCTATCCCGGCCGGTTCCGCGCCGCGCTGACCCTGGCCCGGATCGGACGGCCGCTTGCGCCGCTGTTCGACAGGGTTTCCGGCTTGAAACCTTTCGCGGCCATGCTGCGGCTTGCGCCCGCAAAGGTGCCGCCCGCATCCGCCTTCGCAAAACCCGGCTCGCACGCGCCGGAAGCGGAAAGGCGCGGCCGCGTCGCCATCCTTACCGGCTGCGCCCAGCCGGTGCTCGATCCCGCCATCAACGAGGCGGCGATCCGGCTTCTGACCCGGCTCGGCATCGAGGTGGTGGCCCCGGCAGGGGAGGGCTGCTGCGGCTCTCTGGTGCATCATATGGGGCGGGAGGAGCAGGCGCTGGCGGCGGCACGGCGCAATGTCGACGTCTGGATGCGCGAGATCGAACACGGCGGGCTGGATGCGATCGTCATCACCGCCTCCGGCTGCGGCACCACGATCAAGGATTACGGCCATATGCTGCGGCTCGACCCGGCCTATGCGGAAAAGGCGGCGCGGGTCTCGGCGCTGGCGAAGGATATCACCGAATATCTCGGCACGCTGGAGCTTGCCCAATGTCCGCCCAAGGGGCTGACGGTCGCCTATCATTCCGCCTGCTCGATGCAGCATGGCCAGAAGATCACGCTGCTCCCCAAGCAGCTTCTGAAGGCGGCGGGTTTCGTGGTGCGCGATCCGCCGGAAGGGCATCTGTGCTGCGGCTCGGCCGGAACCTACAACATCCTGCAACCGGATATCGCGGACAGGCTAAAGGCGCGCAAGGTGAAGAACATCATGGCCGTGAAGCCGGATGTGATCGCCGCCGGAAACATCGGCTGCATGACCCAGATCGGCTCGGCGGCGCAGGTGCCGGTCATTCACACGGTGCAGCTTCTGGACTGGGCCTATGGCGGCGAAAAACCCGCCGCGTTGCGGTGAGGCGCGGCTGGTTTCTACTCGCCCGGATGCAGATGATGCTTGTCGTCGCGGCGGCCATAGAAATAGGCCAGCGAGGCGCCACCCGCTGCGATGGCAAGCGGGAGGATGACGAAAGCAAATAATTGAATGCCTGTCATTGCAGCCTCCGTAAAACACGTCTTGCAGACATATGTAGCACGACGGCGGTGAAAATCCAAACGATGGCGCCGATAACGAAGATGCGAACCGGTACGAATGAACCGGTCGAAGAGTAAAGCGCGGCGGCAATCGGCGCGAACACGCCGACTGTCAGGCAAGCCGTCGAAGCCCGGTCCAACGCATTCGCCAGCAATTTCGTCCGTTCGTTCTGAATGAGCGACATGATATGTCCGCACGGCGCCCCGCAATTTTCACGAGGCGCCGCTTGTCAAAAGCTCAGCCGCCGCCGAACAGGTTGCGCAGGATATCGACGCCGCGATCCTCATAGGCGACATTGCCCTGGCGGTTGCCGGGGCCGACGACGATGACCTTGGTGCCGATCCCGGCGCGGTCGTAGAGATGCTCGACATCGGCATTCATCATGCGGATGCAGCCGGACGACATGTTCTGGCCGATGGTCCAGGGCTGGTTGGTGCCGTGAATGCGGAAGATGGTGTCGCGGCCGCCCTTGAAGAGATACATGGCGCGCGCGCCCAGCGGATTGTCGACGCCGCCCGGCTGATAGGCGGGGATCTTGTGGCCTTTCTTGGCCTCGCGGGCGATCATTTCCTTGGGCGGGCGCCAGTCCGGCCATTCCGCCTTGCGGCCGATCTTGACGACGCCCGACCAGCCGAAGCCGTCCCGGCCGACGCCGACCCCATAGCGGGTGGCGCGGTTGTTGCCCTCGACGTAATAGAGATATTTGTTGTTGGTATCGATGATGATCGTGCCCGGCGCTTCGCTCGTCACCAGCCGCACCTTCTTGCGCTTGAAGGCGGGTGCGACGAATTTCGAAGGCGCTGCGGCCAGCGTCACATCCGAAGCCGCGCGCGTGACGGCAGGCGCGGCGGGGCCGGCATGGGCGGCGGGTGCTGCGAGCATCAGCGAAGCGGCCAGCGTAAGGCCCAATGCGAGGCCGGGCCGTGTCGGCATGTTCTTCATTCCTTCCCTCTCCAGTCAATTCGGAATTGCCATAAGGTAAATCAACGCGGCGCGGTTGCAAGGCAAAAGCGTCCGCCGCCCGCAAAGGGCGGCGCCGCGATGCCTGCGGGGCGTTGCGATCAGATCACGATGACGCGGGTGCCGACCTCGACGCGCTCGTAGAGATCGGTCACATCCTCGTTGCGCATGCGGATGCAGCCGGAGGAGACGGCATAGCCGATCGTCCACGGCGCGTTGGTGCCGTGGATGCGGTAGAGCGTCGAGCCCAGATACATGGCGCGGGCGCCCAGCGGGTTTTCCGGGCCGCCTTCCATGCTGGCGGGCAGGTAATGGCCCTTGGCGGCCTCGCGGGCGATCATTTCCATCGGCGGATGCCAGCTCGGCCATTCCGCTTTGCGGGTGATGCGATGCGCGCCCGCCCATTCAAAGCCGGGCTTGCCGACGCCGACGCCATAGCGCCGCGCCTTGCCGCCGCTCATCACCAGATAGAGAAAGCGGTTGTTGGTGTCGATGACGATGGTGCCGGGCTTGTGCTCGCTTTGATACTCCACCATCTGCGGCAGATAGGCGGGGTCGATCTGCTTGACCGGGCGCTGCGCGGGCGCCATCGCCGCCTGCTGCACCAGCGGCTGCCGCCGCTGCTGTTGCTGGAAGACGTCGCGGCGCATCACCCGGCGTTCATAGACCTGCGGCTGGCTGACGACGCGGCGCGGCGCGTAGACACGCGGCATCTGGCCGTTGGAAAGCTGCATCACCCAGGGCGCGGAAAGATCGGCGCTGACGGTGACGGGCGGGCGGATGGCGTAACGGCTGTCATTCGCCTCAGCCATCGAGGCGGACAGGAAGGACAGGGCAAGCGCAAGCAGGAACGGTTTCTTCATGGCGGCGGGACTCGGGGGTTGACGTTTCACCGTGGGGTTTCGCCCGTGATGCTCGCACCTCACCCCCGAGTCCGTGGTTAACGCCTGTTCATGAAAATGCGGCGGATGCCATAAACCTTTCGTCAGGGTTATCGCCGGGTTTGGAAACAGAGTCAGCAAGTGGTAAAGCAGCCTCTCAAACGGTTAAGAGGGACGGAAAATGGCAATCGAAGGCATCGTCATCGGCGAGGACGGGCAGGGGCGCTGCGCCTGGCATGGCGGCCTCGAAGACTATCGCCGCTACCATGACGAGGAATGGGGCAGGCCGGTGACCGACGACATCAGGCTGTTCGAGAAGATCTGCCTCGAAGGCTTCCAGTCCGGCCTGTCCTGGCTGACCATCCTGCGCAAGCGCGAGAATTTCCGCGCCGCCTTCTGCGGCTTCGATTTCGACAGGGTGGCGGCCTTTACCGGGGACGATATCGAGCGCTGCGTTGCCGATCCCGGCATCGTGCGCCATCGCGGCAAGATCGTCTCGACCGTCAACAATGCCCGCCGGGCGGTGGCGTTGCGCGACGAATTCGGCTCGCTCGCCCGCTATTTCTGGAGCTTCGAGCCGGATGGCGGCGAACGGCCGGAGAGCGTCACCCGCGCCTGGAGCGCAGCCAATCCCACGTCGCCGACCTCCGTGCGGCTGTCGAAGGATTTGAAGAAGCGCGGCTGGAGCTTCGTCGGCCCCACCACCGTCTATGCCTTCATGCAGGCGATGGGCATGGTCAACGATCATCTCGACGGCTGCATCTGCCGCAAGACGGTCGAAGACCTGCGCCATGCATTGCGGCGGCCGTGAAAAGCTGGTTTGATCGCGCCATGCGCCATCTGTTTGCCTTCGCCCTTGCCGTTTTCGCGTTCCTGCCGTTTTGCGGGGCGGCGCTGGCCGATCCGCCGCATCCGGTTCTCTACAAGGGCGAGCGGCTGGTGCCGGTCGAGGTGCTGCCCGGCAAGCCCTTGAACCTGAAGGGCTGGACGCGCGACGGCAAGGGCCAGGTCTATTCCCTGCATGTGCGGAAGGGGGAAACGGTGGGGCTGAATTTCTGGGCCGCGAGCCGCTTCACCTATCTGGTGATCTTCGATGCCGCAAAGCCCGATGAGGACGCCTTTTACAGCAGCGACGAGGATGGCAACGTGAAAACCTTCCGCATCGCCAAAAGCACGACCTGGCTGGTGCGCCCCTATTATTCGAAGGTTGCTCCGCGCCGCGGCATCGGCGCGCCCTACAGCATCGCCTTCGATATCCGGCCCTGAGGCGGGCCCCTCATCCCGCTGCCGCGACCTTCTCCCCGCAAGCGGGGAGAAGGGGATATGCCGGGCCGGTTTCCTCAATGAAAACCGATTCATGGGGCAAGTCCCCTCTCCCCGCTTGCGGCGAGAGGGTTAGGGTGAGGGGCAGGGCATCGCATACGCGATAGCGCTGACGCAAGCGGGAAGAGGGGTGAAGGAGACGAAAGCCTCACCCGATCCCGTCGAGCAGGCCCTTCAATTCGCCGAGATGATCGATGCGGCGGAAGCGCGGCGCGTCGACGGGGGGCTCCACATGCTCGAACACCCAGGTCAGTTCATGCGGCACGAAGACGCCGTAGGCGCCTGCCGCGATTGCCGGAACGACATCGGATTTCAGCGAATTGCCGATCATCATCGCCCGCTCCGGCCCGTCGGCCAGCTTGGAAAAGATGCGGCGATAGGTGGTGGCGTTCTTGCCGGAGACGATTTCCACCGCGTCGAAATAATCGCCGAGCCCCGATTGCGCCAGCTTGCGCTCCTGATCGAACAGGTCGCCCTTGGTGATCATCACCAGGAAATAGCGCCCGGCCAGCGCTTCCAGCGTTTCATGCGCATGCGGCAGCGGCTCGACCGGATGGCGCAGAAGCTCGCGGCCGATCCCGAGGATCTTCTCGATGGTTTCGGCGGGCACCTTGCCCTCGGTCACCTCGATGGCCGTCTCGATCATCGACAGGGTAAAACCCTTGATGCCGAAGCCGTAATAGCCGAGATTGCGCTTCTCGGCGTCCAGCAGGCGGCTGGAAATATCCGCTTCCTCGCCGAAATCGGAGAGAAGCTCGGCGAAATGCCGCTCCGTCAGCCGGTAGAACTGCTCGTTCTGCCATAGCGTGTCGTCGGCGTCGAAGCCGATGGCGGTCAGGTTGCGCCCGGTCATGGTGTCGCTCCCGGTTGTGGTTGTCTCATGTCGCTGGCGATGACGGTGTGGATCACCTGATAATCGCGGCTTTCCTCCCCCGGCGGGATCACCGGCCATTCCCAGCGCGCCAGCGCTGCCGGTGCGGGCACCCCGCGCAGCAGATCGCCTTCCTGATGCAGTGTGCCATGGCGGTCGACGGCGCGGAAGGCAATATCCGTGAGCAGGCAGGCAGCGCAGGGCAGGTCCGCCAGCCCGTCAAGATGGGCGGCGATCAGCCGGGCCGCGATGCCATCCGCCGCCTTTCCCGTCCGCCGCTCCGCGCCGATGCCGATCTGCGACAGCAGGTTCGCCGAAATCACCAGATCGAGATAGGGCACCTGGCGCAGAAAGGCGAGCGGCCGGGGCGTTTCTGCGGCAAGGGCGGCATCGAGGCCGGAGAGATCGCGTTCGATCAGCCGCAGATTGCCAAAACCCTTGCCGCGCAGCCACAGCCGCACCGAGGCGAGATGGACGAGATCGACCAGCACCACGGTATCGAATTGCCGGGCAAGCTCGGCGACCGGCACGTCGCGCAAAAGCCCGGAGCCGAGAACGACCGCCGTGCGCCGCTGCTTCAACCCCGCCGCCATGGCCCGCACCTGCGCATGGCAATGCGCCTCGTGCTCTGCCCATGCCGCCGCGCACCGCCTTGCCCGCGACCACAGGCTGACCGATGCCCCGACGGCATGGCGATGCGCCTTCGCCGTCACCGGCAGGCTGGCCGCATAGTTGAGCGCTTCGAGGATCATGGCTTTCTCGTCCTGGGGCCGTATTTCCGGTCTGAATCGTGTTTGCGCGGGGCGGAGAGAGTGCCTTCGCCCTTGCCGCCCCTGTCTTCATATTCTAAGACACCGGCAAACTTCCAGTTCCCATGAAAAGACCGGTTGCGCCCCATGAACGACAAGTCGAAGAAACCGCAAAAACTCAAGGCCCGCCTGCCGCGCGGCTTCGTAGACCGGTCGGCTGGCGATATCCGCGCCGCCAACGAAATGATGGCGAAGATCCGCGAGGTCTACGAGCGCTACGGCTTCGACCCCGTGGAAACGCCGCTGTTCGAATATACCGACGCGCTCGGCAAGTTCCTGCCCGATGCGGACCGGCCCAACGAAGGCGTCTTCTCGCTCCAGGACGATGACGACCAGTGGATGAGCCTGCGCTACGACCTGACGGCGCCGCTTGCCCGCCATGTCGCGGAAAACTTTCAGGAAATCCAGCTTCCCTATCGCACCTACCGCGCCGGTTACGTGTTCCGCAACGAAAAGCCCGGCCCCGGCCGCTTCCGCCAGTTCATGCAGTTCGACGCCGATACGGTGGGTGCTGCTGGCGTGCAGGCCGATGCCGAAATGTGCATGATGATGGCCGATACGCTGGAAGCGCTCGGCATCCGGCGCGGCGATTACGTCATCCGCGTCAATAACCGCAAGGTGCTCGATGGCGTGCTGGAAGCGATCGGCCTTGGCGGCGATGACAAGGCCGCCCAGCGCCTTACCGTGCTGCGCGCCGTCGACAAGCTCGACAAGTTCGGCCCCGAAGGCGTGAAGCTGCTGCTGGGCGAAGGCCGCAAGGACGAATCCGGCGATTTCACCAAGGGCGCGGGGCTGAACGAGGAGCAGATCGGCAAGATGCTGTTCTTCGTCGGCATCAAGGATTACGCGGAAAGCGCCGCCGCGCTCGCCGAGCTGGTGGCGGGAACGGCGAAGGGCGGCGAAGGCGTCGAGGAACTGAACACCATCGGCGCGCTGGTGACGGGCGCGGGCTATGGTCCGGATCGCGTCAAGATCGATCCTTCCGTCGTCCGTGGCCTCGAATATTACACCGGCCCGGTCTATGAGGCCGAGCTTCTGTTCGACGTCACCAACGAGAAGGGCGAGAAGGTCGTGTTCGGTTCGGTCGGCGGCGGCGGGCGTTACGATGGCCTCGTGTCGCGCTTCATGGGCCAGCCGGTTCCTGCGACCGGCTTTTCCATCGGCGTCTCGCGCCTGATGACGGCGCTGAAGAACCTCGGCAAGCTCGGTCAGGATGATGTTGTCGCTCCGGTTCTCGTCACCGTCATGGATGGCGATGTCGAAAGCATGCGCCGCTACCAGCGCTTCACCCAGGATTTGCGCGCCGCGGGCATCCGCGCCGAAATGTATCAGGGCAACTGGAAGAAGTTCGGCAACCAGCTCAAATATGCCGACCGCCGCGATTGCCCCATCGCCATCATCCAGGGCGGCGACGAGCGGGCGCAAGGCATGGTGCAGATCAAGGATCTGATCGAGGGCAAGCGCCTCTCGGGCGAGATCGAGGACAATGCCGCATGGCGCGAGGCGCGGGTGGCGCAGGAAGTTGTGCCCGAAGCCGATCTCGTCGCCAAGGTGCGCGAGATTCTGGAAGCGCAGGCCGAAGACCGGCGCAGGGCGAACTAGATCATGGCGCTGATCAACCTGCCGGATTTCACGGCCGCGCTGCTCGCCGATTTCTCGGCGCGCAACACCAGCCGCGTCGATACGCCGGTTATCCAGCCCGCCGAGCCCTTTCTCGACATGGCGGGCGAGGATCTGCGCCGCCGCATCTTCCTGACGGAAAGCGAAACCGGGACGAGCCTGTGCCTCAGGCCGGAATTCACCATTCCCGTCTGCCTGCGCCATATCGAAACCGCCACCGGCACGCCGAAGCGCTATGCCTATCTCGGCGAAGTCTTCCGCCAGCGCCGGGACGGCCCGAACGAATTCTATCAGGCGGGCATCGAGGATCTCGGCGACGGCCGGACGGCGCAGGCCGACGCGCGCGCCATCGGCGATGCGCTGGATATTCTGCGGTTCCTGCTGCCCGGCAAGACGCTCAAGGCGACGCTGGGTGATCAGGCCGTGTTCGAGGCGGTGGTGAAGGCGCTCGGCCTGCCGCTCGGCTGGCAGAAGCGGCTGATCCACGCCTTCGGCAATCCCGACCGCATCGAGCAATGGCTGCACAAACTCGCCAGCCCGCAAGCCGTGACCGGGCTGGACGAAACGGCGGCGGAGCTGCTTGAGCGCGGCGACGATGCCGCCCTCATCGCCCATATCGATGAAACCATGCAGGCGACCGGCTATTCCACCAATGCCAGCCGGGCGCCAGCCGAAATCGCCGCGCGCCTGCGCGACAAGCTGGCCTTAGCGCAGACGAAACTGGATGGCGCGGCCCTGCTGCTGCTGCGGGAATTCCTGTCGCTGGAGTTGCCGCTCGCGGATGCGCCCGCAGCGCTTGCCGGTTTTGCCGATGCCGCCGGTCTCGATCTCGGCCCGGCCGTTGCCGCCTTCGATGCGCGGCTTTCGGCGCTGGCGGCGGCAGGCGTCGATATCGCCGCGATTTCCTACCGCGCCGCCTTCGGCCGTCCGCTCGATTATTACACCGGCCTTGTCTTCGAGGTGGCGGTGGAGGGCCATCAGGCGGTTCTGGCGGGCGGCGGCCGGTTCGACCGGCTGCTGACGCTGCTGGGCGCTGCCGAACACATTCCGGCGGTGGGCTTTGCCCTGTGGCTGGATCGCATCGAGGCGGAAAGGGGCCGCGCATGACCATCACCATCGCCATCCCCTCCAAGGGCCGCATGAAGGAGGATTCCGCCGCCATCTTCGAGCGCGCCGGGATGAAGATCGCCGCCGTCGGCAACGAGCGCTCCTATCGCGGCCGCGTCGAGGGCCTTGACGATGTGGAAATCGCCTTCCTCTCGGCTTCGGAAATCTCCCGGGAACTCGGCAATGGCAGCGTCGATTTCGGCATTACCGGCGAAGACCTGATGCGCGAGCAGATGGCCGATGTCGATTCCCGCGTCGAATTCTGCGCCCGCCTCGGCTTCGGCCATGCCGATGTGGTGGTCGCCGTGCCGGAAATCTGGCTGGATGTCGACAGCATGGCCGATCTCGGCGATGTCGCCGCCGATTTCCGCACCCGCCACGGCCGCCGCCTGACCATCGCCACCAAATACTGGCGGCTGACCCAGCAGCATTTTTCCGGCAGCCACGGCATCCAGCTTTACCGCATCGTCGAAAGCCTCGGCGCCACCGAGGGCGCGCCCGCGGCCGGGCAGGCGGATATCATCGTCGATATCACCTCCACCGGCTCGACGCTCAGGGCCAACCATTTGAAAATCCTCTCTGATGGCGTCATCCTGCGCTCGCAGGCCTGCCTCGTGCGCGCCCGCAGGCCGGAGCATGAGGGAGACGGGCGG
>JBDHTA010000025.1:0-31723 GCA_039808465.1 Rhizobiaceae bacterium | reverse complement strand
GGCAGGCGCATCGTCTGCACCGTGGTCGCGGGCACGCGCATTTCCGACCGCAAGGGCGTCAGCCTGCCGGATACGCTGCTTGGCGTCGGCGCGCTGACCGACAAGGACCGCGCCGACCTCGACGCCATCCTCGAAGTCGGCGATCTCGACTGGGTGGCGCTGTCCTTCGTGCAGCGCCCGGACGATCTCGCCGAAGTGCGCAAGATCACCCGTGGCCGTCTTGGTCTGATGTCGAAGATCGAAAAGCCGCAGGCGCTGGAGCGCATCGACGAGATCATCGAATTGTCCGATGCGCTGATGGTGGCGCGTGGCGATCTCGGCGTCGAAATGCCGCTGGAAGCGGTTCCCGGCATCCAGAAGCAACTCATCCGCTCCTGCCGCCGCGCTGGCAAGCCCGTCGTCGTCGCCACGCAGATGCTGGAATCGATGATCTCGGCGCCAGTGCCGACCCGCGCCGAGGTTTCCGACGTTTCCATCGCCGTCTTCGAAGGCGCCGACGCCATCATGCTGTCGGCCGAATCGGCGTCCGGCTCCTATCCGGTCGAGGCTGTGTCGATGATGGCTTCCATCGCCAGCACGGTGGAGCAGGATATCCATTATTCCGGCATCATCTATGCCCAGCGCGCCCAGCCGGAAGCGACGGGCGCCGATACCATCTCGCTGGCGGGCCGCCAGATCGCCGAAACGCTGCGGGCGTCGGCCATCGTCTGTTACACCTCCTCGGGCACGACCGGCCTGCGCGCCGCGCGCGAGCGTCCGCAGGTGCCGGTTCTGGCGCTGTCGCCGATTCTCAGGACCGCGCGGCGCCTGTCGGTGGTCTGGGGCCTGCATTGCGTCGTCACCGAGGATGCGACCGATCTCGACGATATGGTCAACCGCGCCTGCCGCATCGTCGCCTCCGAAGGCTTCGGTAAGCCGGGCGACCGCGTCATCATTTCCGCCGGTGTGCCGCTGGGAACGCCGGGCGCGACGAACATGCTGCGCATCGCCTATATCGGCCCGGACGGGCTGACGGGCATCTGAGCCGCGTTTCATCGCTGTTTTCAAAGCCCTTGCCCTTGCCGGGCAGGGGCTTTTTCATGTCACAGGGATGGCAGGATCGCCGCAAGGCCGCTGAAGGACGCGGCCGGGGCGATATCGAGCAGTTGTTGCAGGCTGGCGACGCTGTTGTCCAGCCCGGTGGTGTCGCTGGCGGCCTGCCTTGCGTTCTCCGCCTTTTCCTGCTGCGTTTTCCGGCGCGCCTGTTCCATCAGCAGCTTGATCTGGCGGGCGGTGCTGAGGAAATCTTCCGCCGTGGAGCGGTCCGCGGCGGAGAGGGGTGTCGTATCGGCTTCGTCTTGCAGCGCTTCTCCATAACCTATGGGGGCGGTGTGAGCGGTGACGGGGGCTGCGGTTTGCAGGCCCGCGTTTTCGGCAAAGGCGCGGGCGGCGGAACTGAGTTCCCGCGCAAGCTGGGCCGCCTGCTGGAGTGTGATTTCCGGCGGAAAGCCCCAGCGCTTCAGAAATTCCAGTTGATCCTTGATGCGTTGCAGCCGCTCCCTGGCGCTTGCTGTGGCACTGCCGGGTTGCGATGCCAGATCGTCTTTCAGCGCGGCAAGAGCCTCCGCCCGCGCGGACAGGGCATCAAGACGCGGCTGGACGAGGGTAGGGGAAATCGCGGTCATCTGGGCCTCCGGTTGCGCGGAGGCTAGGCTTTCAAGCTTGCCGGAGGCTGCTGTCCTTCCCTATGCGCAAGCCGGTTTCAGGTGCGGCTGCCCGCCAGTTTTTCGGCGAGCGTATTGGCCTGTTCCTGCGCGTTGCGGTCGGCGGGATAGATGGTCAGGAAGCGCTCCCAGGCTTTCAGGGCGAGCGTGTCGCGCCCGGCATCGGTGAGAATCGCCGCCATGCCCGCCAGCGCGCCGAAATGGCGCGGTTCAAGCTCGAGAACCCTGCCGATATCGGCCATGGCCTTGCGCGTGTCGCCGCTGATGTAATGCAGCGTGGCGCGGCGGTTCCAGCTTTCGGGGTAATCGGGTTTCAGGGCGATGGCCCGCGCCAGAAAATCCAGCGCCGCCGGGTTGCGCTTTTCCGCGATCGCCTTTTCGGCCCAGCGCATCAGCAGGTCGACGGTGGCGCTGCCGGACTGGCTCCATTCGGCGCGGATGCGGTTGGCGGTGGCTTCGGCAAGCTGGGGATCGCGCTGGCGCTTCAATTCGCTGAAAAGCGTGTCCAGCCGCTCGGATTTCGTGGTCTCGTTGGCAGGCTGCTCGACGATCACGTCCGGCTTCTGTTCCTGCGCGAGCGCTGGCAGGGGCAGCAGTGCCGCAAGCATCAGGGCCAGGAATTTCATGGGTCTGAAAATGCACATGGCGGGTATGATAACCCGCCATTTCAGAAGATCAAAGTCAATCTTGCTGTGCGCAACATGGCAAACCATGGCCTGCCTGTCTTTTATCCGGCACCGCTCGAAAGGGAACGGCGCAGGTTGCAGCCGCGATATCAGCCCTGACGGGCCTTGAAGCGCGGGTTCTGCTTGTTGATGATGTACACCCGGCCCTTGCGGCGAACCAGACGGTTCTCGCGATGGCGAGCCTTGAGCGACTTGAGCGAATTCTTGATCTTCATTTCTCTGGTCCGCAGTTGGCTAGGGGGAATTCACATTCGCCCGCAATGTCATTCATAAATACGCTGGTAGCGTACTGATCAGGTGGGCGAGCAGATAACCCGCCCTTGCCCCTCTGTCAACCGCATCCCGGCAAAATTCGCCGCAAATGCCGGTTCTCCACCTCTTTACCTGCCGCATTTCCGGACGGAAAACCGGTCTCCGCTTTTCCTGGAAATGCTTTAGCTGCGCGGCGAAATCGTCGTCACATGTCCCATCTTGCGGCCGGGGCGGGCCTCGGTCTTGCCGTAGAGATGCACGAGCGTATCGTCCTTTTGCAGCCACTCGCCAAGGGCGCCGATATCGTCGCCGATGAGGTTTCGCATCAGGCAATCGGAATGGCGGCGGGGATTGCCCAGCGGCAGGCCCGCCACGGCGCGGATATGCTGCTCGAATTGCGAGACGATGCAGGCGGCTTCCGTCCAGTGGCCGGAATTGTGCACCCGCGGGGCCATTTCATTGGCGATCAGCGAGCCATCGGCGAGAACGAAGAACTCGATGCCGATGACGCCGACATAGTCCAGCTTCGTCAGGATGGCGTCGGCGGCTTCACGCGCAGCCCCGGCGGTCGATTCGGAAACGCGGGCGGGAACGGTTGAGGTGTGCAGGATGCCGTTGCGGTGAACGTTTTCAGCCGGATCGAAGGCCAGCACCCGGCCATCGGCGGCGCGCGCGGCGATCACGGACAATTCCCGTTCGAAGGCGACGAAGCTTTCGAGAATGAGCGGCACGGAGCCGAGCGCGGCATAGGCGCCTTCCGGCGAATCGGCGGCGGAGCGGAACACCCTCTGGCCCTTGCCGTCATAGCCGAGGCGGCGGGTTTTCAGCACGCCCTGACCGCCGAAATCGGCCAGCGCCCGTTCGAGATCGTCCTGCGAATCGACGGCGTGGAAGCGGGCGGTCGGAATGCCGCACTCGTTGATGAAGCGCTTTTCCGTCAGCCGGTCCTGCGCCACGTCCAGCGCGCGGGCCGGGGGATGGACCGGGACATTTTGCGCAAGCCTCTCGGCGGCGGCGACCGGCACGTTTTCGAATTCGTAGGTCACCACATCGCAGGCGGCGGCCAATTCATCGAGGGCAGCCGGATCGTCATAGGCGGCGGTGATCTGGCGGTTGGCGAGCTGGGCGGCGGGGCAATCGGCCTGCGGCTCCAGAATCACCGTGCGGAGATTGAGGCGCGCCGCCGCCATGGCCAGCATGCGGCCAAGCTGGCCGCCGCCGATGATTCCGATCGTCTTTGCAGTCATTAAACTTCGTCCATGGGATATTCGGCGACGGAGGCCGTCTGCCGTTCGCGCCAGTCGTCGAGACGGCGGGCAAGGTCGGGGTCTTCCAGCGCCAGGACGGCGGCGGACAGCAGCGCGGCATTGACCGCGCCCGCCTTGCCGATCGCCAGCGTTCCCACGGGAATGCCGGCGGGCATCTGCACGATGGACAGGAGGCTGTCCTGACCGGACAGGGCGCGTGATTGCACCGGCACGCCGAACACCGGCAGCGGCGTCATGGCGGCGGCCATGCCGGGAAGGTGGGCAGCGCCCCCCGCGCCGGCGATGATGATCTTGAAGCCTTCTTCCCGCGCGCCCTTGGCGAAACTGTAGAGGCGCTCCGGCGTGCGGTGGGCGGAAATGATGCGGGCTTCATAGAGGATGTCGAGCGCTTCCAGCGTGTCGGCGGCGTTCTTCATCGTTTCCCAGTCGGACTGGCTGCCCATGATGATGGCGACCGGCGGAGTATCTGCTGCTGTCACGATCGGCCCTCCGGAATTCAGGCGATGATATCGGGGATGATCTGGTCTTCGAGCTTGCTGAGCTTGTCCTTGATGGAGAGCTTCTTCTTCTTCATGCGCTGGACGCGCAGCGCATCGCAGCCGGTTGCGATCATGGCGTTGATCGCCGCGTCGTAATCCTCATGCTCCTGGCGAAGCCGCGCCACCATCAGCCTGATGTCCGCCTGTTCCTGATCCGCCATGCAAAAAGTCCCCACTTTCCTGCCGCCTCCGGCCACCGGAGCCACTGTCCGATTTGCCGCCGTGTTTCGCAAGCTCCTATCATCAAATACCGGTAACGGGAAGTTATCCCTCTTCACGAATTTGCCGCGCAAGGGTCTTCATTTCGCCTTCGACAATCGCGGAACTTCATGTCACAATCCTGTTGCAACTCCGGTGCCATCGGGGGCCGGAGAATAAAAAGGAAGGATGTGACAAATGACCATTCAGGCTCATCTTGAATCGCTTCAGAAGAAACATGGTGCACTGGAGGAGCAACTGCACCATGCCATGACTTCGCCGTCCATCGACGACAGCCAGATTGCCGATCTGAAGCGCCGTAAGCTGCGACTGAAGGATGAAATCGAGCGCCTCAGAGGCTCAACCCACTAATCCAATCGCCTTCTTCCCTTTTTTGTTTCGAACCATGACGGCCAGGCCCAGCGCAACAGCGGGTCTGGCCGTTTCGCATGAAAGGGCTGCGTGGTTGCGGTAGAAATGGCGGGAAAGACGTAAGGTTACGACCAGAACTGGTCGAGCCAGAGATTGAGGCGGTCGAAGCCGGGGCGGTTCACCGAATAGATGCGCTTGGTGCCTTCCGAGGACACCGTCACCAGATTGCAGTCGAGCAACGCCTTGAGATGCTGGGAGACCGCCGGGCGGCTGATCGGCAGGCCGTTGGCGAGGTCGGTCACCGTTTTCGGCGCGCGCCGCAACTCTTCGAGAAGATGGCGGCGGTGCGGATCGGCGATGGCGGCGAAAGGGTCGTGGCTGGACATGTGCCGAAGCTAGGCTAAACTCGCAGCGCGTGCAATCGTGTTTTGCAAGGGAGGCGCGAAGATGGCGGTCAAACGCATCGTGGCCAATATCGGCAGCGGCGATTTCGAGGCGGCGCGGCGGTTTTACGGCGAATGTCTCGGCATGCAGGCAGTGATGGATCACGGCTGGTTCCTGCTGCTGGCGGGCGAGGGCCAGTCGTCGCCGCAACTCGGCTTTGCGACGGAAGGCGGATCGGGCGCGCCGGTTCCGGCGCTGTCCATCGAGGTGGACGATCTCGACGCCGTGCGCGAGCGCATGGAAAAGGCGGGCATCGCCTTCGAATACGGCCCGGCGGAGGAGCCATGGGGCGTGAAGCGCTTTTTCGTGCGCGATCCCTTCGGGCGGCTGGTCAATATTCTTTCCCATCTCTGACCGGCGCGTCTCTGGCGGATCGCGGTTGCTGTTGATTGCGCCGCCGCTCCGGTCTATCGGAAGAGCAATCAATGCTGAATGCGGCCGGGCCGCATGGAAATGGATGTTGAAACATGAGCGCACCCGAAGATCGCTGCCGTCTGGTCCTGATCGTTCCCGAGATCGCCGATCCCGATGAGCGCGCCCGCATCGTGGCCGATGCGCTGCGCGGCGGCGATGTCGCCTCGGTGATCCTGCCGCAATACGGGCTGGACGACGCCAGCTTCCAGAAGCATGCCGAGCGCATCGTGCCGGTGGTTCAGGAAATGGGCGTCGCGGCGCTGATCGCGGGCGACAGCCGGGTGGCGGGCCGCGCCAGGGCCGACGGGTTGCATGTGACCGGTTCGGCGCAGGAACTGTCCGACGCCATCGACCACCACGCGCCGAAGCTGATCGTCGGCGGCGGCAAGGCGGCGGATCGCCATGCGGCGCTGGAAATCGGCGAGGTGCGCCCCGACTATATCTTCTTCGGCAAGCTGGATGGCGACATCAAGCCGGAAGCGCATCCGAAGAATCTCGATCTCGCCGAATGGTGGGCGTCGATGATCGAAATTCCCTGCATCGTCATGGGCGGGTCCGATCCGGCTTCCGCCGTGGCGGTAGCCGCGACCGGCGCGGAGTTCGTGGCGCTGCGTCTGGCGGTTTTCGCCGATCCCGCCGCCGCCGCGCGCGTCGTTGCGGAAGTGAATGCCGCGCTTGACGAAAAAGCGCCACGGTTTGACGCTTGAAGCAGCCCATGATCCTTGCTTCGCCCCGCCGCCTGTTCACCGCACTCGGAGCCGCGCTTGCCGCCGCCCTTGCCGCGCCCGCCCTTCATGCGCAGACCGCCGATACCGTGGTGACGCGGCCGGTGGATACCGATGCGCAGCCCCTGAAGAAAGGCGGCCGTCCCGGCGCGCCGGAGGCGGGCAAGGACGGCGCGCAGCCGGGCGGTCTCTCGGTGTTCGAGCGCATGGGCGCGGAGCTTCCCGATCTGCCGCCGGAGCCGGAATACAAGGGCAAGGTGGACGAGGCCTACGGGGCCTTCCAGCGCGGTTACTATATCACGGCCATGGAAAAGGCGCTGCCGCGCGCCCAGCTTGGCGATCCGGCGGCGCAGACGCTGCTTGGCGAAATCCAGTCGCAGGGGCTCGGCGTCAAGCGCGATCCGAAATCCGCCGCCTTCTGGTACGGGCAGGCGGCGCAGAACGGCGATCCCAACGGCATGTTCCGCTACGCGCTGCTTTTGATGGAAGGCCGCGGCGTGCAGCGCGACCGCAAGCAGGCCGATGCGCTGATGAAAAAGGCCGCCGACGCGGGCAATCCCTCGGCGCAGTTCAACCATGCGCAGGTGCTGGTGGCCGATCACCCCGGCGAAAAGGGGCTGGAGCTTGCGCTTCCCTATTACGAGAAGGCGGCCGAGCAGGGCATCGCCGATGCGCAATATGCGGTCGCCCAGCTTTACATGACCCTGCCGACGCTGGAGGAGGCCAAGCGCAAGCGCGCCCGCGAATGGCTGGTGCGCGCGGCGCGGGCCGGTTTCGACACCGCGCAGCTCGATATGGGCGTCTGGCTGATCAACGGCATCGGCGGCGACCGCGATTACAAGGCGGGCTTCAACTGGCTGAACGTCGCGGCCCGGCGCGGCAATGTCGCCGCCCAGAACAAGCTGGCGCATCTTTATATCAACGGCATCGGCACGGCGGGGGATTCGATCGAGGCGGGCAAATGGTATGTGCTGTCGCGCCGCGCCGGGCTGGCCGATCCGGCTCTGGAGGATTTCTATCTGGGGCTGACCGAGGAACAGCAGAAAAAGGCGATCGACGCCGCCAACAAGTTCCGGCGGTCCTGACCCATGCAGCCCGAAACGGCTTTCGACTGCCAGTCCTGCGGGGCCTGCTGCTCCTATTCGGCGGATTGGCCGCGCTTCACGCTTGAGGACGACGAGCAACTGGCGAAAATCCCGGAAATGCTGGTTTCGGCGGATCTGAGCGGCATGCGCTGCGAGGGGCAGCGCTGTCTGGCGCTCTCCGGCGAGATTGGCAAGCACGTCGCCTGCACCATCTATGCCGTGCGCCCGGATGTCTGCCGCGCCTGCATGCCGGGCGATCCCGAATGCCTGATGGCGCGCGAGGAGCATGGAATCGGCGGCTCTGCATGAGGCGCGAAGCTGTCATGTGACGCGCCGCCCTTGAATTCCCGCCGGTTTTGTGGTCTTGAGGCCGCTACTCATTTCAGAAAACGACGAACGCTTATTCTCGCCGGGCAGCGGACCGCGCCATGGCGAATGCTTCAATTCAGGGAATCCCCGCATGGCTCGCTCCGCTCTTCTCAACGTCATGGTTCAGGCCGCCCTCAAGGCCGGAAAATCGCTGACCCGCGATTTCGGCGAGGTGCAGAACCTTCAGGTTTCGGTGAAGGGACCGGCGGATTTCGTTTCGCAGGCCGACCGCAAGGCCGAGAAGATCGCGCGCGAGGAACTGCTGAAGGCGCGTCCGACCTATGGCTTCCTCGGCGAAGAGGGCGACGAGATCAAGGGCAGCGACGGCTCGCATCGCTGGATCGTCGATCCGCTCGACGGCACCACCAACTTCCTGCACGGTATTCCGCTGTTTGCTGTTTCCATCGCGCTGGAGCGCAGCGGCGAGATCGTCGCGGGCGTCGTCTTCAACCCGGCGACCGATGAGCTTTACACCACCGAGAAGGGCGGCGGCGCCTTCCTCAACGACCGCCGCCTGCGCGTCGCCTCGCGCCGGGCGCTGTCGGATTCCGTCATCGGCTGCGGCGTGCCGCATCTCGGCCGCCGCAACCACGGCAATTTCCTGATCGAGCTTCGGCATGTGATGGGCGAGGTCGCGGGCATCCGCCGTCTCGGCAGCGCCGCGCTCGATCTTGCCTATGTGGCAAGCGGCCGCTTCGACGGTTTCTGGGAAAACGGCCTGGAAGCCTGGGATATCGCGGCGGGCATGCTGCTGATTCGCGAGGCGGGCGGTTTCGCGACCGATCTCGACGGCGGCAATTCCTCGCTCGACACCGGCTCCGTCGTCGCGGGCAATGAACATATCCACAAGGCGCTGATGGACGTCGTCAAGCGCCCGGTGCCGGTGAAGTAGGCATCGCCGCGTTTTCAGGGCGGCTTCGGCCGTCCTGACGGCAGGCCCGTTCTGGCAATGCCGCTTTCCTCGCCGCCAGTCCCTTCATTTTGCTGAAATTCTCCACTACTGTCCGCAGGCAAGATTTCCAGGGGCAGTGAATCGGAATGGCACATATGAATCCCGGCGGCGTGGACGATAACGGGGACGAGATCGAAGGCGAGGCGCGCGATTTCGGCTATGGCGGCAAGCTTTCCAGCCCCATGCCGTTTTTCTGGACGATGCTGATCTTCCTCATCATCGTCGGTTTCATCGCCGCGATCCTCTACCGGCAGGCGCATGCGGCCTTCGTCACCAATCCCGGCCTCAACAGCCTGATTCTCGGCGTGCTGCTGGTCGGCGTCATCCTGGTGTTCAATCATGTGCTGGCGCTGAGACCCGAAGTGCGCTGGTTCAATTCCTTCCGCGCCGCGGGCAGCGCCGAACGGGTCGGGCGCGATCCGCGCCTGCTTGCGCCGATGCGCTCGCTGATCGGCAATCACCGCTCGCTGGCGCTGTCGGCGACGGCGTTGCGCTCCATTCTCGATTCCATCGCCACCCGCCTCGATGAAAGCCGCGACACCTCGCGCTATCTTATCGGGCTCTTGGTCTTCCTCGGCCTGCTCGGCACCTTCTGGGGCCTGCTCGGCACCATCGGCTCGATCAACAGCGTCATCCAGTCGCTCGATCCGGGCGCGACGGGCGAATCGACCAATATTCTCCAGACGCTCAAGGACGGGTTGTCGGCCCCGCTGTCGGGCATGGGCACGGCGTTTTCGTCGTCGCTGCTCGGCCTGTCCGGCTCGCTGATTCTCGGCTTCCTCGATCTTCAGGCCGGGCGCGCCCAGAACCGATTCTATATGGAGCTGGAAAACTGGCTGTCCTCGGTGACCGACGTGACCTCCGACCTTCAGCCCGTGGCAGGCGCTGTTGCCGCCAGCGGCTCCTCCGACGAATTGCGGGCGCTGACGGCGCAGCTCGTGCGCATCGCCGAGGAGGGCGACGGCAGCCAGCGCAGCGTGCAGGCGATGGCAAGCCTTGCCGAAGGCATTCAGGGGCTGGTGCGTAACATGCGCAACGAGCAGCAGATGCTGCGCGACTGGATCGAGGCGCAGCAGGAGGAAGCCAAGGCGATGCGCAAGACGCTCGACCGGCTTTCCGAGCGCCTGTCCGACCGGCCTTCCGATCGAACCGGCCACGGGAGCCACTGATCCATGGCGCTGGCGAAAAACAGCCGCCGCGACCGGCGGGTGGATTACTGGCCGGGCTTCGTCGATGCGCTGTCGACGCTGCTGCTCGCCATAATGTTCCTGCTCACGGTTTTCGTGCTGGCGCAGTTCATCCTCAGCCGCGAAATTACCGGCAAGGACGAGGTGCTGAGCCGCCTCAATTCGCAGATTAACGAGCTGACGCAATTGCTGGCCTTGGAAAAGGGCAGCAAGCAGGATCTGGAAGACACCATCGCCAACCTGCAATCGACGCTGGCAAGCTCCGAAACCGAACGCTCGCGCCTGCAACAGCTTCTCGATTCGGGCGCGGGCAATGCCGAGGCCGCCAACCAGCGCGTCGGCGATCTCACCGGCCAGCTCGACGCCGAAAAGCAGGTGAGCAGCCGGGCGCTGAGCCAGGTGGAACTGCTCAACCAGCAGATCGCGGCGCTGCGCAGCCAGATCGCCGCCATCGAGCAGGCCTTGCAGGCATCGGAAGCCAAGGATGCGACATCGCAGGCCAAGATCGCCGATCTCGGCCGTAGGCTGAACGTGGCGCTGGCGCAGCGCGTGCAGGAACTGAACCGCTACCGCTCGGATTTCTTCGGGCGCCTGCGTGAAATCCTGTCGGACCGCGAGAATATCCGCATCGTCGGCGACCGCTTCGTTTTCCAGTCGGAAGTGCTGTTTCCCTCCGGCGGCAGCGAGTTGAACCCGGCGGGGCAGGAGGAAATGGCCAAGCTCGCCAGCGCGCTTCTCGATCTCGCCCGCGAAATTCCTTCCGAAATCAACTGGGTGCTGCGCGTCGACGGCCACACCGACAATGTGCCGCTCTCCGGAACCGGCCGCTATGCCGACAACTGGGAGCTTTCCTCGGCGCGCGCGACATCGGTAGTCAAGTTCCTGATCTCGAAGGGCGTTCCCGCCAACCGGCTGGTTGCCGCCGGTTTCGGCGAGTTCCAGCCGATCGCCGAAGGCGACAGCCCCGAGGCGCGCAACGCCAACCGTCGTATCGAGTTGAAGCTGACGGAGCGGTAGAGGAGGGGTGAAGGCCCCTCCCTAAATCCCTCCCCACAAGGGGGAGGGACTTGAGGTTGCCGTCCCTTCAGCATCCAACAATCGAAGGAAAAGCAAGCCTTTGACTTTCTCCCCCCTTGTGGGGGAGATGCCGGCAGGCAGAGAGGGTTGGCCGCTTACGCCGCCGCGTCGAATTGCAGGCGGGCGAGGCGGGCATACAGGCCGTCGCGTTCGATCAGGCTCTGATGCGTGCCTTCCTCGACGATACGGCCGTTGTCCATCACCAGAATGCGGTCGGCCTTCAGCACCGTCGCGAGGCGGTGGGCGATGACGATGGTGGTGCGGTTTTCCATCAATCCGTCCAGCGCCTTCTGCACCAGCGTTTCGCTTTCGGCGTCGAGCGCCGAGGTGGCTTCGTCCAGGAGCAGCAGCGGCGCGTTTTTCAGGATGGCGCGGGCAATGGCGATGCGTTGGCGCTGGCCGCCGGAAAGCGTCACGCCGCGCTCGCCGACCGGCGTATCGTAGCCGTATTCGAGGCGGCGAATGAAATCGTCGGCCTGCGCGGCGATGGCGGCGGCTTCCACGGCCTGCCGCGAGGCGTCCGGCAGGCCGAAGGCGATGTTGTCGTGAATGCTGCCCGCGAATACCGTCACATCCTGCGGCACGATGGCGATGCGCTGGCGCAGCGCATGCGGATCGGCTGCGCGCACATCGATGCCGTCGACGGCAACCATGCCCGAGGTGGTGTCGTAGAAGCGCAGGATCAGCGAGAGAATCGTGCTCTTGCCAGCGCCCGATGGGCCGACGATGGCGACGGTCTCACCGGGGCGGACGCTGAAATCGACGCCCGCCAGCATTTCCTTGCCCGGCCGCGAGGGATAAGCGAAATGCACGGCGGAAAAGCGCACCGCGCCTTCGGCGGGCTGCGGCAGGGCGGCGGGCTTTTGCGGGGCGCGGATGGCGGGAACTTCGGTGAGAAGCTCGGTCAGGCGCTCGGTGGCGCCCGCGGCCTGCGACATTTCCCCCCAGACTTCCGAAAGCGCGCCGAGCGAGCTTGCGGCAATTACCGAATAGAGCAGGAACTGGCCGAGCGTGCCCGCCGTCATCGTGCCCGCCAGCACGCTTTGCGCGCCGAACCACAGCACGCCGACGACGCTGGAAAAGATCAGGGCAATGGCGATGCCGGTCAGCAGCGCGCGCGACTTGATGGCGGCGCGGGCCGCCTCATAGGCGTTTTCCACGGCGCCGCCATAGCGGGCCACGGCGGTCTGTTCGCCGTTGAAGGCCTGCACGGTGCGGGCCGCGGCAATCGATTCGCTCGCATAGGCGGAGGCGTCCGCCAGCGTGTCCTGCGCGGCGCGCGAGCGCGAGCGCACCGAGCGGCCGAAGCCGACCAGCGGAAAGACGATCAGCGGAATGGCGCCCAGCGCCAGGCTCGACAGTTTCGGGCTGGTGAAGATCATCATGCCCATGGCGCCAAGACACAGGATCAGGTTGCGCAGCGCCGTGGACGCGGTGGCGCCGACGGCGGACTTGATCTGCGTCGTATCGGCCGTCAGGCGCGAGACGATCTCGCCGGACTGGTTGACGTCGTAGAAGGCGGGCGACAGATGCGTGACGTGATCGAAGACGTCGCGGCGCAGATCGGCGACGATGCGCTCGCCGAGCGTAATGACATAGTAATAGCGCATGGCGCTGGCCAGCGCGAGAACCACGGCCATGGCGATCAGCATGCCGAAATAGCTGTTGATGAAGCTGGGGTCGGTCTGGTTGAAGCCGTGATCGACCATGCGGCGGATGGCCAGCGGCAGCGCCAGCGTCGCGGCGGCGGCCAGCGTCAGGAACACCAGCGCGCCCGCGACAAGGCCGCGATACCGCGTCAGATAGGGCAGCAGCCTCGCCAGAGGCGCCACGGAGCGGCGCTTCCGTTTATCCGTTCGATCGATCTCTGCCACCATGCCTCCAATCTTCCCCTGCGCGCCGGAGCTTTGGCGCGCGGGGCACTTGTTATCCTTGCGGCCTTCATGTATAGGCACGGCATCGAATTGGGAAGCCGTGGCCCTGCGGACTGCGGCTTTGTTTATTCAATCGGTTCGGTTGCCGCAATGGATTGCGACAAATGGACCCTGCCATCTCAGGAAGATTGACATGAAGGCTGACATCCATCCCGACTACCACGTCATCAAGGTAGTCATGACCGACGGCACCGAATACGAAACCCGCTCCACCTGGGGCTCGGAAGGCGCTGTCATGAATCTCGAAATCGATTCCAAGTCGCACCCGGCCTGGACGGGCGGCAACCAGCAGCTCATGGACCGCGGCGGCCGCGTTTCCAAGTTCAACAAGCGTTTCGGCGGCCTTGGCCTCTAATCCGCTTGCGGACATCGAAGGAATTTTAAAAGGCCCGGCTTCGTCCGGGCTTTTTTGCGTCCGCATGCTGGCGGAAGCCGGATACAGAAAAACGCTCCGGCGGGAACCGGAGCGCTGAGGAGGTGCTGAACAGAAGGGGATGCGGACGGTCAGTTGCTGCCGAAGGCGGTCTGCAACAGGTCGATCTGGGCCTGAACGCTGTTCTGGTTGTCGTGGCTGGCGCCGTCGTCGGACGGACGGTAGATTTCACGGTCCAGCAGGGCGACGCGGTTTTGCAGGCGCAGCGAGCGTTCCACGAGATCGCGGAAGGATTCCGGCAGGTCGTTCCAGCCCGGCGCGTTGCGGTCGACGTTGAAGCTGTCGAGGCGCACCTTGCTCTTTTCGGAAATCACCTGCTCGCGGGTCATCTCGCCATTGTTGACGGCGCGTTGCAGCAAGAGCCAGGATGCCATCTGCATCAGCCGCGTGGTCAGGCGCATGGATTCAGCCGCATAGAGCACCGAGGCCATGCGCGGCAGCACCTTGGAGGCGGCGCGGCCCTGGCCGTCGAGATAGCTTGCGGTTTCCTCCACCAGCGCCATTCCTTCGGCATACAATGCCTTGAACTGTGCTGAGGACGCCACGCGCCCGGCAAAGCTGATCGTGTTCAATCCAAGCTCTGACATTATCGTATTCCCTGTTCAACGCATCACGTCGGTCAACTAATGCCGTAAGCGGCCAAATGGTTTCGCCGCTTGCGCTTTTCACCTCATAAAATGGTATCTTTAAAGAAAAAGCGCAAGTTGTTTCTTAATCAAAGGTTAATTCCCACAACTTTCACAGCTTCGTGAAGCGCAAAAAAAAGAGCCGCGAAAGGGCGGCTCTCAAGGTAAAACAGGGAGAAATCAGACCAATTCGCCAAGCGGTGAAACTGTCTGAGCCCGGCAGGACCGGGTAGCCCCATTCATGAACGATGAAGCTTAATATTTAGTAAATATCCGTATTTCCAAAGTAAAAAATCCCGTTCTTCTTGTGTCAATAAGGGCAGGACGATTTTTTTGATCTATTTTTTGAACAGGCTTTCGGCGGCCAGCCGCCCGGCGGCCTTGGCGGCGCGCCCGGTTTTCAGGCGATCGATTTCCGCTTCCAGAAGGGCGATCCGCGCCGTCAGCTCGTCGGCCGAGAGCATTGAAATGTCGCAGCCGATGTCATGGGATACGGGTTTTTTCGGTCTTTCCTCGTCGAATCCGGTCATATCGCGGCTCCTGGATATTGCTCTTCGGGAGAATCACCTTCCGGCAGGGGTGCGGCGCGCGGACTGAGCGACAGGCTTTCCGGCGTGGTCAGCGGGCCGGTGGTGATGCTGGTGAAGGTATCGCGGTCGCTGGCGGGCACAGGCGCGCGCTTGCGGCTGCGGATGATGGCATAGGCGGTGATCAGCACATGCGCGAGCGCGGTGACGGTAAACAGCGCATAGGGGCCGAGCGCCGACATCACGGGGCCGCCGAGCGTGGGGCCGATGATGGTGCCGAAGCCGTAAAGCAGGAGCAGCCCGCCGGAAACCTTCACGAAATCCTCGGGCGCTGCGAAGTCGTTGGCATGGGCGACGGCGATCGGGTAGAGCGCGTTGGCGGTTGCGCCGTAGATGGCGACGAGAACGAAGAGCCAGGTGACATCGAAGGGCGTGAGCACGAAGAACAGCAGGCCGGACAGCGCGGCGACGGCTGACAGGCCCGCCAGCACATAGCGGCGGTCCATGCGGTCGGACATGCGGCCCGCCGGAAACTGCATCAGCGCGCCGGAGAAGACCGCCACGCTCATCATGATGGCGACGGTGCTCTGGTCGAAACCGGCGGCGGCCCCGAACACCGCGCCAAGGGTGCCGAAAGCGCCGTTGGCGATGCCGACCAGCAGGATGCCGATGAAGGAGACCGGCGAGTTGCGGAACAGGGCGGGCAGGTCGAGCTTCACCGTTTGCAGCGGTTGCGGCGAGGCGGCGGTGGACAGCGTCGTCGGCAGCATGGCGACGCAATAGAAGACGCCGCAGGCCATGAACAGGATTGCGGTCATGACATCGCCGAGCGCCACGACGAGCTGGCCGCCGACCGAGCCGACCAGCGTGATGCTGATATAGAGCGAGAAGATCATGCCGCGCGTCTTGTTGGTGGCGCGCTCGTTCAGCCAGCTTTCGATGATCATCGAGCAGCCCGCCGTCGAGAAGCCGGTGATGGCGCGCAGCGCCACCCAGCCGATATCGTTGACGAAGATGCCGGTCAGCAGGGCATTGATGGCGAGCAGCGAAATGAAGCCGCTGAAGGCGCGCACATGGCCGACGCGGCGCACGACGAGCGGCGCCAGCAGACAGCCGAGCACGAAGCCGGTGGCCCAGGAGGTGCCGAGCAGGCCGAGCAGCGTCGTCGAATAGCCCTCGTTTGCGCCGCGCATGGGCAGCAGCAGGCCGTGAAGCCCGTTGCCGAGAAACAGGAACAGGGTGCCGATGAGCAGCGCCAGAACGGGAAGGATATTGCGGGTCATGTGCACCTATACCGAAACATTGGCGGGCATCCAATCACGGCAATATGGAGCCATGCTTGCGCCGGATGCGAAACGCGGACGGAAGTGGGCTGACGAATGAATCCGGCGGCTGTATGACGGCGGGTGCGGGTTTTATGCAAGGACTGAAAAATTGACGAAAATCATCATGCTGCTGCTGCTTCTCGTCATGGCGGCGCATATTGTCCGGCCGCTCGGCCTGCCGGGCCTGACGCGCCGCCGCGACTTCTGGAAGATCGGCCTGTTCGCCTTCGCGGCGGTGATGCTGACGATCGTGCTGCGCGAGGCGGTGTCCTCATGAGGTTGCGATGGTGCCGCGCATGACGTTCACGCAATCGCCGCTGATGAAGATATCGGTGACCTGACCGCCGCGTTTGGTGACGGAGAGGGAAATCAGGCTGCGCCTGCCCATCTCCACGCCCTGTTCCAGCTCGAAGCCGATGGTGGCGTCGCTTTCCGGCATCAGGCTGGCGAGATAGGCGCCGAGCGCCGCCGAGGCGCTGCCGGTGGCGGGATCCTCCATCACATTGTCGAGCGGGGCGAACATCCGCGTCCTCAGCTTTGCCGGATTGCCCGCGTCGCGCACGTAGAGAAACAGCGAGAAATCGGGTTGGGTGCCGCGATGGCGCGTCAGCGCTTCGTGGAAGACGGCGAGATTGGGCCGGGCGGCGGCCAGCGCCGCCTCGCTTTCCAGCTCCGCCACGGCGAAGGGCAGGCCGACCGAAACGAAGCGGGGCGGATGGGCGCGCAACGCGATAAGAGCCGGATCCAGCGAGGCGCACCGGGCGACCAGTCCGGGTTCGACGGTTTCGCCCGCCGTCAGCGGTTGCGGCGCCCGGATTGTCGCGCCGGTGACCGAACCGTCCACCCGGCGCAGATCGACGCTGACCAGCCCGGCCTTTTCCTCGAAGCGCAGGTGATCCCTGACCGGCTTGCCGAAAATCCCGGGCATGCGGCCAAGAATGAAGGCGGTGCCGACATTCGGGTGACCGGCAAAGGGGATTTCCGCCGTCGGCGTGAAAATCCGCACGCGGGCGTGGTTCTCCGGATCTTCCGGCGGCAGGACGAAGGTGATTTCGGAATAGCCGAATTCGGCGGCGATCGCCTGCATCGTCTCGCTCGCCAGCCCGCGCGCGTCGGGAAAGACGGCGAGCGGATTGCCGCGAAAGCGTTCTGTGGTGAAGACGTCGACCGTCAGGAATTCGAATGCGGGCATCTCAGCTCCTCCTCTGGAGGAGGAAGCCTTAGCGCAGCCGCAGGCGGAAAGGGGAGGGCCTATCTTGTGGCGGTGACAAGTTCGGCGAAGCGAGAACGGCGGGTTTTAAGCCCGCCGTTCGAATATGCTTATTTGCCGTGCAGGACGCTGACGCCCGGCAGTTCCTTGCCTTCCATCCATTCGAGGAAAGCGCCGCCCGCCGTGGAGATATAGGTGAAATCGTCGGCGACTCCAGCGTGGTTCAGGGCTGAAACGGTGTCGCCGCCGCCCGCGACCGAGACCAGTTTTCCGGCCTTCGTTTCTTCCGCCGCGTGTTTTGCCACGGCGACGGTCGCCTTGTCGAAGGGCTCGATCTCGAAGGCGCCGAGCGGGCCGTTCCAGACCAGCGTCTCGGCCTTGGAAATCCAGTCGTTGACGGCGGCAATCGATTTCGGGCCGACATCGAGCACCATGGCGTCGGCGGGAATCGCCTCGATATCGACGGTCTCGTTTGCCGCGCCCGCCTTGAACTCGCGGGCGATGACGCCATCGGCGGGCAGCACGATGGCGCAACCGGCGGCGGCCGCCTCGACCATGATCTGCTTTGCGGTGGCGGCAAGATCATGCTCGCAGAGCGACTTGCCGACATCGGTGCCGCGCGCGGCGAGGAAGGTGTTGGCCATGCCGCCGCCGATCACCAGCGCGTCGACCCTTTTCACGAGATTCATCAGCAGGTCGATCTTGGTGGAGACCTTGGCGCCGCCGACGATGGCGACGACCGGGCGCTTCGGCTGGCCGAGGCCCTGTTCCAGCGCTTCAAGCTCGGCCTGCATGGTGCGGCCCGCATAGGCGGGCATGTGATGCGCCAGCCCTTCCGTGGAGGCATGGGCGCGGTGGGCGGCGGAAAAGGCGTCGTTGACGTAGAGATCGCCGTTTTCGGCCAGCGCCTTGACGAAATCCGGATCGTTCTTTTCCTCGCCCTTGTGGAAGCGGGTGTTTTCCAGAAGCAGGATATCGCCATCCTTCATGGCGGCGACAGCGGCGCTGGCGGCGTCACCGATGCAATCCTCGGCGGTCGCGACATCGGCGCCCAGAACCTCGGAAACAGCGGGGGCGATCAGCTTCAGCGACATGTCGGCGACCGGCGCGCCCTTGGGGCGGCCGAAATGGGCGAGCAGGATGACCTTGGCGCCCTTCTTCGACAGTTCGAGGATCGTCGGCGCGACGCGCTCGATGCGGGTCGCGTCGGTCACCTTGCCGCCGCTGACGGGAACGTTGAGGTCGACGCGCACGAGCACGCGCTTGCCGGCGATGTCGCCGAGATCGTCGAGGGTCTTGAAGGTCATGATCGGTCTCCGGTCATAGTCTCTTGAAAAGGGTGGGGTAGTCCGTCACCAGCCCGTCCTCGTCCAGCGGCAGGTCGGCGGCAAAAGAGCGGTCCCCGGCTTCGTAGCGATAGAGCAGGCCGGGTTCAAGGCAGGTGTAGCGCTGCCCGTCTACCATCGGCTCGAAGCTGTCGAAGGGCACGTAGAGCATCTTCAGCGTCACGGCGCCGTGAGCCGGGCCGAGGTCGAGGCGGCGGATGGGGAGCGTGTTGGTGAAGGGCGTTCCGGCCAGATCGATATCGATGCAGCCATCGAAAAGCGGAAGCGGGGTGCCGTCCTCGCTGGCCCAGCGGCCGGGGGCGGCGGCTTGCAGCGACAGGCGCCTGCCATCGGTGGTTTCGATGCGGAAGGAGCGGACATGCCAGCCCGCGTCGCAGCGGATCTCGTAGGTCAGGCCGTAGGGAATGCCGCCCCGGTCGCCGATCACGGTGCTGCGCGCGATGATCGCGTCAGCACCGGCTGCCGGGGCAAGCGTCAGGTGTTCCAGCCCCTCGCCCGGGAGAGGACGCCAACGGACCGTCCTTTCGCGCAGGGGCCGGAACATGCCGGATCAGATCAGCTTGGCAAGTGCTACGGCGGTGTCGCACATGCGGTTCGAGAAGCCCCATTCATTGTCGTACCAGGTCAGGATCGACACGAACTTGCCTTCCATGACCTTGGTCTGGTCCATGTGGAAGGTGGAGGAGTGCGGATCGTGGTTGAAGTCGATCGACACGTTCGGCTGCTCGGTATAGGCGAGAACGCCCTTCAGCGGGCCTTCGGCGGCGGCCTTGATGGCGGCGTTGATCTCTTCCTTGCTGGTTTCGCGCTTGGCGACGAACTTCAGGTCGACGACCGAGACGTTCGGGGTCGGCACGCGCATGGCGAAACCGTCGAGCTTGCCCTTCAGTTCCGGCAGCACCAGGCCGACGGCCTTGGCGGCGCCCGTCGAGGTCGGGATCATCGAGAGAGCGGCGGCGCGGGCGCGGTATAGATCCTTGTGCATCTGGTCGAGCGACGGCTGGTCGTTGGTGTAGGAGTGGATCGTCGTCATCATGCCGTGATCGATGCCGATGGCGTCGTTCAGAACCTTGGCGACCGGGGCCAGGCAGTTCGTGGTGCAGGATGCGTTGGAGATGACGAGGTGATCCTTCGTCAGCTTGTCATGGTTGACGCCGTAGACGACCGTCAGGTCGGCGCCGTCGGCCGGGGCCGAGACGATGACGCGCTTGGCGCCTGCCGTGAGATGCGCGGCGGCCTTGTCGCGGGCGGTGAAGATGCCGGTGCATTCCATGGCGATGTCGACGCCGAGTTCGCCATGCGGCAGGGTGGCCGGATCCTTGATCGCGGTGACCTTGATCGGCTTGCCGCCGTTGATGACGATGGAATCGCCCTGAACCTCGACCTTGGCCGGGAATTTGCCATGGATCGAATCGAAGCGCAGCAGGTGCGCATTGGTCTCGACCGGGCCGAGATCGTTGATGGCGACGACTTCGATATCGGTGCGGCCGGATTCGATGATGGCGCGCAGGATATTGCGGCCGATGCGGCCGAAGCCGTTGATGGCAACTTTGACGGTCATACTGGAGTCTCCCTTGAGATCATGATTCCGGGATGCAAAAAGGCGCGTTTCCGCGCCTTTTTCATTGATCTTACGCAAGCTTGGCTTCGGCTGCGGCAACCACTGCCTCGGCCGTGATGCCGAAATGCTTGTAGAGGTCCTTCGCGGGCGCCGATGCGCCGAAGGACTTCATGCCGATGAAGGCGCCCTCGGGGCCGATGATATGATCCCAGCTCTGGCGGATGCCCGCCTCGACGGCGACCTTCACCGGCGCCTTGCCGATGATCGTCCGCTGGTAATCTTCCGGCTGCTCGTAGAACAGTTCGAAGCAGGGCATGGAAACGACGCGGGCGGCGATGCCCTTGTCCTTCAGCATGCCCGCGGCCTTGAGGGCAATCTCGACTTCCGAACCGGCGGCGAAGATCGAAACCCTGGCGTCGTCGTCCGAAACCAGCTCGTAGGCGCCCTGGGCGGAGAGGTTCTTCGCCTCGTAGGCGGTGCGGGCGGGCGCGAGGTTCTGGCGGGTCAGCGCCAGGGCCGAGGGGCGGTGCTTCTCATGCAGGGCGATCTGCCAGCATTCGGCGGTTTCCACCGCGTCGGCCGGGCGGAAGAACAGCAGGTTCGGGATGGCCCGCAGCGCCGACATGTGCTCGACCGGCTGGTGCGTCGGGCCGTCTTCGCCGACCCCGATGGAATCGTGGGTCAGGACGTGGACGACGCGGATGCCCATCAGCGCGGCAAGGCGGATCGACGGACGGCAATAGTCCGAGAAGATCATGAAGCCGCCCGCATAGGGGATCAGGCCGCCATGCAGGGCGATGCCGTTGATGGCGGCGGCCATGCCGTGCTCGCGGATGCCCCAGTGCATGTAGCGCCCGGAGAAGTCGTCCGGCGTGATCGACGTCATCTGGCTGGTCTTGGTGTTGTTCGACGGCGTCAGGTCGGCGGAGCCGCCGATGGTTTCCGGCACGATGCCATTGATGACCTCAAGCGCGTTTTGCGAGGCCTGGCGGGTGGCGATCGTCGGGGGAGCATCGGCGAGCTTCTGCTTGTAGGCGTCCATCGCGCCGTCGAAACCGGCGGGCAGGTCACCGGCGAAGCGGCGGTTGAACTCGTCCTTCGCGGCCGAGGCGGCGAGGCGGGCTTCCCAGGACTCGCGTGCGCCGACGGAGCGGCGGCCTGCTTCGCGCCATGCGTCCAGCACGTCGGCGGGGGTCTCGAAGGCGGCGCCTTCCCAGTTCAGGGCCTTGCGGGTCGCGGCGATTTCCTCGGCGCCGAGCGGCGAACCGTGCACCTTGTGGGAACCGGCCTTGTTCGGGGCGCCGAAACCGATGACGGTCTTGCAGGCGATGAAGGTCGGCTTGTCGGATTTCTGGGCTGCCTCGATGGCGGCGGCGATCTCGTCCGGATTATGGCCGTCGACGCCGATCGTGTTCCAGTTGGCCGACTTGAAGCGGGCGACCTGGTCGGTGGAATCCGACAGGCCGACGGTGCCGTCGATGGTGATGTTGTTGTCGTCCCAGAACAGCACCAGCTTGTTGAGCTTGAGGTGACCGGCAAGCGTGATGGCTTCCTGGCTGATGCCTTCCATCAGGCAGCCGTCGCCGCACAGCGCATAGGTAAAGTGGCTCTGGAGATCGGAGCCGAATTCGGCTTCCAGCTTGCGCTCGGCGATCGCCATGCCGACGGCATTGGCAATGCCCTGGCCGAGCGGGCCGGTGGTGGTTTCGATGCCAGAGGCATGGCCGTATTCCGGGTGACCGGCGGTCTTGGAGCCGAGCTGGCGGAACTGCTTGATGTCCTCGATGCTCATATCCTCATAACCGGTGAGATAGAGCAGGGCGTAAAGCAGCATGGAGCCGTGACCGGCCGACAGCACGAAACGGTCGCGGTCGGGCCAGAGCGGGTTCTTCGGATCGAACTTCAGGTAGCGGCTGAAAAGCACCGTTGCGACATCGGCCGCGCCCATCGGCAGGCCGGGATGGCCGGAATTCGCCTTTTCGACGGCATCCATGGCAAGGAAACGGATCGCATTTGCCATCCGGTTATGTTGTTCGCGAGAGATCATGGGCTTTTCCGCTGGTTCCGGTGAATGTAACTTTTAAAGTTATAAACTGAGCCCCGTGGTGATAGCAGGTAGCGTAGGCAAGTCAATCAATCCCGGGTGCCGTGTGGCGGCTTCCAGCCCAGATTTTTGACATTTGTTCGCCATGGTGCGCAAAAGGCAACAACTGGCCGCCGTCATCCACAGGCGCGCGGCAGGGGTCTCGATTGACGGGCGGTGAGGGTAAAGAATAAGGTTGGTTCCAAAGGCTCCGGCCGAACCGGCGATTCGTGTCTGTTTTCTCGATGTTTTGTTGCATTTCCGAACGGAAAACCGGTATCCACTTTTCCCGGAAATGCTTTAACGCAAGAAGTAACCATATGCCGACAGGGAAAACGGTTGAGATGGCGGTCCTCGAAATGAAGGCGGCGCTCTCCCATCTGGAAAACGCCATCGATATCCGTTTCGAGCGCGAGAGGGATCAGGGCGAGATCGAAGGCGAAGTGCGGCGCGTTCATGCGGACCGGTCGCGGCTGGCGCAGGAGCTGGATCAGTCCGAGTTCCGGGCCAACCGGCTGGAAGAAGTCAATCGCGAGGTTTCGCGCCGCCTTGTCACGGCCATGGAAACCATCCGGGCGGTTCTCGATCGCTGATCGGGCAGTTTTAGGCAGGGAGAGATATGGCGCAGGTCACGGTCACGATCGACGGCAAGGCTTACAGGATGGCCTGTGAGGAGGGGCAGGAAAGTCACCTCATGGAGCTTGCCGACAAGTTCGACCGCTATGTCAGCCATCTCAAGGGCCAGTTCGGGGAAATCGGCGATCTCCGCCTGACAGTCATGGCCGGGATCATGGTGATGGACGAATTGTCCGACGTGTCGCGGCGGCTGGCCAAGGCCGAGGGCGAGCTGGAGCGCATCGCCCGCACCCGCGACGACGACAAGGCCGCCACCGCCCGCACCGAGGAAATGCTGGCGGCGACGCTGGAAGAGCTGACGGCGCGCATTCAGGGCATCGCCGCCCGCTTGCAGGCGCGTCCCGCGCCGGAGGCGCATTGATCAGGAGGAATATGCCGGAGGCGCGTCGAGCCCGTAACGCGATGCCGGAAAGGGCAGGCGGGCTTGCGCGAAAATAAGACCGGAAGCGGCCCTAGCGCGGCCGCATTTTTCTCCCTATATTCATCCTCGCGATCTGCGCCTCTCGACAGGTAATACACAATCCTCGGGGCCATACTCGATCCTTAGGGAGCTGTCCCTGACCCGGCCCGTGGGCTGGGTCACACGGCGCCCACCTACGTTTGTAGGCGCCCAGGATCGTACCATCCATCGGTTGCCGCGGATCGCGCTTTCCCTTTCTCTCTGTTCCGGTTTTTGCCATGCTCGCGCGCTGGTCCGGCGAAGGACGCCGCACCGTTCACAAGGATCGCTGGATCGAATTGTCGGCCGAGCGCGTCGTGACGGCCGGGGGCGCTGTGCTCGATCCCTATTATACGCTGAGCTATCCCGACTGGTCCGTCGCCGTGGTGCTGACGCCGGAAAACGGCGTCGTGATGATCCGGCAATACCGCCACGGGCTCGGGCTGGTCGATCTGGAATTGCCGGGCGGCTGCGTCGATCCCGGAGACGCCTCGCCGCTTGCGGCCGCCTGCCGCGAGGTGCTGGAGGAAACCGGCTACGCCTCCGGGGAAGCCGAGTATATCGGCCGCTTCGGCGCAAATCCTTCGCTCCAGACCAATTTCGTGCATGTGTCGCTGATCCGCAATGCCCGCCCGGCGGCCGCGCCCCGGCCGGAGGCGGGCGAGGAGATCGCCGTCGAGATCATGCCGGTCGAGGCGGTGCGGGCAGCCGCGCTCTCCGGCGGGATGATGAATTCGATGCATATCGCCGCCGTCTTTCTGGCGCTCGAGCGTCTTGCGGGCTGAGCCTTCTTGTCTGGCAATCCGCCGGGGGTGTGGTATATGGCCCGGAAAGACAGGGAGCGGCCATGACGCTGAAGGACGAAAAGGCGCAACTGCGCAAGGAAAGGCTTTTGGCGCGCGATGCGATGCCTGCCGAAGTGCGCAAGCAGGGCAGCCTGAGCATGGCCGCGCATGCGCAGGGCGAGCTGCGGTTTACGCCGGGCATGGTGGTCTCGGGCTTCCTGCCGATCCGCTCCGAACCGGATCTGCGGCCGCTGATGGCGCTGCTGCACGAGCGCGGCGCCCGCGTCTGTGTTCCCGTCATTCTCGACAGGGAAACCATCGTCTTTCGCGAATGGACGGTGGGAACGGAACTGCTCGGCAACGGCTTCGGCACCGTCGCGCCGGGGCCGGAGGCGGCCGAACTCGATCCCGACATCATGCTGGTGCCGCTGTCGGCCTTCGACAGCAAGGGGCATCGCATCGGCTATGGCGGCGGCTATTACGACCGCGCCATCGAACGCCTGCGCAAAAAAGCGCGGGATCCGCGCCTGATCGGCATTGCCTTCGACTGCCAGGAAGTGGCATCTGTGCCCGCGGAGCCCCATGATATCGGCCTCGATGCCGTGCTCACCGAAAGCGGGCTCCGGATTTTCCGGCGGGAATCTGAACCAACAGGCGGGTTTTAAGAGTATGCGGCTTCTTTTTCTGGGCGATATGGTCGGCAAAAGCGGGCGGACGGCCGTGTGGGACAGGCTGCCGGGTCTGATTTCCGACCTGAAGCTGGATTTCGTCATCGTCAATGGCGAGAATGCGGCGGGCGGCTTCGGTATCACCGAGGATATCTTTCAGGAAACCATCAATGCCGGGGCCGATGTGGTGACCACCGGCAACCATGTCTGGGACCAGAAGGAAGCGGTGGTCTTCGCCAGCCGCCACGACCAGTTCCTGCGGCCTGCCAATTATCCGGCGGGGACGCCGGGCCATGGCTCGGGCCTCTATTACGCCCGCAACGGCGCGCGCGTGCTGGTCGCCAATGTCATGGGCCGCGTCTTCATGCATCCGGAGCTGGACGATCCCTTCAAGGCGGCGGAAGCCATTCTCGAAAACGCGCCGCTGAAGGAACAGGCCGACGCCATCATCTTCGATTTCCACGCGGAAGCCACCAGCGAGAAGCAGTGCTTCGGCCATTTCGTTGATGGCCGCGCCAGCTTCGTGGTCGGCACCCATACGCATGTGCCGACGGCCGATCACCAGATTCTCAATGGCGGCACCGCCTATATGTCGGATGCGGGCATGTGCGGCGATTACGATTCCTCGCTCGGCATGGACAAGGAAGAGCCGCTGAACCGCTTCATCTCGAAGATGCCGAAGGGCCGTTTCGAGGCGGCCTCCGGCCCCGCGACCATCTGCGGCGTCGGCGTCGAGATCTCAGACCGCACCGGGCTTGCCGAGAAGATCGCGCCCCTGCGGCTTGGCCCGCGCCTTGCCGAAACCATCCCGGATTTCTGGCGCTGATGACGCGATCGTGACGGGGCCAGCGGGTTTTCCGCTGGATCTGCATCCATGCCTGCCGCATGCTGCCTGCGCAAAACGGCGCGAGAGGTGGCATGATGCTGCGGATATTCGCCTTTGTTTTTTCGGTTTTACTGACGTTATCCTTTGTACCCGCGAAGGCGCAGGAGAACACGCAGCCGGTCAGCCGCTGCCAGGCCATCGCGCAGGCGCTGCCGAACGCCGTCTTCGCCAGCTACAGGCCTGTTGCGGCGAAAGAGGCGGCGGTGACGATCCGCTATCTCGGCCATTCGACGTTTCTCATCGAAACGCCGGGCGGCGTGACCATCGCCACCGATTACAACGGGGTTTATCAGCCGCCGCAGCCGCCCACCGTCGCGACGATGAACAAGGCGCATTCCACCCATTACACGCTGATGCCCGATCCCGGCATACGTTACGTGCTGAAGGGCTGGAGCGACGTGCCGGGCGAAAAGGCCGATCACGATCTGGTCGCCGGTGACGTCTATATCCGCAACGTCACCACCGATATCCGCTCCTGGGGATCGGCGGCGATGGAGCATGACGGCAATTCCATCTTCATCTTCGAAACGGCCGATCTGTGCATCGGTCATTTCGGTCACCTGCATCACGAGTTGACCGACGGCCATTATGCCGAAATCGGCCGCCTCGATATTCTGATGGTGCCGGTGGATGGCGGGCTGACCATGGGCGCCGACAGCATGAGCCGGGTGGTGAAGCGGCTGAATTCCTCGCTGATCCTGCCCATGCACCGCCCCGGCCAGCTTCAGCGCTTTCTCGCCATGTTCGACGGGCGCTACGACATCATGCGCTGGCCCGCCGATGTGCTGACCGTTTCGGCGCGAAGCCTGCCGAAACGGCCGCTGATCTACGTGCCCCGCAATTTCTGAGCCTTGAAGCGTTTCCGCTTTTGCCGGAAACGCTCAGGCAAAGCGCAGGCGCAGGTTGACGCCGACATCGGGCGTCTTTGCGTCGTCCAGATTGGCCTTGGCGATTTCCCAGCCGAATTTCAGCGTGCTGCCGGTGGAAGCCCAGATCTCGGCGTCATCGACATGCATGGCGAGCATCGTCAGCAGCGGGTCGCTCTTGCCGTCCTCATACCAGGCGGCCACGACGGAGTTCCAGAATGCGTCGATGCGGGCGGGATCCTTGCGGATTTCGATCTGCCCGGCGAGGCAGGCATGGTAATCGTGATCCTTGCCGATGACGCAGAAGGTGGCGCGCGAACCGGGGCGGATGGCCTTGACGATTTCCGCGTCCGTCTTGGTGAAGAACCAGACCGTGTTGGTCTTGCGGTCGGTGTGCGGGGCCATGGGCTGCATCAGCAGGCCGGAATTCTCGATGCCGAGCATGCCCGCATGCACGCGGTCGATCTCGTCCCAGAGCTGGTTTGCCGGGGCTTCCCGGGCTTCTGTGAAACTGGCCATGAAGCTTGTCCCTTCTCGTTTGCCTGCGCCGACAAACGTGGAGGAAAGCGGATTTGTTCCCTCGGGGCACAGCGGAGCCGGAGGGTATTTTATCGCCGTTTACAGGCGAAAATCGCCTTTGGCCTGTCGAAATTCCGGCCGGGGCCGCTTCACAGCATCGCGGAAATTGCTTTATAAGGCGCCATTCCCACAAGAAGAACCTGGATCAAAGGTGCCATGGCTGGCCATTCACAGTTCAAAAACATCATGCACCGCAAAGGCCGTCAGGATGCCGTGCGGTCGAAAATGTTCTCCAAGCTGGCGCGCGAAATCACCGTCGCCGCCAAGACGGGCATGCCTGAGCCCGCAATGAACCCGCGCCTGCGTCTCGCTATCCAGAACGCCAAGGCGCAGTCCATGCCGAAGGACAATATCGAGCGCGCCATCAAGAAGGCGCAGGGCGGCGACGCGGAAAACTATGACGAAGTGCGCTACGAAGGCTACGGCCCCGGCGGCGTCGCCGTCATCGTGGAAGCTTTGACCGACAACCGCAACCGCACCGCCTCCAACGTCCGCTCGATCTTCACCAAGGCGGGCGGCGCGCTCGGCGAAACCGGCTCGGTGTCCTTCTCCTTCGACCGCGTCGGCGAAATCACCTACAAGCTCGCCGCAGGCGATGCCGACACGGTGATGGAAGCCGCCATCGAAGCCGGCGCCGAAGACGTGACCACCGACGAGGAAGGCCACACCATCATCTGCGGTTTCGAGGATATCGGCGAGGTTTCCAAGGCGCTGGAAGCGGCCCTTGGCGAAGCCGAAACCGTCAAGGCCGTCTGGAAGCCGCAGAACACGGTTCCGGTCGATGAGGAAAAGGCGCAGTCGCTGATGAAGCTCATCGACTCGCTGGAAGACGATGACGACGTGCAGAACGTCTATTCCAACTTCGAGGTTTCCGACGAAGTGATGGCCCGGCTCTCGGCCTGATCTTTTCGCAAGGTTTCAGGAAGAAGCCCGGTCATCGCGCATGACCGGGCTTTTTTCGTTCAGGCCGCCTGCTTGCGCCGGTCGCGGATCTCCGCGAACAGTTCCACCGAGCGCAGCCGCGCCTCGATATCGTAAATCGGCATGGAGACGATGACCTCGTCGGCACTCGTGGCGGCGATGAAGCGATCCAGCTTGTCCGCCGCCGTTTCCGGCCCGCCGGTGACGGCATAGCGCAGCGTGTGCTCGACCATGATGCGCTCCTGCTCGCTCCAGAACGCGTCCATGTCGCGCAGGGGCCTGGGGAATTGCGTGCGGATATTGCGGCGCAGGTTGACGAATTGCTGCTGCGAGGAGGTGAAGAGATAAGCCGCTTCCTCATCCGTTTCGGCGGCGACGCCCATCACGCCCGCCATCACATAGGGGCGGTCGAGTTCGGCCGAGGGCGTGAAGCGCTCGCGGTAGATGGCGAGCGCGTCGAGCAGCATGTCGGGGGCGAAATGCGAGGCGAAAGCATAGGGCGCGCCGAGCATGCCCGCCAGATGGGCGCTGTAGAGGCTGGAGCCGAGAATCCAGATCGGCACATGCGAATTGGCGCCGGGCACGGCGAGGATCGGCTGGTTTTCCGCGGGCGCGCCGAGGAACTGCTTCAGCTCCAGAATATCCTGCGGAAAGCTTTGCGCGCCCGCGTCGAGATTGCGGCGCAGCGCCTGCGCGGTGCGCATGTCGGTGCCGGGGGCGCGGCCGAGGCCGAGATCGACGCGCCCCGGAAACAGCGCCGCCAGCGTGCCGAACTGCTCGGCGATCACCAGCGGCGAATGATTGGGCAGCATGATGCCGCCCGAGCCGATGCGGATCGTCGAGGTCGCGGCCCCGACATGGCCGATGACGACGGCGGTGGCGGCGCTGGCGATGCCGGGCATGCCGTGATGCTCCGCCAGCCAGAAGCGTTTGTAGCCCAGCGCCTCCGCTTTCTGCGCCATGCGGCGCGTTTCATCGAGCGCCTGCGTGATCGTGTTGCCTTCGGCGACGGGCGAAAGGTCGAGAATGGAAAGGGTGGTCATGGGCTTATCCTGCAAGAGTGTTGCCGCCTATGTAGGGTGCCGCGGCCCCGATGCAAAATTCCGGCGGCGTAAAATTGCCGTGAGGAAATGTTTCTGATTTGTTCACATTTGTATGGCACTTCTGCATCGGAATGGGATAGGATTGGCCATGCAGAACACGATTCGAATCATCGGGATCGATCCCGGCTTGCGGCGCACCGGCTGGGGGGTGATCGACGCGCTCGGCAATTCGCTGCGGTTCGTGGCCTCGGGCACGGTGACGTCGGATGGCGATGCCGATCTCGCCTCGCGGCTCTGCCAGCTTCACGACGGGCTGGCGGATGTCATCCACCAGTACCAGCCGGACGAGGCGGCGGTGGAGCAGACCTTCGTCAACAAGGATGCGGTGGCGACGCTGAAGCTCGGCCAGGCGCGCGGGGTGGCGATGCTGGCGCCTGCGCGGGCGGGCCTGCATGTTTCGGAATACGCGCCGAATGCGGTGAAGAAATCGGTGATCGGCGTCGGCCATGGCGAGAAGCAGCAGATCCATATGATGCTGAAAATCCTGATGCCGAAGGCGGTGTTCAAGGGCAATGACGCGGCCGATGCGCTGGCGATCGCCATCTGCCACGCGCATAATCGCGGCGGGGCGCGCATGCGCATGGCGGCGCTGGCGGCGGGCGCATGATGAATTTTCGGGGGCGGGGCAGGGCATGATCGGCAAACTCAAGGGCGTGATCGAGGAGATCGGCGACGATCATGTGCTGGTCGATGTGCATGGCGTCTGCTACGTCGCCCATTGCTCCAGCCGCACGCTGTCGCGCATCGGCTCGGCGGGCGAGGCGGTGGTGTTGTTCATCGAAACCTATGTGCGCGAGGATCAGTTCAAGCTGTTCGGCTTCCTCACCGCGCTGGAGCGGGAATGGTTCAACCTGTTGCAAAGCGTGCAGGGAGTCGGCTCCCGGGTGGCGCTGGCGATCCTGTCGACGCTGACGCCTTCCGAGCTTGCCAATGCGATCGCGCTCCAGGACAAGGCCTCCGTTTCGCGCGCGCCGGGCGTCGGGCCGAAGGTCGCGACCCGCATCGTCACCGAATTGAAGAACAAGGCCCCGGCCTTCGCGGGCGAGGCGGCGCAGACCATCGGCTTCAAGCAGGAACTTGGCGAGGGCGTGGCCTCCGCGCCGGTTGCCGATGCGGTGTCGGCGCTCACCAATCTCGGCTATTCCCGTGATCAGGCCGCCAATGCGGTTGCGGCGGCGCTGAAGACGGCGGGCGAGGGGGCCGATAGCGCCAAACTGATCCGGCTCGGATTGAAGGAACTGGCGCGGTAAAGCCGGGCCGCGCAGACGCCAATGCGGCGGCTGGGCGTGAAAGGCGTTTTGCTTCCATGCCCGCTTTTGCTATGCACGGGCCTGCGACCGTCAGGAAAGATGATACATGAGTGATGCAGACCGCCTTGTTTCGCCGGAAAAACGCGGCGAGGATCTGGATACGGCGCTGCGCCCGCAGACGCTGGACGATTTTACGGGCCAGGCGGAAGCCCGCGCCAACCTGAAAGTGTTCATCGAGGCGGCGAAGAACCGTGGCGAGGCGCTGGACCATGTGCTGTTCGTCGGCCCGCCCGGCCTCGGCAAGACGACGCTGGCGCAGATCATGGCCAAGGAACTCGGCGTCAATTTCCGCTCCACCTCCGGCCCCGTCATCGCCAAGGCGGGGGATCTGGCGGCGCTCTTGACCAATCTCGAAGAGCGCGACGTGCTGTTCATCGATGAAATCCACCGGCTCAACCCGGCGGTGGAGGAAATCCTCTATCCGGCGATGGAGGATTTCCAGCTCGACCTCATCATCGGCGAGGGGCCTGCGGCGCGCTCGGTCAAGATCGACCTGTCGAAATTCACCCTCGTCGCCGCCACCACCCGACTCGGCCTGCTGACGACGCCGCTGCGCGACCGTTTCGGCATTCCGGTGCGGCTCAGCTTCTACACCGTCGACGAGCTGGAGCTGATCGTGCGGCGCGGGGCGCGGCTGATGAACCTGCCGATGGCCGATGGCGGCGCGCGCGAGATCGCAAGGCGGGCGCGCGGCACGCCGCGCATCGCGGGCCGTCTGCTCCGGCGTGTGCGCGATTTCGCGGAAGTGGCGCGGGCCGAAGCGGTGACCCGCGAGATCGCCGACGAGGCGCTGACCCGGCTCTTGGTCGACAATATCGGCCTCGACCAGCTCGACAACCGTTACCTCAAGATGATCGCGGTGAATTTCGGCGGCGGTCCCGTCGGGATCGAAACCATCGCGGCGGGACTGTCCGAACCGCGCGACGCCATCGAGGATATCATCGAGCCCTACATGATCCAGCAGGGGCTGATCCAGCGCACGCCCCGCGGGCGCGTGCTGACGGCGAATGCCTGGAAGCACCTCGGCATGCAGCCGCCGAAGGATCTGGAGGCGGCGCAGTTCCGGCTGGGGCTGAACGATGAGTGAGCCTGAGCGCCACATGATCCGGCTCGACCGCAAGCCGCAGCTTTTCAGTTTTCGCGTGGCAGGTCTGCTGTTTTGCGATGGCTACATCCTCGCGCAACGCGCCGTCGGCGACGATTACTGGGCGCTG
>JBDHTA010000024.1:0-31788 GCA_039808465.1 Rhizobiaceae bacterium | reverse complement strand
CCAGCGCCAGCGCATCGGTATCGCGCGCGCGCTCATCCTCGAACCGGAAATCGTGGTGCTGGATGAGCCGGTCTCGGCGCTCGATGTGTCGATCCGGGCGCAGATCATCAACCTGCTGCTCGATTTGCAGGAAAAGCGCGGCCTCTCCTACCTGATGATCAGCCACGACCTTTCGGTGGTCGAGCATATGAGCGACAGGGTGCTGGTGATGTTCTTCGGGCAGGTGGTGGAGGAGGGCGGCTGGCGGCAGATCTTCGAATCCCCCGCCCATCCCTATACCCGCCGCCTGATCGCCGCCATTCCCGACCCCGACATCGCCATCCGCACCGAGGGCAAGGCGGAGCGCTTCGCGCCCTTCACGGTGACGGGGGGACGGCGCTTCGTGTCGGATGGCGAAAGCGCCCCCGACGTCTTCACCCCGCCGGAAAATTCCGAACTGGTGGAAATAGCGCCCGGCCACAAATTGCGGCTCGGCTGAGGGTTCTGTTTGTGCTGGCGCAAAGAGGGCGTCCGGCAAATCCCTAGATTGCCTGCGGAAAGAGGTCTCGCCGAAGATTCGGGGCCGCCGCGGGTGAGATGTGGAAGCGTTCGGAAAAACTTACGAAACAGAAAAGCGGGCCGCAGCAACCGGCCGCCGCGCCGCTGGTTTGCGTCTGCTGGTTCTGCTGATCGCCAGCCTGTTTTGCCTCACGGTCCCGGCCATCGCCGCCGGGCTCGAAACATACCTGCCGAACCTGTCCCCGCAGGCCGTCTTCGCAGGCGCCGACCTCATTGGCCCGCCGCAGGGCGAGCCGCCGATCGCGCCGGTCTACAAGGGTGACGAGCAACTCGGCTATGTCTACCTGAACTCGGATTTCACCAGCGCCGTCGGCTATTCCGGCAAGCCGATCCACATCGCCGTCGGCATCGACATGAAGGGCGTGCTGCGCGGCATCAAGCTGCTCGACCACAAGGAGCCGATCGTGCTGATCGGCATTCCCGAGGCGAAGGTGGTGGCGGCGTTGAACTCGCTGATCGACAGCGATTTCAGCAAGGTCGCCGCAGGCGAGACGCGCCCGCCGCAGGTGGAGATCGTCTCGGGCGCCACCGTCACCGTGCTGGTGATGGGCGACAGCGTCGTGCGCTCGGCGGTCGGGCTGATCCGCAGCGGGCGGCTCGGCAACGCGCCGGTGGCGGCGCAAGCTCCCACGGAGACCCGCAAGGTCGATACCGCGAAAACCGGTGTGGCCGACTGGACGACGCTGACCGGCGACGGCTCGGTGCGCAGCCTGAAACTGTCGGTCGGCGAAGTCACCGACGCTTTCCGGCAGGCCAGGCACGAGGAAGCGGCGAGCCGTCCGGAAACCGACAATCCCGAGGACGAGTTCATCCAGCTTTACGTCGCGCCCGTCAGCGTGCCGTCCATCGGTCTCAGCCTTCTCGGGCAGGCGGCTTACGAGCAGATGCAAAAGCGCCTGAAGCCCGGCCAGCAGGCGCTGCTGGTGGCGGGCGACGGGGCCTATTCCTTCAAGGGCTCCGGCTATGTGCGCGGCGGCATCTTCGACCGCATCGAACTGATGCAGGACGGGCAGGGCGTGCGCTTCCGCGACAAGGACCACACCCGCATCGGCGACATCATGGCCGACGGCGCGCCAAAACTGCGCGAGATCGCCCTGTTCCGCGTGCCCGAAAGCTTTCCCTTCGACGTGACGAAACCCTTCGACCTGCAATTGCTGGTGCAGCGCGCCTTTGGCGCCCGCGACAAGGCCAACGTCACCTACGATCTCGGCTACAGCCTGCCGGACGCCTATACCGTCGCTGTCGCGCCGCCGCCGCCTGCGGAAAAGCCCGCCGCCACGGCCCTGCCGGACGCGCCGCGCGCGGTTACCCCGGTCGGCGAAGGCAAGGTTCCGGATTTCCTCGGCGAGAACAATCCGCTGTGGGTGAAGATGTGGCAGATGAACACCGTCAACATCGTGGTGACGGTTATCGCCACGCTGACGCTGGTCGGCATCTTCTTCTTCCAGAATACGCTGGTGAAGCGCCCGCGCTTCTTCAAATGGCTGCGGCGCGGCTACCTGCTGTTCGTGCTGGTCTGGCTCGGCTGGTATGCCAATACGCAATTGTCGGTCGTCAACGTGTTGACCTTCGTCAATTCGCTGGTCACCGGCTTCAACTGGGAATTCTTCCTCACCTCGCCCCTGACCTTCATCCTCTGGGGTTCGGTCGCAGCCGGGCTGCTGTTCTGGGGGCGCGGTCCCTTCTGCGGCTGGCTCTGCCCCTTCGGCGCATTGCAGGAACTCACCAACAATCTTGCGCAATGGCTGAAGGTGCCGCAGGTCAAGCTGCCCTGGGGCCTGCATGAACGGCTGTGGCCGATCAAATACATGATCTTCCTCGGCCTGTTCGGCCTGTCCTTCTACTCGGTGGCGCTGGCGGAGGTGTTTTCGGAAGTCGAGCCGTTCAAGACCGTCATCATCCTGAAATTCGCCCGCGAATGGCCCTTCGTGATCTACGGGCTGACGCTGCTGGCCGCCGGTCTGTTCATCGAGCGCTTCTACTGCCGGTATCTGTGCCCGCTCGGCGCCGCGCTCGCCATTCCCGGCCGCATCCGCATGTTCGAATGGCTGAAGCGCTGGCCGGAATGCGGCTCGCCCTGCCATCGCTGCGCCAAGGAATGTCCCGTCGAGGCCATCCATCCGGAGGGCCAGATCAATGTCAACGAATGCATCTACTGCATGCATTGCCAGGAGCTTTACCACGACGACCAGCGCTGCCCGCACATGATCCAGGTGCGTGTGAAGCGCGAGAAATTCGCCGCCCGCAACGCGCCGCTCGATCCGGCGGCGCCCCCGAAGGGACCGGTGCGGCCCGTCATCACCCATAACGGCAAGCCTGTCGGCGAAGCCTGAATTCACCCCTCGATAAAGGAGAGAACCCATGTCGGAAGACGCCACCAAGACCAGCCTCAGCAGACGGCAATTGCTCGGCAGTTCCGCCCTTGCCGCCGCAGCCGCGGGCGCCACCGGCATCGGCGGCGGCGCAATGCTGGCGGGCGCGCCCACGCCGGTCATGGCCGCCGAAGGCAGCAGCGCCGAAGTGAAGCCCGGCGAACTCGATGAATACTACACCTTCTTCTCCAGCGGCCAGTCGGGCGAGGTGCGCATCGTCGGCCTGCCCTCGATGCGCGAGCTGATGCGCATTCCGGTGTTCAACCGGTGCAGCGCCACCGGCTGGGGCCAGACCAACGAGAGCCTGAAGGTGCTGACGGAAAACCTGCTGCCGGAAGACAGGGAATTCCTGAAGGAGCGCGGCGGCACCTTCATGAACGGCGACCTGCACCACCCGCACCCGTCCTTTACCGACGGCACCTATGACGGGCGCTACCTGTTCGCCAACGACAAGGCCAATACCCGCGTCTGCCGCATCCGTCTCGACGTGATGAAGTGCGACAAGATTATCCAGCTTCCGAACCAGCACACGGTTCATGGGCTTCGCGTGCAGAAATATCCGAAGACCGGCTATGTCTTCTGCAACGGCGAAGACCGCGCCCCGATCCCCAATGACGGCACCAACATGGAGGATCACAAGAACTACCATGCGATCTTCTCCGCCGTCGACGGCGAGACGATGACGGTCGCCTGGCAGGTGATGGTGGATGGCAACCTCGACAACGTCGATTGCGATTACCAGGGCAAATACGCCTTCGCCACCTGCTACAATTCCGAGGAAGGCACGACGCTGCCCGAGATGATGGCGAGCGAGCAGGACTGGATCACCGTCTTCAACCTCAAGCGCATCGAGGAAGCGGTCAAGAACGGCGATTTCAAGGAAATCAACGGCGTGCCGGTCATCGACGGCCGCCACGGCTCGAAATACACCCGCTACATTCCCGTCGCCAACAGCCCGCACGGCATGAACACCGCGCCCGACGGCATCCATATCGTTGCCAACGGCAAGCTGTCGCCGACCGTCACCGTGTTCGACGTGCGCACCTTCGACGACCTGTTCGACGACAAGATCAAGCCGCGCGATTGCGTGGTCGCCGAGCCGGAGCTGGGCCTCGGCCCGCTGCACACCGCCTATGACGGCAAGGGCAACGCCTATACGACGCTGTTCATCGACAGCCAGGTCTGCAAGTGGAACATCGAGGACGCCAAGCGCGCCTTCAAGGGCGAGAAGGTCGATCCGATCCGCCAGAAGCTCGATGTGCAGTACCAGCCGGGCCACAACCACACCTCCATGGGCCAGACCAAGGATGCGGACGGCAAGTGGCTGATCTCGCTCAACAAGTTCTCGAAGGACCGTTACCTCAACGTCGGCCCGCTGAAGCCGGAAAACGACCAGCTCATCGATATCTCCGGCGACAAGATGGTGATGGTGCATGACGGCCCGAGCTTCGCCGAGCCGCATGACGCCACCATCGTTCACCGCTCGAAGATCAATCCGGTGAATTTCTGGGACCGCAAGGATCCCTTCTTCGCCGACGCGGTGAAGCAGGCGGAAGCCGATGGCCTCGACCTGATGGACGCCAACGAAGTGATCCGCGACGGCGACAAGGTGCGCGTCTACATGACCTCGGCCGCGCCCGCCTTCGGCCTCAGCGAGTTCAGCGTGAGCCAAGGCGACGAGGTGACGGTCTATGTCACCAATATCGACGAGATCGAGGATCTGACCCACGGCTTCGCCATCATCAACTACGGCATCAACATGGAAGTCGGCCCGCAGGCGACGGCCTCCGTCACCTTCAAGGCGACCAAGCCCGGCGTGTGGTGGTATTACTGCTCGTGGTTCTGCCATGCCATGCACATGGAAATGAAGGGCCGCATGTTCGTCGAGCCGAAGAAGGCCTGATTGATGATGGCATGCTTTCGCAACACGTCCGGTTCGAGGCGCCGCGCAGGCTGGATGCGGCTCATCCTGTGCATCGGTGCGGGCGTTTGCGGAATGGTTTCCCCGGCATCAGCCGGGGAAACCCTCATCCGCCCCGGCGAGGACGTGCAGGCGGCGATTGCCCGCGCCGCCGAGGGCGATACGATCCGGCTGGCGAACGGCCGCCACAGCGGCCCCGTGACGCTCGACCGGCGCCTGACGCTGGCAGGCGAGCCGGGCGCGATTCTCGAAGGCAACGGGCAGGGCAATGTGGTGACAGTGACCGCGCCCGCAAGCGTGGTGCGCGGGCTGGAGATCACCGGCTCCGGCGACAATCTGTTCGACATGAATTCCGGCGTCTTCCTGACCCAGACCGCCACCGGCGCGGTGGTGGAAGACAACCGGCTGACCGGCAATCTCTACGGCATCTATCTGCACGGCGCGGCCAATTCGATCGCCCGCAACAACGAGGTGACCGGGCGGCGCGGCGTGCGCATGTCCGAAACCGGCAATGGCATTTCGCTGTGGAACGCCCCGGGCGCCAAGGTGGTGGACAATGTCATCCGCTACGGGCGCGACGGGCTCTACACCAATGCCAGCAAGCGCAACGTCTTCCACGGCAACCGCATGGAGCATGTGCGCTTCGCCGTGCATTACATGTATACCGACGACAGCGAGGTGAGCGGCAACATCTCCCGCGACAATTCCGTCGGCTTCGCGCTGATGTATACCAGCCGCCTGAAGGTGCTGGACAACCTTTCCGATGGCGACCGCGATCACGGGCTGCTCCTGAACTACACCAACAGCTCCACCGTCAGCGGCAACCGGGTGATCGGGCGGCTGCAACCGGCAAGCCGCTGGATGGATGCCGGTTTGCAGATGGCCGAGCCCGGCATGGGCGCGCCAGTTTCCACGGAAACCGCCGGGCATGCCGACCCCGCCGCCCCGCGTCTCGGGCCGGAAAAATGCGTATTCATCTACAATGCCAACCGCAACCGCTTCACGGATAACCGCTTCGAGGGCTGCGCCATCGGCATTCATTTCACCGCCGGGTCCGAGGGCAACGCCATGAGCGGCAATGCCTTCATCGGCAACCGCACCCAGGTCAAATATGTCGGCACCCGCGATCTCGACTGGTCGGTGAAGGGTCGCGGCAATTACTGGAGCGACAACCCCGCCTTCGACCTCAACGGCGACGGCATCGCCGACAGCCCCTACCGCCCCAACGACCTGATCGACACCGTGCTGTGGACCGCGCCGCAGGCGAAGATCCTCGTCAACAGCCCGGCCGTGCAGACGATCCGCTGGGCGCAGACGCAATTTCCGGCGCTGCTGCCGGGCGGCGTGGTGGATAGCCGCCCGCTGATGCAGCCGCCCGCTACGAAGGACGCCACCCCATGACGGAAACCGTTCGCCTTGATGGCGTCACCAAGAGCTATGGCGGTTTCGACGCCATCCGCGACGCCAGCTACAGCCTGAACGGCGGCGAAAGCATCGCGCTCGTCGGGCACAACGGCGCGGGCAAGACGACGATGATCAAGCTGATGCTCGGCCTGATCCGCCCGAGCGCGGGCGAGGTGCGGGTGCTGGGCGAAGACCCTGCCGCCGGGCAGTTCGCGGCGCGGCGCAAGCTCGGCTACCTGCCCGAGCATGTCTCCTTCAACATGGCGCTGACGGGGGCGGAAACGCTTTCCTTCTACGCCCGGCTGAAGGGCGCGCCGAAAAGCGATATCCCCCGCCTGCTCGACCATGTCGGGCTGGCGGATGCCGCCCGCCGCCGCGTCGGCACCTATTCCAAGGGCATGCGCCAGCGGCTTGGGCTCGCGCAGGCGCTGCTCGGCAGCCCCTCCGTGCTGCTGCTCGATGAGCCGACCACCGGCCTCGACCCGGCGCTGCGCCAGCATTTCTACGAGCTTCTGGAGGCGATGCGTGCCGAAGGCGCGACAATCCTGATGTCCTCGCATGCGCTGACCGAGCTGGAAAGCAAGGTGGATCGCGTCATCATCGCCAATCGCGGCCGCGTCATCGCCGATGGCTCCATCGAGGCGCTGCGCGATATCGCCCGGCTGCCGGTGCGCCTGCGCATCGCCTTGCGCGAAGGGGCCGTGCCGCCGCCGGTCGCGGGGCTGGCATGGCGCAAAATTGGCGAGCAGCGTTTCGAAGCGGAGACCATGCAGGACGCCAAGCTGGCGCTGATCCGCCGCATCGTCGCCGTCAATGGCGATCTTGCCGATCTCGACGTGATCTCGCCGACGCTGGACGAGCTTTACGCGCATTTTCTCAACGGCGAAGCCGCGGACCCGCAAGCCCGCATGAAGGAGGCGGCGGAATGAGCAATCTTGTCACCATCGCGCTCAAGGAAATCCAGGAAGGCCTGCGCAACCGCTGGGTGACGGCGACGACGCTGCTTCTGGCGGCGCTGGCCCTCAGCCTCACCTTTCTCGGCAATGCGCCGACCGGCAGCGGCATCGGCTCCGGGCGGCTGGATGTGGTGATCGTCAGCCTGTCGAGCCTCACCATCTTCCTCATTCCGCTGATTGCGCTGCTGATCTCCCATGACGCCATCGTCGGCGAGATGGAGCGCGGCACCATGCTGCTGCTGTTGAGTTATCCCGTCGGGCGCAATCAGGTCATTCTCGGCAAGTTCTGCGGCCATGTCGTCATCCTCGCCTTCGCGACGCTGATTGGCTATGGCGCGGCTGCCGTGGCGCTGGCCGCGACCGGCTCCGGCATCGACGCGGCAAGCTGGCTGGCTTTCCTGTCGCTGATCGGTTCGTCGGTGCTGCTGGGCGCAGTGTTCATCGCTATCGGCTTTCTGGCGAGCACGCTGGTGCGCGAGCGCAGCACGGCGGCGGGCGTCGCCATCGGCGTGTGGCTGCTGTTCGTGCTGATCTACGACATGGCGCTGCTCGGCCTGCTGGTCGCCGATCAGGGCCGCACCATCGGCGCTGGCGCGCTCAACGCCCTGCTGATCGCCAATCCCACCGACGCCTACCGCCTGCTGAATTTCGGCTCGGGCAGTGCTGGCGCGCTGACCGGCATGAGCGGGGTGGCGGGCAATGCCACGCTCTCGCCCCTGTCGCTGTCGCTGGCGTTGGCGCTCTGGACCCTGCTGCCGCTCACCGCGTCCATGCTGGTGTTTTCGAGGAAAGAGCTATGACGATATCTGTTCCCGCCGCAAAACCCCCTCTGCCTGCCGGCATCTCCCCCACAAGGGGGGAGAAGGTCAGAGGCTTGCCTTTCCGGTCCCTTTTGTCTCCCGGAGAGCGGCAGGGTAAGCCCCTCCCCCTTGTGGGGAGGGGTTGGGGAGGGGTCTTCAGATCTTCCATGATCGCCTTCTCGCTGCTGGCGCTCACCGCCTGCGCTCCGGAAAAATCGGCGGAAGCGCCGCCGCCCTTCGCGCTGACCGAAACCGCCATGGGCCGCTATTGCGGCATGAACGTGCTGGAGCATGCCGGTCCCAAGGGGCAGGTCATCCTCGATCCCGTCAACGAAGCGATCTGGTTCTCCTCGGCCCGCGATACGATCGCCTTCACCATGCTGCCGGAGGAGCCGAAGACCATCGCCGCCATCTATGTTTCCGACATGGGCAAGGCCCCGACATGGGAAAAGCCCGGCGAAAGCAACTGGGTGGACGCGAAAAAGGCCTTCTACGTCATCGAAAGCACCGTTGCGGGCGGTATGGGCGCGCCGGAAGCCGTGCCTTTCTCCGAGAAGGACAAGGCGGAAGCCTTCCGCGCCGACAAGGGCGGGCGCATCGTCACCTTCGAGGAAATGCCGCAGGATTACATTCTCGGCACGCCCGCCGCCGACAACACCGATCACAGCGGACATTGACAGGAGCGCCGCCATGACCCCAGCCCTCTCCCGCAGACGCTTCATCGGCATCAGCGCCGCAGCGGCGGGCATGAGCCTGCTGCCGCTTGCCGCCTCCCGCGCCGCCACGCCGGATGCGAACACCCATGTCTGGCGCGGCTTCGCGCTCGGCGCGCCCGCGATGATCATCCTGCATCACGAGGACAAGGCGAAGGCGGAGCGGCTGTTCGGCGAGATCGCGGCGGAGGCGCGCAGGCTGGAGGCGATCTTCAGCCTGTTCCAGCCGGAGTCCGAGCTTTCGGCGCTGAACCGGGCAGGGGCGCTTGCCAATCCCTCGCCCGAGATGGTGGACCTGCTGACCCGCGCCGGGGACATCTGGACCGCCAGCGGCGGGTTGTTCGACCCCAGCGTGCAGCCGCTCTGGATGTGCCTGGCGCGGCATTTCTCCGCCGAAAACGCCGATCCCGCCGGTCCGGATGCCGCGCAAATGCGCGCCGCCCTCGATCTCACCGGTTTCGGCGCGTTGCGCTTCAACGCGGACCGCATCGCCTTCACCAAGCGCGGCATGGGCCTGACGCTGAACGGCATCGCGCAGGGCTATGTCACTGACCGCATCGCCGCCCTGCTTGCCGAAAACGGCCTGACGCAAAGCCTCGTCAACATGGGCGAATACCGGGCGCTCGGCCCCCGCCCGGATGGCGCGCCGTGGAAGATCGGCCTTGCGGCGCTGGAATCCGACGCCGCGCCCGACCGCAGCATCGATCTTGCGGGCCGGGCGCTCGCCACCTCCAGCGCCGATGGCTTCGGCTTCGACGACAGCGGCCGTTTCAACCATCTGCTCAACCCGAAGACGGGGCTTTCCGCCTCGCTCTACCGCTGGCTGAGCGTCGTCGCGCCCGACGCCACGGCGGCGGATGCCTGGGCGACCGCCTTCAGCCTGATGACCCCCGAGGAGATTTCCGCCGCGCTTTCCCGGCAGGCGGAGATCACCGTCTATCTGCGGCTGAGAACGGGGGAAAGCCTGCGGCTCGGCGCGTAGGGCCGCATTTGCCTTTCCGCAAGTCCCGGCTGGCAAAAGCGGCCGCCGGGCGGAATGCCGCGCCCGCGGCATTTGCATCGCCTGCGGGAACGTCCTAAAACCTTCGCCGGATGCAGGGAATTTGAAGGACGGACGATGATCGACCGGGGACTTGTCGAGAAGCTGCCGCTCTTTCAGGGGCTGGAGAAGCAGGCGCTGGACGGGCTGCTCGCCCACGCTTTGCAGCGTTCCTATAACAAGGGGGCGGCGGTTTTCCAGCAGGGGGAGGAGGCGACGCATTTCTTCCTGCTGCTGGAAGGCAGGCTGAAGGTGCAGCAGGTGACCGCCGACGGCCAGCAGTTCATCGTGCGCGTCGTCAATCCGGGCGACCTGTTCGGGGTGGCGATGGCGATCGGGCGCACGCAATATCCCGGCACGCCGGTCGCCGCCGTCGACAGCATCGCGCTCGCCTGGCCGATGCATATGCTCAACGACATCCTGCACCGCAATCCGGCGCTCGCCATCAACACCATGCAGATGATCGGCCAGCGCCTCAACGACGCCCATAACCGGCTGCGGGAAATGTCCACCCACGATGTCGAGGGCCGCGTCGCCCATGCCGTCATCCGGCTGGCGCGGGAAGCGGGCGTGAAATCGGGAACGGATATCCGCATCGATTTTCCGCTGTCGCGGCAGGATATCGCCGAAATGACCGGCACGACGCTGCACACCGTCTCGCGCATCTTCAGCCAGTGGGAAGGCAAGGGACTGGTGAAGGGCGGCCGCCAGCTTCTGGTGATCAGCGATCTGGCGGGCCTGCGCCGCCTGGCGGGGGAAGACGGCGAATAGACGCGCCGCCTCCTGCATGCGCGGCGGCCGGTCAGCCGCACATGGCGCGGGTAATCTTGCCGGTCTTCGGGTCCGTTTCCACCGTCACGCGCTCCTTGCGGTAATCCATCGTCACGGCATCGCCGGGCTTGATCTGCCGCACCATGGTCGCGCCGGTCAGTTGCATCGCCTCGGCATCGGTGATCGCCGCCTTGCCGGTCAGGGCCTCCGCATCGGCGGGCCTGCAATCGCCGGGCGGCGGGTTCTGCGCCGCCTCGGGAGCCTTCTGGCATCCGGCGACGCCGAAAACGGCAAGGGCGGCCGCAACCGCCAGGAAAGAACGCATAGTCTTCATGATCTGCCCTTTCATCCGGAGCATTTGCGCGTTTCTTCGAATCGCTCCGGTTCTTTTTCACGCATTTCCGGACGCGAAACCGCGTCACGCTTTTGCTGGAAATGCCTCAGCCCCTGAACAAGCAGGCGATTGCGGCGGTAAAACGACAGGTTGCAATCTTTTTGGAAGTCCACCCATGGCGAAACGGGCCGCCCGCTTCCCGGCTGGCAATATGTATGCAATAACGCAATCATATTGCATACTTTGGCCAAACCCCCTGCGATGGATGATCCGACATGACGATTTTTCCCGAATCCGGCCGCCCCGAAGGCCCGGTGCTGATGACGGCGCGCTGGGTCGTCGGCCACCGCGATGGCCGCCATGTCGTTTACGACGACGGCGCGGTGGTTTTCGAGGGCGACCGCATCGTCTTTACCGGCCATGATTATCCCGGCGCCGTTGCCCATCGCGTCGATTGCGGCAATGCCATCCTTGCGCCCGGCTTCATCGATCTCGACGCGCTCTCCGATATCGACACCACCCTGCTTGCCTTCGACAACCAGCCGGAATGGCAATCCGGCCGCGTCTGGCCGAAATCCTACATGGATCGCGGCCCCTACGAGATGTACACGCCGGAGGAGCTGGCCTTCCAGAAGCGCTACGCCTTCGCCCAGCTCATCCGCAACGGCATCACCACGGCGCTGCCCATCGCCTCGCTGTTCTACCGCGAATGGGGGGAGACCGTGGACGAATTTTCCGCCGCCGCGCAGGCGGCCGAGGATCTCGGCCTGCGCGTCTATCTCGGCCCGGCCTATCGCACCGGCAACAGCTTCGTGCATGAGGACGGCCGCCTCGATTTCCATTTCGACGAGGAGCGCGGCCTGCGCAATTTCGAGGACGCGCTCGCCTTCGCCAAGCGGCTGGAAAGCGGCGCCTCGCCGCTGGTGCGCGCCATGCTGGCGCCCGACCGCATCGAGACCTGCACGGCGCAGCTTCTGAAGCGCACCGCCGATGCCGCCCGCGATCTCGATATTCCCGTGCGCCTGCATTGCTGCCAGTCGGACCTGGAATTCGAGCGCATCGTCAGCGTTACCGGGCTGTCGCCGGTGGAATGGCTGCAATCGCTCGGCATTCTCTCCGAGCGCTTCCTGCTGCCGCATGGCGAGATGGCGGCGGGCACGCGCAACGTTTCCCGCCCCGGCGACGATTTCGGCATCATCATCGATTCCGGCGCCAGCGTCGTGCATTGCCCGATCGTTTCCGGCCGCTATGGCGGCTTCATCGACAGTTTCAGCCGCTGCCGTCAACGCGGCCTGCGCATCGGGCTCGGCACCGACACCTGGCCGCCGGATTTCATCGCCAACATGCAGGCGGGGATCATGCTGGCGCGGGTGACGGAAGCCTCCTGCGAGAGCGTGCGGTCCGAGCATTACTTCGATGCGGCGACCATCGGCGGCGCCGATGCCCTGCGCCGCCCCGATCTCGGCCGCCTGCAACCGGGGGCGAAGGCGGATATGATCGTCATCGACATGGGCCATGACCGCATCGGCCCCGTCATCGATCCGATCCAGACGCTGATGCTGTCCGGCTCCGGCCGCGACGTGAAAACGGTCGTCATCGGCGGCCGTTTCGTGATGATGGACGGCAAGATCCCCGGCTTCGATTTCGCGGTCGCGCAGGCGCGCATGCAGCGGCAGTTCGAGGGGCTGATCGCCCGCTATCCCGACCGCACGCTCGGCCATCCACCGGTGGAAACCATCTTCACCAGCGCCTATCCGCGCCTCCGGAAAGGGCGGTAGGCAGGGGCTGCCTGCGGCAAAATGACTGCCGCGCGCAGATTCGGCCCTGTTTGCGTTTTATCAAAGAAAGCGGCCGGGCGGGGGCCTAAACCATTGCCAGTCCTTAACCGATGGAGACTGACAATGCTTATTCGCCGCGCAACCGCCTGCCTCGCAGCCGCTGGCATTTCCGCGCTTTTCGCACTTCCGGCGCTGGCCGCCGATATCGAAGTGCACATGCTCAACAAGGGCGAAGCGGGCGCGATGGTATTCGAACCCGCCTATATCCAGGCCCAGCCCGGCGACAACATCATTTTCAAGCCCACCGACAAGGGCCACAATGTCGAGTCGGTGAAGGACATGATTCCGGAAGGCGTCGAGAAGTTCAAAAGCAAGATCAATGAAGACTACACGCTGACCGTTTCCAAGGAAGGCGCCTATCTCGTCAAGTGCACGCCGCACTACGCCATGGGCATGGTCGCCCTGATCGTCGTCGGCGACAACCCGGCCAACCTCGACGCCATCGTTGCGGCCAAGAAGCCGAAAGTGGTGCAGACGCGGCTTGAAAAGGCCATCGCCGACAAGAAGTAAGCCCATCCACCCATCACGGGGAGCATGCCATGAAGACGACCGGGGAGATGCGGCCCGGCGCGGCCGCCGCCAGAAAACCTGTTCCGCGCGGCCTGAAAGCGACCGGACCGGTCGTCTTCTCCTACGGCTTCCGCCCCTTCTTTCTGGGGGCGGGGGTGTGGGCGGTGCTCGCCATGGGGCTGTGGATCCTGTCGCTGGTCTCGGGCCTGCCGCTCGGCGGCTCCTATGGCGCGGTCTACTGGCACGCGCATGAAATGCTGTTCGGCTTCGGCCCGGCGGTGCTCGCCGGTTTCCTGCTGACGGCGGTGCCGAACTGGACCGGGCGGCTGCCCGTCTCCGGCCTGCCGCTGATCGTGCTGTCCGGCGTCTGGCTGCTCGGGCGGCTGGCGTTGCTCGCCCCCGATGCGATCGGCGCGGAAACGGCGGTCACGGTGGAAAGCTTGTTCCTGCCGCTTCTGCTGTTCATTGCCGCGCGCGAAATCGTCGCCGGGCATAAATGGAAGGATCTCAAGATCCTGTTCGGCGTGACGCTGCTTGCCGTTGCCAATCTTCTCTTTCATCACGGCGTGATGACCGGCGGCGATACCGGCCTGCCGGTGCGCATGGCCGCCAGCGGCTATCTGCTGCTGATCGCCATCATCGGCGGGCGCATCGTGCCGAGCTTCACCCGCAACTGGCTGGCCAAGCAGGGCGCCACCCGCTTTCCCGTGCCGATGAACCGTTACGATATCGCCTGCCTGCTGCTGGCCGCCGTGGCGCTGGCGGGCTGGGTCGCCGCGCCCGAGCATCCCGTCACGGCGCTGCTCGCCGTCATTGCCGCCGCCGCGCATGCCGCGCGCCTGTGGCGCTGGCGCGGCTGGACGGTGCTGGCCGAGCCGCTGCTGTCCGTCCTGCATGCGGCCTATGCCTTCGTGCCGCTCGGCTTCCTGGCGATAGCGCTGTCGGCCACCGGCCATCTCAACGCCTATTCGGCCCTGCATGTCGTCACCGTCGGCGCCATGGGGCTGATGATGCTGGCGGTGATGGGGCGCGCCACCCGCGGCCATACCGGGCGCGATCTCGCCGCCTCGCGCGTCACCTGCCTCTCCTATCTCTGCCTGATCGCCGCCGCCCTCATCCGGCCGCTGGCGGAGCTGGCGCCGGAGCATTTCCAGCCGCTTCTGGCGCTGTCGGCCCTGTTATGGATCGCCGCCTACGGCCTGTTCGTGCTGGAATACGCGCCGATGCTGACGCGCACCCGCCGCACGCCGCTTGGGCAGTGAATGCAATAATCTTGCGCCGAGCCAGCAAGAATATTCATTTGTCAGCATGGCCGGAAGCCTGCATGTTTGGGGCCGAACAAGCCGATTTTTCAAGCACATGCGATGTCAGGAATGAGCGAAAGCGACACCTTCTCCCCCAAACCGCAAACCATTGCGGCAGCCCATGGCGTCGCCAGCGACGTCGCCTTCGGGGCCATCGCGCCGCCGCTCTATCTATCGACCACCTTTCAGTTCGCCGGGTTCGACGCGCCGGGCGATTACGATTACGGGCGCTGCGCCAATCCGACACGCGACATGCTGGCGGATGCCATCGCCGCGCTCGAGGAGGGGGCGGGCGCCGTCGTCACGCCGAGCGGCATGGCGGCGGCCGACCTGCTGTTCGGGCGGCTGAAGGCCGGGGACGTGGTGATCGCCCCGCATGATTGCTATGGCGGCACCATGCGCCTGTTGAAAGCGCGCGCCGCCCTTGGCCACCTGACGCTGACGCTGGTCGACCAGCGCGACGATGCGGCCGTCGCGGCGGCGCTCGAAAGCCGCCCGGCGCTGCTCCTGATCGAAACCCCCAGCAATCCGCTGATGCGCGTCACCGATATCGCCGCGCTCGCGGAGCGGGCGAAGCAGGCGGGCGCGCTGGTGGCGGTCGACAACACCTTTCTCTCGCCCGCCCTGCAAAAGCCGCTGACGCTCGGGGCCGATTACGTGATCCACTCGACCACGAAATTCATCAACGGCCATTCCGACGTGATTTCCGGGGCGGTGGTTGCCGCCGATGCGGAGCGTGCCGGGCAATTGCGCTACTGGGCCAATGTCACCGGCGCCATCGCCTCGCCCTTCGATTCCTGGCTGACGCTGCGCGGGCTTCGCACCCTGTTTGCCCGCATGCAGGGGCAGGAGCGGAACGCCTTTGCCGTCGCGGAGCATCTGGCCGCCCATCCGGCCGTCGCCCGCGTGCATTATCCGGGCCTTGCCGCCCATCCCGATCACGCGCTGGCCGCCCGCCAGCAATCCGGCTTCGGCGCGATGATGAGCGTCGAGCTGAAGGGCGGGGTGGAGGCGGTGCGCCGCTTCGTGGCGCAGGTGCGCGTCTTCACGCTGGCGGAATCGCTCGGCGGCGTCGAAAGCCTCGTCGCCCATCCCGCCACCATGACCCATGTCGACATGGGCGCGGAGGCGCGGGCGCGGGCTGGCATCGGCGACGATCTGCTGCGCCTGTCGGTCGGCCTCGAACATGCGGACGACCTGCTTGCCGGGCTCGACGCGGGCCTGAGGGATTGCTGACATGGACGCCGACGACGAGCCCGCAAGTTATGCCTCGCCGCCCTGCCTGATGCATGAGATCGACCCCGCCTATGCCGGGCTCGGCACCGACACCCGCACCTGGCTCGACGTCAACCGCTGGCGCAAGGCGACCCGCGAGGATCTGATCGCCAAACGGCTGGCGCTGGCGGCGGACACCCGCGCCGCGCTGGGGCGGGCGATCATGGGGCATGCGCGGGCGGAAATCGGCGATCTCAGGGGCCGGACCGTGAGCCTCTACTGGCCGTTTCGCGGCGAGCCCGATCCGCGTGAACTGGCGCGGGAGATCGTCGGGGACGGCGGGCATTGCGCCCTGCCGGTGGTGGTGGCCAAGGGCCAGCCGCTCGCCTTTCACCGCTGGACGCCGGGCGACGCGCTGGCGCGGGGCGTCTGGAACATTCCGGTTCCGGCGGCGGCGGAGGATTGCAGCCCCGATATCGTGCTCGCCCCCGTGGTCGGCTTCGATGCGCGCTGCTTCCGGCTGGGCTATGGCGGCGGCTATTTCGACCGCACGCTGGCGGCGATGGCGTCAAGACCGCTCGTGATCGGCGTCGGCTACGAGCTGGCGCGGCTGACCTCGATCTTTCCGCAGCCGCACGATATCGCGCCCGCCATGATCGCCACCGAGGCGGGCGTCTTCAGAGACCTCACTTGCGCAGCAGGCTGAAGGAAAAATGACTGCCGCGATGGTAATCGACGGCATAGTTGACGGGCACGCCCGCCGTGTTGAAACAGGTTTCGGCGATCAGCAGCGCCGGGCCGAAATCCTGCAAGCCGTGGCGCTCGGCCACATCCTGCGGCAGCATCACCGCCGAGACCGTCGCCGCCGACATGCGCGGGCGGTTGCGGTATTCCTCCAGCAGCACCATCAGCGAGCCGGTCCAGTCGATATCGTAGAGCGGGCCGGGAATGATGTCGCGGGGAATGTAATCGATGCAATAGAGGATCGGCTTGTCGTCATGCAGGCGGATGCGCTCCACGCGGACGGCGCGCCTGCCCGGCTCCAGCCGCAGATGCGCGGCAACCTGCCGGTCCGGCTTTTCCTCGGAAATCGACACCACCCGGTTGACGATGCGGTAGCCGAGATGCTCCGTCATCTCGGTGATGCTTTCGAAGACGGTGATCGGCCGCTCCACCCGCACCACCGACAGCGCCGAGACGAAGCGGCCGCGCCCATGCTCGACATGAATGGTGCCGTCCTGCTCCAGCAGCTTCAGCGCCTCGCGCAGCGCCGGGCGGGAAATCTGGAAACGCTGCGTGAGCTGCGCCTCGGTCGGCAGCTTGTCGCCCGGCTTCAACCCCTCGGCGCGGATCAGATCGGCGATCCGGTCGCGCAACTGCACGGCAAGGGTGCGGGAATCGCGAAGGGGTTCCACGGCGACCTCATGACTTGGTGAATGCCTGTTCTTTCTTGTCTGACAAATCCGGTCAGGTCAAGGCTTTGCGCCGCGCCCGCTCGTCCCGATGGCTCGATGGGACAATGACTTTCCGGCATGCTGTCCCGGCGCGGGCTGTCATGGATGTCAGTCGTCTTACGACGTTGCGGGCGAGGCGCTGTGCCCGGGGCAAAGGCCCCGGGGCGGCTATTTCAGCACCAGCCAGCCGGAGATGATGATGATCGCGGCTCCCGCCAGCGTATGCAGCTCGACCGGCGTTGCAAACAGCAGCAGGCCGTAAAGGCAGCCCCAGATGATCTGGCTGTACTGGAAAGGCGCGACAACCGAGGCCTCGCCGATACGGAAGGCGCGCACCAGCAGGCCGTGGCCGATCATCATGGTCAGCCCGCCGCCCACCACCAGCGCGAGGTTGACGGGGCTGACGGGGGCCAGCGTCTCGAAGGTCGCGGCAAGGGCCAGCGCCATCGGCGCCTGCACCAGCATGACGCTGAACACCAGCGCCTCGTCGTTTTCCGCCAGCTTCGTGCGGCTGAGCAGCACCAGCGACAGCGCAAACAGCACCGCCGAGCCGACGGCGGCGGCATGACCGGCATTCAGCGGCTGCACGCCCGGCTTCAACGCCACGGCCACTCCGGCGAAACCGAGCAGCACGCCCATCCAGCCGATGCGCGACAGGCGCTCGCCCAGCAGCAGGAAGCCGAGAATGGCCACCAGAACCGGCGTCAGGAACGACAGGAGATAGGCTTCCGCCAGCGGCAGCACCGAAAAGGCGTAGTGGATGAGGATGGTGTCGCCCGCGATCAGCGCCGCCCGCAGGAAGGCGGAGCCGGGATGGCGCGGCCACAACCGGCGCATGCGCCCGGTCGCGGCGGTATAGGCCACCATCAGCAGGATGCCGATCGCCGCGATGAGAAAGGTCACCTGCGGCGCGGGCATATGGCCGGTCAGCAGCTTGACGAAGACATCGCCGCTGGAAAACACGAAAAAGGCAAGCAGCGCGACGAAAGCGCCCCGCCCGTTGGAACGGAGAGGAGCGCCGCCGACGGCGGGAGAAGCATCAACGGACATTGAAACGCCCAAAACGGGCCTCGATCCGCGATTGCGCATATTCGAGGCAGATTGACAGCAACCAGTAGATCATCGAGGCGGTGATCAGCATTTCAATATGGCGGAATTCGGTCTGACCCTGCGTGCGGGCGAGATACATGATTTCCCAGACGCCGACGACGGAAACCAGCGAGGAATCCTTCAGCATGGCGATGAACTGGTTGCCCGTCGGCGGAATGATGACGCGCATGGCCTGCGGCAGAATGACCAGCGCCATGGTCTGCGCCGGGCTGAGGCCGAGCGCGGTCGCGCCTTCGGTCTGCCCGCGATTGATGCTCTGGATGCCGGCGCGGAAGATTTCGGTCATATAGGCGCCGTAGCACAGCGACAGCGCCAGAATGCCCGCGGGCACGGCGCTGATCACATAGCCCACCTGCGGCAGACCGAGATAGATGATGTAGATCTGCATCAGCAGCGGCAGGCCGCGAAACAGCGAGGTGTAGAAGGTGGCGAGCCCGTAGATGACGCCGTTGTTCGACAGTTTCGCGATGGCGCCCGCCAGCGCGATCACCGTGGCGATGACGATGGAAATCGCGGAGATATAGAGCGTCGTCGTCACGCCCTGCGTGATCAGGAAGCCGATCTTCTTGGCGATGAAGGTGAAGGACAGGTCGAAGGAATAGAAGAACAGCATCAGCAGCACGAACAGCTCGACCCAGACGCCCGCCACCTGCCAGCGGCGCGGCAATTGCCTGAGCAGCTTCCAGTTGGCGGCAAGGATCAGCGCGATCAGCAGCGCCGACACCAGCCGCCCGGTCACCGGGTTTTCCGTGAGCCAGGCCGCCGACATCGGAACGGCATGGCCGAGCCAGGCCGAGCTGACGCCCATCTGGAACAGCGCCAGCACCACCACCGCCAGAATCAGCAGGCTGCCCGCGCGGCGGGATGCCTCCGGATAATTGAGGATCAATCGGCCGATCATGTCTGCTCCCTCCGCGTTTCCCGTTCCCCGGACGCTGCCCTTGTCGTTGCGTCAGGCGGCGCGCTCGCGCCACCAGTCCTGCGCCTGCAATTTCCAGTAGGTCAGTTGCGCCACCGCAAGGCCCGCAAGCCCGCCCGCCCAGACAAGGCCGAAGGGCTCGAACAGCCGGTAGCGGTCCGACTGGCCGAGAATGCCCTCGGCCACCACCTTGCCGCCCGCCGCCGTGGTGTTCAGCCCATGGCCGCCGAAGGCGGTGCAATACCACACGCCGGGGCTCATCTGGCCGATCTGCGGCATCAGATGGCGGGCGTAGGACATCAGGCCGGACCATGCCAGCTCGGTCTTCAGGCCGGAAAGCTGCGGATAGGTGCCGGTCATTTCGGCGCGCAGTTCACGCACCAGCCCGTCGACCGAGGCGGCGCGGGTGGTGATGCGCCCGCCCCACAGCAGGCGGCGGCCGCCATCGATGACGCGGTAATAATCGCCCGCCCGGCGGTTGTCGCCGATGGCGTCGGTGGTGGCGATCGCCGAGGCGATCAGGTCGGGGGCTTCCTCGCTGACCATGACATAGGTGGCGATCGGCAGGTAGGAGCGTTTCAGCCTGCCGTTCAGCGGGCCGGTATAGCCGCCGGTGGTGAAGACGACATTGCGGGCGGAAACCTCGCCTTTCGCGGTCTTCACGCGCTTCTGGCCACCCGCGAGATCGGTGGAATCCGCAGGCGAATTCTCGTAGATGCGCCCGCCCAGCCGCTCGATCTCGCGCGCGAGGCCGCGCAGATAGTTGAGCGGATGCATGTGGAAGGCGCGGCCATCGCGTAGCGCCTGAAAATAACGCTGCGATTTCAGCACGGAGCGCACTTCGGCGGTGTCCATGAATTGCAGCTCGTAATCATAGTCGCGGCGCAGCTTGTCGGCATAGGCCTTCAGGCTGGCGGCGTCGTCATAGCGCAGCACGCTCATGATGCCGGAGGTCGGCCCGGCTTCCTCGATGCCGAGGCTGCGGATGGTGTCGCGCACGAAATCGACGCCCTCGATGGAGAGCATGTGCAGCTTATGGGCCTTGTCCTTGCCCGCGTAGCGGGCGATCTCGTCGGTGCCGGTGGCATAGCCGGTGCCGACGAAGCCGCCATTGCGGCCCGACGCGCCGAAGCCGACGCTTTCGGCCTCCAGCACGATGACGGATTGCCCGGCGCGGGCCAGTTGCAGCGCCGTGGTCAGCCCCGCCAGCCCGCCGCCGACGATCACCGTATCGCATTCCTCGCGGCCCGAAAGGGCAGGGCGCTCGGCGGGATGGGATATGGTTCGCTTGTAATAGGTATCGGGATAGCTCATGACGGGTACCGTTTGTCGGAAAAATGCAAGATCGAAGAGAGATGGAAGGCCGGAAACCGGGGGCAATCGCGGGAAGACCCCGCATCCCGCTGCCTTCCCCCCGGCCGCGGGGAGAAGGGGGCATGCCGCGCCGGTTTCCTCAATCCTGACCGCTGTTTGCGGGCAAGTCCCTCTCCCCGCTTGCGGGGAAAGGGTCAGGGCGAGGGGCTGCGGCCTGGTCCGGCGCCTCAGTCGGTGCTGTAATCCTTGCCGTACCACTTGGTCGTGAGCTGGCCGAGCGTGCCGTCCTTCTTCATCTCCTCGATGATGCCGCCGACCTTGGCGGTCCATTCCGGATCGACCTTCTCGGCGATGACGACGAGCGGCTCGCGGAAGGCGTATTCGCCCTCGATGACCTTGACCGGATAGCCGTTCTTGATGGCGTTCATCGCGGTCTGCTCCGGCGCGATGACGGCGTCGAGACGCACGCCGTTGCCGAGGCGCAGGTCATCGAAGGGCAGCATGGAATCGGCGAAGGTGCGCACTTCACCCGGCTCCAGCTTGTATTCGATCGGCGGCAGGCCCGGCGCGTCGATTTCCAGCCTGCGGTTGATGAAGTCTTCCGAGGTGGTGCCGGTTTCGACGCCGATCACCTTGCCGTTGAGGTCGGTGACGGTTTTCGCATCGCTGTCCTTGTGCACGACGTAGACATAGGGGCTGTAATAATAGATGCCGACGAAATCGATGACCTGGGCGCGCGCCTTGGTGGGCGTCACCGAGCCGACGCCGAGATCGTAGCGGCCCTGCCAGCGCCCGCCGGTCAGCGTCTGCCAGTCCGGGGTCTCGAAGCTCACCTCGACGCCGAGGCGCTTGGCGATCTCGCGGGCGACGTCGATATCGAAGCCGACCATTTCATTGTTGTCGTCGAGATAGCTCTGGGGCGGCCAGCCGCTGTTGGTGGCCACGACCATCGCCTTCTTTTCCGTCACGCGGTCGAGCGTCGGTCCTGCATAGGCGGAGACGGCCGCGCCAGCGACGAAAATGGCGCCCAGAACGGCGCGTGCGATAAGCTTCTTCACTCTGATCCTCCTCTATGTGACCGTCAGCACCGGTTCCCGTTTATGTAAGATGTCTGACAACTCATCTGTGAAAGAGCCAGCCTCCGAAGTCAAGGCGGGAATGCGTGCGAACGCGCCGACCATGCCGCGAATGCACCGGAATCGTCAAGGGGTGGCGGCCGTGGGGGTTTGCCCTTGCTCAGCCCGGAAGAGGCGGTAAGCTCAGCGCCTTGACGGTGTCAGCAAACAGCCGGACGAATGACGGGACGATGGCGAAGGGACAGTTCAGGATAAGCCGTTGCGGGATGGCGGGCGTCGACGCCGTCTCCGCCGATAGCGCGCATGCCTTTGCCCGCCACACCCATGACCAGTTCGGGATCGGCGTCATCCTGCGCGGCGCGCAGACATCCATGAGCGGGCGCGGCATCGTGGAAGCGCAGGCAGGCGATGTCATCACCGTCAATCCCGGCGAGGTGCATGACGGCTCGCCGCTGGACGGCAGCGGCCGGGCCTGGCGGATGCTCTATTTCGACCCGGCGGCGCTGGCCGGTCCCATCCGCGCCCTGACGGATGGCGGCAGCGGCGCCGAGCTTTCGCAACCGGCGATGCGCGATCCGGCGGCGGCCCGGCGCTTCCTCGCCCTGTTTCGCGCCGTGACCGGTCCGCATGGCGGCGATAGCGAGATCGAGGCGCGGGAAAACCTGCTCCTGCTGCTGGCGCGGCTGATCGAAAGCCGGAAACGGGAGCGGCCGGGAGCGCCGAAGGCGATAGAGCAGGCCCGCATGCGCATCGACGACGATCCCGCCGCGCCGCTTTCGCTCGGGGAACTGGCCGCGATCGGCGGCGTCAGCCCGTTCCGGCTCGTGCGCGGCTTCTCGAAGGCGACCGGCCTGACGCCGCATGCCTATCTCGTGCAGCGCAGGCTCCAGAGGGCGCGAAAACTGATCGCGGCGGGCATGTCGCTTGCCGAAGCGGCGCAGGCGTCTGGCTTTGCGGATCAAAGCCATATGACCCGGCTTTTCGTGCGCGCCTACGGACTATCGCCCGGCCTGTATGCCGCCGCGGTGACAGGTTAGCATTCCGGCAGGCGCGCGCTGCAATTTCCTTCAAGACGGGATGCGGGCAGGCGGGCATAGGTTCGAAAACAACCGAGCCACGGATACGCCCCATGACGCTGGAATTTCTCCTCACCTCTCTCGTCATCATCGCTTCGCCCGGCACAGGCGCGCTCTACACGGTGGCGGCAGGCCTTTCGGGCGGCGTCCGCGCCAGCCTCGTTGCCGCCTTCGGCTGCACGCTCGGCATTCTCCCGCATATGCTGGCGGCGATCAGCGGGCTTGCGGCGCTGCTGCATACGAGCGCGCTGGCCTTTTCGCTTCTCAAATATCTCGGCGCCGCCTATCTGCTCTACATGGCCTGGGCGATGGCCCGCAATCGCGGCCTGCCTGCCCTGGACGGCGAAGCGGATGGCCGGAGCGCGGGGCAGGTGATCGCCTCGGCCATCCTCATCAACCTGCTGAACCCGAAGCTGTCGATCTTCTTCTTTGCCTTCCTGCCGCAATTCGTGCGGGCGGACGAAGCCGCGCCCGTGCGGCGGATGCTGGAGCTGAGCCTCGTCTTCATGGCGCTGACCTTCGCGGTCTTCGCCGCCTATGGCGTCTTTGCCGCTGGTGTCCGGCGGCATGTCATCTCCAGCGCCGGTGTGCAGGCATGGATGCGGCGCGGCTTTGCCGCCGCCTTCGCGGGCCTTGCCGCGCAACTCGCCTTCACCCGGCAATGAGACGGCGCAAAAACAAAAAGGCCGGGCAAGCCCGACCTTTCGCTGTGGTTTCAACGCCATTGCCAGTACATCCGTGGTCAAGGCGGAAACGACAATTTCCTTCACGCCGGTCTTCACTCCAAGCCTTGCGGCCTTTCTCCAACCGGTTGTGTGAGAGGATGGTGCGCCTGAAAAGTTACTTTCCGGTTAACCATCCCGTCTGAACCCCAAGATGGCGTATTTTTTAGCAATTGCAAGGGCTTTCGCGTTTTTTGTGGAAAAATTCGCTTTCGCGTTGAAATTGCTTGCCGCAAATCCGTCCTCAGGTCTCCAGCGAATAGCCCGCGCCGCGAACGGTGCGAATCACATCCTGCATGCTGGAAAAATTCAGCGCCTTGCGCAGCCGTCCGACATGCACGTCGACGGTGCGCTCGTCCACATAGATGTCGTGGCCCCAGACGCCGTCGAGAAGCTGCGAGCGCGAAAACACCCGGCCCGGCGCCTGCATGAAAAATTCCAGCAGGCGGAATTCCGTCGGCCCCAGCCGCACCTCGCGGCTCTTGCGGTGGACGCGGTGGCTTTCGCGGTCCAGCTCGATATCGCCGCATTTCAGCACGTTGGACAGCACTTCCGGCTTGGCGCGGCGCAGCATCGCCTTGACGCGGGCGATCAGTTCCGGCGTCGAGAAGGGCTTGACGACGTAATCGTCGGCGCCGGTGGAAAGGCCGCGCACGCGCTCGCTCTCTTCGCCGCGCGCCGTCAGCATGATGATCGGCAGGCGCTCGGTTTCCGGGCGCATGCGCAGGCGGCGGCACAGTTCGATGCCGGAAACGCCGGGCAGCATCCAGTCGAGCAGCAGCAGGTCGGGCACCCGCTCCTGAAGGCGCAGTTCCGCCTCCTCGCCATGCATGATCGTATCGACCTCGAAACCCTCGGCTTCGAGATTGTAGCGCAGGAGGACGCTCAGGGCTTCCTCGTCCTCGACGACGGCTATTCTGGGGGCCATGATCTTCTACCGGTTACTCGCTGACGGGAACGACCGCCGTGTTGGCGGTGTCGTCCTTGGGGCGTTCGCCTTCCGGCTGCGCGCCCGTGGTGATGTAATAGATCGTCTCGGCGATATTGGTGGCGTGGTCGCCGATGCGTTCGATGTTCTTGGCGCAGAACAGCAGATGCGTGCAGCTGGTGATGTTGCGCGGATCTTCCATCATGTAGGTCAGCAGTTCGCGAAACAGCGAGGTGTACATCGCGTCGATTTCCTCGTCGCGCTCGCGGATCGACTGCGCCTTTTCGGCGGAGCGATTGTTGTAGACGTCGAGCACTTCCTTGAGCTGCATCAGCGCCAGTTCGGACAGATGCTCCAGCCCCCGCGCCAGCTTGCGGGTAACGCCCGAGCCCTGCACGGCGATGACGCGCTTGGCGGTGTTCTTGCCGAGATCGCCGACGCGTTCGAGATCGGCGGCGATGCGGATCGAGCCGATGATTTCGCGCAGATCGGCGGCCATCGGCTGGCGCTTGGCGATGGTGACGACGGCCTTGTCGTTGATCTCGCGCTCGGCGGCGTCGAGAATGGCGTCGTCGGAAATCACCTTCTGCGCAAGCACGGTGTCGGAATGGACGAGTGCGCGCACGGCGTCGCTGACCATCTGCTCGGCAAGGCCGCCCATTTCGGAAATGCGGCGGGCGAGATATTTCAGTTCGGAATCGTAGGCGGAAACGATATGGGTCGATGCCATGGGAATATTATCCTTGATGTTCGTTTCAGACATGCCGCGCAAAAGTGTGAAGCGGTTTTGCGATAACGGCATGTCCAGACAGGAGATCAGCCGAAGCGGCCCATGATATAGTCCTGGGTGCGCTGGTCGTCCGGGTTGGTGAACATCTTGTCGGTGTCGTTTTCCTCGACGAGATTGCCGAGATGGAACATCGCCGTGCGCTGGGAAACACGCGCCGCCTGCTGCATGGAGTGGGTGACGATGACGATGGTATAATTGGCGCGCAATTCGTGGATCAGTTCCTCGACGCGGGCCGTGGCGATCGGGTCGAGCGCCGAGCAGGGCTCGTCCATCAGGATGACTTCGGGGCTGACCGCGATGGCGCGGGCGATGCACAACCGCTGCTGCTGGCCGCCGGACAGGCCGGTGCCGCCTTCATGCAGGCGGTCCTTCACCTCGTTCCACAACCCGGCGCGCTGGAGGCTTGCCTCGACGATCTCGTCGAAATCGGCGCGGGAGCGGGCAAGGCCGTGGATCTTCGGGCCATAGGCGACGTTCTCGTAGATCGACTTCGGGAAGGGGTTCGGCTTCTGGAACACCATGCCGACGCGGGCGCGCAGCTCCACCACGTCGATGGAGGGGCTGTAGATATCCTCGCCGTCGAGGCTGATCGTGCCGGTGACGCGGCAGCCCTCGATGGTGTCGTTCATGCGGTTGAGGCTGCGCAGGAAGGTGGACTTGCCGCAGCCGGACGGGCCGATCAGCGCCGTCACCGTGTTTTCGCGCACATCCAGATTGACGTCGAACAGGGCCCGCTTGTCGCCGTAATAGACGGACACGTCCTTGCCGGTCATCTTGAGGGGAACCTGTTTCATCGTCTTCTTTTCCAGAGCTTTTTCAAGAGCAACATCAGAGAGCATATTCATTTTTAGAACTCCTACCAGCGGCGCTCGAAGCGCCGGCGCAACAGGATGGCGCCGAGGTTCATGACGATGAGGAACAGCAGCAGCACGATGATCGCGCCGGAGGTGCGCTCCACGAAGGCGCGCTCCGCTTCGTTCGCCCACATGTAGATCTGCACGGGCAGCGCGGTGGAGGGCTCCATCGGCGTGCCGGGAATATCGACCACGAAGGCAACCATGCCGATGAGCAGCAGCGGCGCGGTTTCGCCGAGCGCATGCGCAAGGCCGATGATCGTGCCGGTGAGGATGCCGGGCATGGCAAGCGGCAGCACATGGTGGAAGACCATCTGCATTTTCGAGGCGCCGAGGCCGAGTGCTGCGGCGCGGATCGAAGGCGGCACCGCGCGCAGCGCGGCGCGTGTGGCGATGATGATGGTCGGCAGCGTCATCAGCGTCAGCACCAGGCCGCCGACCAGCGAGGCCGAGCGCGGCAGACCGGCGAAGTTGATGAAGACCGCAAGGCCCAGCAGGCCGTAGACGATGGAGGGCACCGCCGCCAGATTGTTGATGTTGACCTCGATCAAATCGGTCAGCCGGTTCTTTGGCGCGAACTCTTCGAGGTAGATGGAGGCGGCGACGCCGATGGGCAGCGACAGCGCCAGCACGATCAGCATCAGGTAGAGCGAACCGGCAAGCGCCACGCCGAGCCCCGCCGCTTCCGGGCGGCTGGAATTGCCCGAGGTGAACAGGCCGGTGTTGAACTGCTTGCTCATCGCCCCGGCTTCGGTCAGTTGCTGCATCCAGCCGACCTGCTTGTCGGAGACCTTGCGGCTGCTTTCCGGCACGGTGAGATCGATCTGCCCCTTGTTGGCGGAGTCGATCTGCGCGTCGGCAAGCACGGTGACGTTCACCGTCTGGCCGATCAGGGCGGGGTTGGCGACCACCATGTCGCGAAGCTGGATCGGCGCGCCCTTGGAGAGCATGGCGTTGGCGGCGCGCACATCGGCGCGGCTTTGCGGGTCGACGCCGAGCTTCGCCACGATGCCGTCCCGCAGCACGGCGGCGTAATTGGCCGAGACCAGCACCGAGGGATCGCTGGCGCGCTTGCCGCCGGGATCGATCAGTTGTTCGCTGAAGGTGACGGGAAGCGTGATCGCCGTCTGCTGGAAGGCGGTGTAGCCGTTGCGGAACACCGTCGACAGCAGCAGGAACAGGAAGACGATGCCGAAGGCAAGGGCTGCGATGCCATAGGCGCGAAAACGGCGTTCGGCGGCGTAGCGGCGCTTGATGCCGATATCGCGGCGGGCAGGGGCCTTCGACACCGGGGCGGCGGTCGGGGAAACGACGGTCATTCGTACTGCTCCCGGTATTTGCGCACGATATAGAGCGCGTAGATGTTGAGGCAGAGCGTGATGGCGAACAGCGTGATGCCGAGCGCGAAGGCCACCAGCGTCTGCGGGGAGGTGAATTCGAGGTCGCCGGTGAGCTGGTTGACGATCTTCACCGTCACCGTGGTCATCGGCTCGAAGGGGTTGAGCTGCATGCGGGCGGCGACGCCTGCGGCCAGCACCACGATCATGGTTTCGCCGATGGCGCGGGACGCGGTCATCAGCAGCGCGCCGACGATGCCGGGAAGGGCGGCGGGCAGCACCACCTTCTTGATGGTTTCCGATTGCGTCGCGCCAAGGCCGAGCGAACCGTCGCGCAATGCCCTGGGAACGGCGGTGATGATGTCGTCGGAGAGCGAGGAGACGTAGGGGATCAGCATGATGCCCATGACGATGCCTGCCGTCAGAACGCTCTGGGCCTGAATGAAGCTGGTATAGTTGCCGGTCGCAAGGCCGCTGATCTCAGCCGAGATATCGCGCAGGAACGGCCCGACCGTCGCCAGCGCGAAGAAGCCGTAGACGATGGTGGGGATACCGGCCAGCACTTCCAGCAGCGGCTTGGCGATGGAGCGGATGCGCGGGCTGGCATATTCGGCCATGTAGATCGCCGCGAACAGCCCGACCGGCACGGCCACCAGCATGGCGACGAAGCCGATATAGAGCGTGCCCGCCAGCAGCGGGATCAGCCCGAACTGACCGGCCGAGGCGGAGCCCGCGCCCGCGAAGCGCGGATCCCAGACCGTGCCGAAGAAGAATTCCCAGGCCGGAACGGAGCGGAAGAAATGCGCCGCTTCCGTCAGCATCGACAGGACGATGCCGATGGTGGTGAGGATGGCGATGGAGGAGGCGGCGACCAGCGACCACAGGATGACGCGCTCGACGCTGTTGCGGGCGCGAAAGCGCGGCGCGACGGCGCGAAGCCCATAGACGGCACCGGCAAGGGCCAGCGCCAGCACGGCAAGGCTCATCCACAACCGGCTGGTGCCGGTCTTGGCGTTCAGCGTCCTGGCGCTTTCGATCATCCACGGCGCGGGATCGCCCGCCAGCGCTACGCCCTTGAGGGCAAGCTTGCCGCGCAGGGCGGCGGGATTGGCGGATACCTCGGCCACATCCTCGGCCGACAGCAGCGGCAGGCCGCGGGCGATGGCGCTGACCATGCCGTAGTTCAGGTTTTCGGATTGCGCCTGCCCACCCTGCGGAAAGCCGCCGCGCACGGAGGATTCGATGACGGCGGGGCTTGCCGCCAGCCAGACGGCCAGCACCAGCACCGCCGGAAGCATGGCGGCGATCGCGGCATAGGCGCCGTAATAGCCGGGGCGCGAATGCAGGCTGGACAGGCGCCCGCCCGCCAGCGACAGCGCCCGCGACGACGCCAGCGCATAGGCCCCGGCGCCGGCGAACAGAAGACATACAAGGATCAGAGAGGTGCTCATTCGCTTCCCCTACAGCGATACGAACGCTGTCATGAATGAAGACCGGCGCGGAACCATTTTCCGCGCCGGATCGCCGGTTAGATGGTCTTGCCGTCTTCGACGGACTTGCGGATATCCTCGCGCTCGGCGTCCGGCGCGGAAACCAGGCCGTATTCGGCGAGCGGACCATCGGGGCCGATCATCTGCTCGGAGACGAAGAACTGCACGAATTCCTTCAGGCCCGGAACGACGCCGAGATGCGCCTTCTTGACGTAGAAGAACAGCGGGCGCGACACCGGATATTCGCCGCTGGAAATGGTGTCGACGCTCGGCGTGATGCCGTTGACGGTCGCGACCTTCAGCTTGTCGGCGTTGTTTTCATAGAAGGACAGGCCGAAGACGCCGATGCCGTTCTTGTTGGCGCCGATGCGGGCCAGGGTTTCGGAATAGTCGCCATCGATATCGACGGCGAGACCGTCCTTGCGCACGGCCACGCATGCCTTGTGCTGGTCGGCCTTCTCGGCGATGGCGGCCTTGATCACCTCTTCGGCGCCGGTGTCCTTGCAGCCGGCGGCCAGAACCTTCTCTTCGAAGACTTCGCGGGTGCCGTGCTTTTCGCCGGGGATGTAGGCGGCGATTTCGACGTCCGGCAGGGCCGGGTTCACTTCCGACCACTTCTTGTAGGGGTTGGCGGTAAGCTTGCCGTCGACGACGATCTGGGCGGCCAGCGCCTTGTAGAGATCGGAGGGCACCAGCGCCAGATCGGCAATGCCCGCGTCGGTGGCGAAGACGATGCCGTCATAGCCGATCTTGACTTCCTGAACGTCGGTCACGCCAGCGGCCTTGCAGGCCTCCAGCTCCTTGTCGTTGATCTTGCGCGAGGCATTGGCGATGTCGATGGTGTCGGGGCCGACGCCCTTGCAGAATTCCTTGAGGCCAGCGCCCGTGCCGCCCGATTCCACCACCGGCGTCTTGAACTGGGTGAAGGTCTCGCCGAAGCCCTCGGCGACGATCTTGGCATAGGGCAGCACCGTGGAGGAGCCTGCTACCTGAAGCTGATCGCGCGCGCTGGCAGCACCTGCAAAGGCCACGGAGGCGACGAGGGCCGCGGTGGAAAGCTTGAGAAGGGTCATAAAAGATCTCCCATAGGGGCGTTGTGAAGGATCGTCAGGCTGAGGCGGAAACTCTCCGCCCCGGTCGGCCTTCTCTCTAATCCGTCTATGCCCGATCTTTTATGTCAGTTCGTTGAAACATTTATGACAGGTCAAGTAATTGAAAAAGCTGGGAAAATTTCCGAGCTTTTCCGAGGAGCCCGCGTTATGTGTCAAAAACGCACCGTGAAGTCCGTTCCCTCGCCGGGTTTCGAGCGCACGATCAGCCGGGCGCGGTGGCGGGTGAGGATATGTTTGACGATGGCAAGCCCCAGCCCCGTGCCCTTTTTCGAGCGGCTGGCCTCGACATTGACGCGGTAGAAGCGCTCGGTCAGGCGCGGCACATGCTCGGGCGGAATCCCCGGTCCCCGGTCGGAGACGGTGACATCGGCATGGCCCGGCTCGCCCGTAGTCAGCGTCACCGTTACCTGTTTGCCCTCCTGCCCGTATTTGCAGGCGTTTTCCATCAGGTTCTCGAAGACCTGCACCAGCTCGTCGCGGTCGCCTTCCACGATGGCGCTTGCGGGCAGGCGCAGCTCCATCGCCACATCCAGCTCCTGCGCCAGCGGCGCCAGCGTGTCGCGCACATGGCTGATCAGCGGCACCAGATCGACCTTTTCGGCGGGCGCGATATGCGCCTTCAGCTCCAGCCGCGACAGCGACAGGAGATCGTCCACCAGACGGCTCATGCGCGTCGCCTGCTCGAGCATGATGCCGAGAAAGCGCTCGCGGGCCTTCTCGTCGTTGCGGGCGGGGCCTTGCATGGTTTCGATGAAGCCGCGCAGCGAGGCGAGCGGCGTGCGCAGCTCATGGCTGGCATTGGCGACGAAATCCGAGCGCATGCGGTCGAGCCGCCGCGTTTCCGAAATATCGCGGAAGGAGAGGACGTAGACCCGCTCGAACGCGTCGGCGCCCAGCGCCAGATCGGCGGGCTCGACCAGCACGCCGTAGACGCGCTCGGAGGGCAGGCGCTCGGAATGCTCGATGCGGTTGGGGCGGCCGCTGGCCACGGTGTCGCGCAGCATGTCGAGCACGCCCGGCGAGCGCAGCCGGGTGCTGATGTGATCGCCCTCGGCGATCTCGCCGAAGGCGCGGGCCGCCGCCGGGTTCTGGAACAGCACATGGCCCTCGCCGTTCAGCACGAAAACCGGCAGGTCGATGCCCGAAAACCCCGCCGCCATCGCCCGCAGCGCCGGGATGGGCGAGGGCGGCTCGGTGACGGCGGGCCGGGCGGGCCGCGCCTCGGCTTCGGCCTGCGGAACGGGGCGCACCAGGAGCGTCACGGCGAGCGCCGTCCAGGCGAGCAGCACCATCAGCGGTTCGGCCTCGGCCGCGATCGCCAGCGCCGCCAGCACAGCGGCAATCGCCAGCAACGGCCATTCCTGCCCGATGCGCGCCACGCCGCGCCGGAAAATATGCCGCTGCGATGCCGGATGCTCCACCGATGCCATGATTCTCCCCGCCATGCCTGCGTTCAACAGCCCTGCTTACATCTGTTTGATGACAGAAGTTTGCAAGAGACGCCATCGCCGCGCCGAAGGCGGCGGCCGCTTGAAATTGCGCGCCGGATATGGCCTGCTCCCGCAAACGGCGCAAGACGAGGGAGATGCCCATGGCCGCAGAGCAGCAGGACGACCGCACGGTAGAACTCGATTTCGGCGGCGAGAAGCGCCGCTTCGACATCGACAATCCGGTTCTGCCGGACTGGATCGACGAGGCCTCGCTGCGCTCGGGCGATTATCCCTACAAGAAAAAGCTGAAGGAGGAGGAGTACCAGGCCGAGCTGAAGAGCTTGCAGATCGAGCTGGTGAAGGTGCAGTTCTGGCAGCAGGCGACGGGCGAACGGGTGATGGCCGTGTTCGAGGGCCGCGACGCGGCGGGCAAGGGCGGCT
>JBDHTA010000023.1:0-32942 GCA_039808465.1 Rhizobiaceae bacterium | reverse complement strand
TCTCCGATCCTGCGGTGTCGATCAACGAGCTGATTGCCGATCCGGCCGAGGCGGTTGCCGCCATGCCGGTGGTTGGCGCCCAGCATGAGCTGATCCTGTCGCCGAAGGCGCTCTATGGCGAGGCCCGCGACAATTCCGCCGGTCTCGATCTCTCCAACGAAACGGATCTCGCGGAGCTGGCCGGGCAGCTTGCCGCCACTGTCGAGGCGGACTGGCACGCGCATCCGCTGCTCGCCGACGGCAACAATGACGGCGAAACGCGGCCGATCCTCAATCCCGCCGATCATCGCGACGTCGTCGGCAAGGTCACCGAGCTGCGCGTCGAGGACGGGCCGCGGGCGGTGGAGCTGGCGGCGAAGCACGCGGCCGAATGGGCCGCCGTTTCACCTGCCGAACGCGCCGCCTGCCTCGACCGCGCCGCCGACATCATGCAGGCGCGCATGCGGCCGCTGATGGGCGTGATCATGCGCGAGGCGGGCAAATCCGCCGCCAACGCCATCGGCGAGGTGCGCGAGGCCATCGACTTCCTGCGCTATTATGCCGATCAGGCGCGGCGCACGCTCGGGCCCGCGCATGCGCCGCTCGGCCCGGTGGTGTGCATCAGCCCGTGGAACTTCCCGCTGGCCATCTTCACCGGCCAGGTGGCGGCCGCGCTGGTGGCGGGCAACCCGGTTCTGGCCAAGCCCGCGGGCGTCACCCCGATCATCGCCTTCGAGAGCGTGCGCATCCTGCATGAAGCGGGGGTTCCGGTGTCGGCCCTGCAATTCGTGCCAGGCAGCGGGCGTCTTGGGGCTGCGATGATCGCCGCGCCGCAGACGGCGGGCGTGATGTTCACGGGCTCGACGGAAGTGGCGCGGATGATCCAGGCGCAGCTTTGCGAGCGGCTGTCGGCATCGGGCAAGCCGATCCCGCTGATTGCCGAAACCGGCGGCCAGAACGGCATGATCGTCGACTCCTCGGCGCTGGCCGAGCAGGTGGTGGCCGATGTCATCGCCTCGGCCTTCGACAGCGCCGGGCAGCGCTGCTCGGCGCTGCGGGTGCTGTGCCTTCAGGAAGAGATCGCCGAGCGCACCCTGACCATGCTCAAGGGCGCCTTCCGCGAGCTGAGCATCGGCCGCACCGACCGCCTGAGCATCGACGTCGGCCCTGTCATCACCGCCGACGCCAAGGCCGAGATCGACGGCCATGTCGAGCGCATGCGCGGGCTCGGATGCAAGGTGACGCAGCTTCCCCTGCCGGACGCGGCAACCGAAGGCACCTTCGTCGCGCCGACGATCATCGAGATCAACAAGCTGTCGGACCTGACGCGCGAGGTGTTCGGGCCGGTGCTGCATGTCTACCGCTACCGCCGGGCCGATCTCGACCGCCTGATCGACGAGATCAACGGCTCCGGCTACGGGCTGACCTTCGGGCTGCATACCCGCCTCGACGAAACGGTGGCGCATGTGACCAGCCGGGTGAAGGCGGGTAACCTCTATGTGAACCGCAACATCATCGGCGCCGTCGTCGGCGTGCAGCCGTTCGGGGGGCGCGGGCTTTCGGGCACCGGGCCGAAGGCGGGCGGGCCGCTCTATATCGGCCGTCTCGTGCAGAAGGCGCCGGTTCCGCCGCAGCAGAACTCGGTGCATACGGATGCGGCGCTGCGCGATTACATCGTCTGGCTCGACCGCAAGGGCTTCGTGGCCGAGGCGGAAGCCGCCCGCGCCTATGCCGGTCAGTCGGCGCTGGGTCTGGAGCGGGAGCTTCCCGGTCCCGTGGGCGAGCGCAACCTGTATGCGCTGCATCCGCGCGGCCACATCCTGCTTGCGCCGCAGACGCAGGGCGGCTTGCTGCGCCAGATCGCGGCCGTTCTGGCCACCGGCAACACCGCCGCGATCGACACGGCGGCGCAGTTGCAGCCTGTGATCGCCGACCTGCCGGTTTCGATCGCCAGCCGCCTGTCGTGGACGGCGGACTGGGCCAAGGACGGGCCGTTCTCGGGCGCCTTGGTGGAGGGCGAGCGGGACCGTGTCGAGACGGTCAACCGCGCGATCGCCGCCCTGCCGGGCCCGCTGGTGCTGGTGCAGGCCGCAGCCACGGCCGAGCTTACCGCCGACCCCGACGCCTATTGCCTCAACTGGCTGCTCGAGGAAGTCTCGACATCCATCAACACCGCGGCAGCAGGCGGCAACGCAAGCCTCATGACAATCGGGTAAGCGGATAGAGGGTGAGCGAAGGCCCCTCCCTAAATCCCTCCCCATAAGGGGGAGGGACTTAACCTGCGGCACCCTCGGCATTCAAGAATCGAGGGAAGAGCGAACCTCCTGCTTTCTCCCCCCTTGTGGGGGAGATGCCGGCAGGCAGAGGGGGTCTTCACAAACGGTCGCCCCTCACCCTAACCCTCTCCCCGCCTGCGGGGAGAGGGGACTTGCCCCACGAATCGGTTTTCATTGAGGAAAACGGAGCGGCATATCCCCTTCGCCCCGCTTGCGGGGAGAAGGTCGCGGCAGCGGGATGAGGGGCCATCACGCCATATGCGATAGTCCCCTTGCGGGGAGAAGCCGGAAGACACAAGGTTCCCCGGGGCAGCACGCCCCGAGGGATGTCATGAGACGGTCCTACTTCAGCATCGGCCAGGTGTCGGACAGCTTGTAGCCGCCCGGGAACGGGTCCGACGGGTCGAGCATCAGTTGCGACGTGCCGCTGATCCAGGCGCGGCCGGTGATCGAGGGAATGATTGCCTTCTGGTCCGCAATCGTCGTTTCGCTGACGATCTTGCCGACGAACCGCGTGCCGATGATGGAAATGCCGGTCAGCGTTTCGCCTTCCTTCAATTCGCCGCGCGCGTTGAGCAGCGCCATGCGCGCCGAAACCGCCGTGCCGGTCGGCGAGCGGTCGATCTTGCCGGGCTGGATCGCCACGACGGATTGGGCCATGAGCTGCCCGTCCTCCCGGTAGGGACGCCCGGCGAACAGGCAGAAGGAGATGTGGTTCCAGCCCGTGTCCTCCGGATGCGAGAAGCCGAGCTGCCGGTTGGCGGCATTGGTGATCCTGATGCCGGTTTCGGCGATCAGGCGGGCATTTTCCGGCGAAAGATCGATGCCGATCTCCTCGGGATCAACGACGACGAAGCTGTCGCCGCCATAGGCGGTATCGACGGTGATCGTGCCGATGCCGGGCACGTCGAGCGCGGCGCCGAGCTTCTGGGCAAAACTCTTGACGTTGGTGACGGTGATCTTCTCGGCCTTGCCGTTGCGGCATTCGGCGACGACTTCCACCAGCCCGGCCGGGGCTTCCAGCACCATGCGGGTTTCAGGCTCCGTCATCGGAATGATGCCGCTGTCGAGCAGCACGGTCGAGACGCAGATCGAGTTGGAGCCGGACATCGGCGGCGTGTCCTCGGGCTCCATGATGATCCAGCCCATCTGCGCCCGGGGGTTCTTCGGCGGCACCAGAAGGTTGACATGACGGAAGACGCCGCCGCGCGGCTCGTTGAGCACGAAGTTGCGCAGCGTCTGGTCCTCGGCGATCCAGCGCGACTGCTCCCAGACGGTGTTGCCGGGAGGCGGCGCGATGCCGCCGACGATGACGTCGCCGACTTCGCCTTCGGCATGGCAACTGACGATATGGACGATCTTGGAGGAGCGCATGGTGTATGTCCTGACAGGGGTTGTGTCCGGCGATCCGGCCCGGGCCGCCATCGATAAGGCCGCATAAACGTATACGATCTACGAAATACGTCAAGGCCGCCATGGCGTTCGCCGCCCGGATCGTCTACGATATCCGTTCCGGCTGACTGCCTGAAAATTCTGGAGTACGAAATGCCGCTTGTATCCGCGACGGTGCCGAACCTCGGTAAAGCGCCGAGCGCATCGGATATCATCCTGAAATTCATCCGCGACGCCATCACCGGCGGCACGCTCGATCAGGGCGAGCCGATCCGGCAGGATGAGGTGGCGCGGATGTTCAATGTCAGCAAGATCCCGGTGCGGGAGGCGCTGAAGCGTCTGGAGGCGGAGGGGCTGGTGGAGTTCCACCGCAATCGCGGCGCCGTGGTCACCAGCGTTTCCGAGCCGGAGCTTGCCCAGATTTTCGAGGTGCGGGCCATCCTCGAATCCTCGGCCATCAGGCTTTCGATTCCGCATATGCGGGAGGAGACGTTCGGGCGGGCGCTGGCTTTCTGCGATGCCTTCGCGAAGGAAACCGACGTGGCGCGCTGGGCGGAGCTGAACTGGCAGTTCCATAGCTGTCTGTACGAGGATGCGCGGCGGCCTTTCCTGGTCAGCACCATCCGGTCGGTGAACGACCGGCTGGAGCGGTTTCTCCGGATTCAGCTGACGCTGTCGCAAGGCAAGGAAACCGCCGACCGCGAGCATCGCGGCATTCTCGACGCCTGCCGCAAGCGCGATGCCGAGCTGGCTGGCCGCCTCGTTTACGATCACATCATGCGGGCCTGCGGATCGCTGCTGGAGCATCTGCCGCAGACCCGCAAGGCGTGAGTGCCACCTGCTCCGGCGGGGGAGGGCGGTCATCGCAAAACCCGCACCATTTTTGCGCGGCATGCTGTAGCCTGTGATTTCCTGATTGAGTCGATGGGAGCCCGGATAAAGGGTAACCTGCACCGTTCCGAACCGCAAAGCGAGACAGCAATGACCGACATGCCGCCTTTCCGTGATCCGGCCGTTCCCGGCGCCCCCGTCATTCCCCGCCAGGACTGGGACCGCGCCCCCTGGAACCGCTGGACCTTCCAGCATGTGCGCGAGATGCTGCCGACCGCGCAGGTGTGGCGCGGGCCGGGGCCGGTCAGCCCCCTTCCGGCGAGCCTGCGGGAGATCGACGCCATTGCCTTCGAGGCGGACGGGCTGCCCGGCACCATCGGCGGCTTTCTGGAAACGGCCTATACCGACGGCATGCTGGTGCTGCATCGCGGCGCGGTCGTCGCCGAGCGCTATCTGAACGGCATGACGGCGCATACCACGCATCTGTCGCAATCGGTGGCCAAGTCGGTGGTCGGCACGGTGGCCGGTATCCTGATCGGCCGGGGCCTGATCGATCCGGACGCGCCCTTGGCCCATTACCTGCCGGAGCTGGAGGCGACGGCCTATCGCGGGGCAACCGTGCGGCATGTGCTGGACATGACCAGCGGCGTGGTGTTCGACGAAACCTATACCGCGCTCGATTCCCACATGGCGCAACTGGATGTGGCGAGCGGCTGGAAGGATCGCTGGCATCCGGGCTGGCCCGCGCATGTGTGGGATCTGATCCTGTCGCTGAAGGAGATGGAATGCCCGCACGGTGCTTCCTTCCGCTATCGCTCCATCGAGACGGATGTTCTCGCCTTCGTGCTGCAACGCGTCACCGCCACGCCGCTGGCCGAGCTTGTCAGCCGTGAATTATGGGCTCCCATGGGCGCCGAGGAGGATGCCTGCTTCACCGTGGACGCGGCCGGTTATGCGCTGGGCGACGGCGGCTTCAACGCGACCCTGCGCGATTATGCCCGCTTCGCGCTGCTGCATCTTCGCGGCGGCGAGATCGACGGGCGGCGCGTCGTTCCGGCCGAATGGATCGCGCAGACGCGCTTCGGCGCCGAACCGGCGCTGTTCGGCGGCGTCTATCACGAGGTGCTTCCGGAAGGGGCCTATCGCAACCAGTTCTGGATCGAGGACAGCCACCGCCGCGCCTATATGGCGCGCGGCGTCTTCGGGCAGTTGATCTATATCGATCCGGAAGCGGATTTCGCCGCCGTCATCCTGTCGAGCTGGCCGGAATTCGTCAGCACGGCGCGCTCGCGGCGGGCGCTGGCGGCGGTCAGGGCCATCCGCGACGCGCTGGCGTCCTGACGCCGGACGGTCACCCGGCGGCGCCCGCCTTCTCCATCATCTTCAGGTCGAGATCGGCGATGAAGGTGGTGCCGCCGTTGATTTCATAGCGGTAGCCGCCGTTCAACTGGCGCACCACGCCGTTGATGAGGCGGCTGCCCATGCCGCGCGGCACCGCTTCCGGATCGAAGCCGTTGCCATTGTCGGAAACGGTCAGCGTCATCCGGTCCCGGCCGGTTGCCGATGCGCTGATGGACAGGCGCAGCCCCACCATGTCCTCGCAGGCATATTTCAGGCTGTTGGTGACGACTTCGTTCAGCAGCAGGGCGATGGAGGTGGCGTGGTCGCCGCTCACCTCGACCGCGTCGATCGCGTAGGTGATCTCGACCGGAGCCTCATAGGCTTCCACCAGCTTGTCCACCACCGCCGGAATGAGGTTGCGCAGCTCGACCATCGCGAAGGCGTCGTTGCGGTAGATCTGCTCATGCACGGCGATCATCGCCATGATGCGCGCCGATAGCGATTTCTGCGCGTCCGGCGGCAGGCCCTGCATGCGCAAAAGCGATTGCACCGATTGCAGGTTGTTCTTCACCCGGTGGTGGATTTCGCGCAGCAGCAGGGCGTTCTGGCTGTTGGCCGCTTCCAGCGCGGCGGTCTTGAGGCGGTCGCGGCGGTAGAGGGTGCGGATCCACCAGCCGGTGATCGCCGCGCCCGCCGTGGTGAGGATGCCGAGGATCGCCGCGGCCACCGCATTGCGGCGGAACGGCTCCATCGCCTCGCGGTAATCCAGCGCCGCCAGCGCCACGAAGGGCGCGCCGTTCACCGCCTGATAGCCGACCATGCGATGCGCCTCGTCCAGCGGCGAAATCGCCTCATAGGTGCCGGAAGGCGCTTTTGGCAGGTAATCGGTGAACAGCACATATCCACTCATGTCGAGCGGCCCGTCGGCCAGCGGAAAGCGGGCGACGAGCTGCCCGTCCTTGCGGATGAGGCTGATGGTGGAATTGTTGCCGAGATCGACGGCCCTCCAGACGGATGCGAGCACATTCGCCTCGAAGGACACCATCGCCGCGCCGGCGAAGACGCCGTTGCGCTCCAGTCTCCGGCTGAAGACGAAAATCTGCTCGCCGTTCAGGCGGCTGACCAGGAGCGGCGAGACATAATCGCGCGCGCCGTTTTTCAGCGCCGCGAAATATTCGCGGTCGGTGATGTTGACCGGCCTGATCTTCGGATCGGTGGAATAGATGGTCTCGCCGCCCGCGTCGACCACATAGGCCTGCACCACTCCGGGAAGCCCTTCCACGGCATCGTCGATGTTGCGGATCTGGTCTCCGTCGGCCATGGCGATCTGCTGCGGCAGCGTCTCGTCGATCCGCCGCAGCGCCTGCGCGGCCAGCGCGTTGATGAAGGAGGCGTTGGTGGCGACCACGGTGGAGGCCGCGCCCAGCCTTTCGCCGATGCGCCGGTTGGTGGTCTCGTAGCTCTGGTAAAGCCAGACGCAGGTAACGGCGGCCAGCACCAGCCACAAGGCCGCAAGCAGCAAAGCCGCAATGCGGGCCACGGAAGGAAAGCCGGTTCCCTTTTCACCCATCTCCGTCCCCACCGCCGCCGTGACCCCGATTCGTGCCCGGCAGTGCGCAAACACCCGATCCGCAATGTAAGCCTTCCAACGGTTTTGACCAGCCGTCGCCGCGCAATCCCCCGTTTTTCACAGCCTGCGGAACCCTTGCGCATTCCCGGTGTTAGAGGATGGCCACCACGGGGAGGCGCGATCTTTCACCCCCGCTCCAATGATCGAAAGGATGAGGCCATGGCCGAGAAGACGCTGGACACACTGTTTCACGACACGCTGAAAGATATCTATTACGCCGAGCGCAAGATTTTGAAGACGCTTCCGAAAATGAAGCGGGCCGCCCAGTCCGAGGCGCTGAAGGCAGCCTTCGAGAAGCATCGCGAGGAAACCGAGGGCCATGTCGAAAGGCTGGTGCAGGTGTTCGAGCTGATCGGCAAGCCCGCGCGCGGCAAGACCTGCGACGCGATCGAGGGCATCGTCGCCGAGGGCGAGGAAATCATCGAGGAATTCAAGGGCACGCCCGCGCTGGATGCCGGGCTGATTTCCTCCGCGCAGGCCGTCGAGCATTACGAGATCACCCGCTACGGCACGCTGAAGCGCTGGGCGGAGGAACTCGGCCTGAAGGAAGCCGCCGGTCTTCTCGGCCAGACGCTTCAGGAAGAATCGAAGACCGACAGCGACCTGACCAAGCTCGCCGACGCCTCGGCCAACGAACGCGCCAAGGCGCGCAAGGCGGCCTGACCCGGCGGCGCGCGCCATGGCCGCGAAGGGGTTGATTCACGGGCCGCTTGGCCCGGACTGCCTGCATCTGTGTATCGACATGCAGCGCCTGTTCGGGCCGGGCTATCCCTGGGCGATGCCCTGGCTGGAACGGGTTCTGCCCGCCGTGGAGGCGCTAAGCGCCGTTGCGGCCGGGCGCAGCCTGTTCACCCGCTTCATACCGCCGCAAAACCCGCGGCAGGCGGGCGGCGCATGGGCGCGCTATTACCGGCGCTGGGCCGATGTCACCCTCGACAGGATCGGCCCGGACGCCGTGCGGCTGGTGCCGGAGCTGGAACGTTTCGTGCCGCCGGGCCGCGTTTTCGACAAGACGGTCTATTCGCCCTGGGCGGACGGGCGGCTCGCCCGTCTGGTTCACGGGGAGGGCATCGATACGGTGGTGATCACCGGCGGCGAAACCGATGTCTGCGTGCTGGCCGCCGTCATGGGCGCGATCGATCTCGGCCTGCGCACGATCATCGTCACCGATGCACTGTGCAGCTCCTCCGACGAGACGCATGACGCGCTGATGGGGCTTTACCTCAACCGTTTCAGCGAGCAGCTCGAAGCGGCGGAAACGGAGGAACTGCTGCAAGCCTGGCCCCGCATGGGCGCGCGGGCGGATGCCCTGCGGCATTTTTGACGGGATATTCGGATTTTTCCTTTATACTGGCATGACGAGTTGCGTGATTCAGGACATGCCATGACCATTCAGGGACTGCGAGAGGTCGACTCCCAACTGGAGGACGGCTTCCGGTGGCTACGGTTCAAGCCTTCCCTCGAAGTCCTTTTCGTGCGCGAATACGAAGCGAACCGGCTGCGGCTGGCGCTCGTCTGGGCCGTTGTCGGCACGCTGATCTATGACGTGCTGTTCATCGGCGACATCACCATAATGGCCGATGTCACCTCCGCGCTCGCCGTCGCCCGCTTCGGCTTCTTCACGCCCTTCGTCATCGTCACGATCACCTATCTGCGGCGCCATCCCTCGGCGCGGACCTATGACCTGCTGTCGATCGCCATTGCGGTAGCGGGCGAGCTGGGACCGATGTCGGTGCTGGTGTTCAGTGAGAGCCCCTATGCCTATGCCTACCAGACCGGCAGCGTCGCCACCTTCCTGTTCTTCACGGTGGCGCTCAGGCCGCGCTTTCCCAGCGTCGTTCTCGGGCTGGCGCTGCTCTGCGCCGTGCAGTTCGTCACCATCAAGCTGAACGGCTCCTTCGACGAGGTGATCTATTCCGGCATCGTCTCCTTCTACATCACGGTCGCGATCTTCCTGCTGCTCAGCGCCTATTTCATGGAGCACAAGGAAAGGCTGACCTTCCTGCACCAGTTGCGCGGGCAATTGCTGCTGCGCGAGCTGGAGCGGAAATCCGAATGCGACGAGCTGACGGGCCTGCTGAACCGGCATGCGCTGGCGCAGCGGCGCGAGGTCATCTGGTCCGGGGAATCTCCCCGCCCGGTCGCCGCGATCATGCTCGATATCGACCGCTTCAAGCTGTTCAACGACGTTAACGGCCATCTCGAAGGCGACCGCTGCATCCGGCAGGTCGGCGATTGCGTGCTGCGCGAGGTGGCCGGGCGCGGCGAGGTGTTCCGCTTCGGCGGCGAGGAGGTGCTGGTGCTGCTGCCCGGCATGCAGCCCGGCGCGGCGCGCGATCTGGCCGAGGATATCCGCGCGGCCATCGAGGCGGAGCGCATCGCCCACCGGGGCCTTGGCGAAGGCCATGTCGTGACCGGCAGCCTCGGCCTTGCCTCGGGCGCGACCGATACCGTGACGCTGGAGGCGCTGATGAACGCGGCCGACGCTGCTCTTTATCAGGCCAAGCGCAATGGCCGCAACCGGGTGGCCGTCGCCGGAATGGAGGGGCCGCATGCCGTTACCGGCTTCGGTTGACGCATGAGACCTTTGGATGGTTGAGATTTTCCCCGCCTGCCGGTATTTGGAAATAACATTCCTGTGCAATCCGGCGCGGCGCGGGCATTGATGCGGCAACGCATGAACGTCCCGGCGTGAAGCCGCGCCCGCGCCAACGACCGGTGAATCCGATCCAAACACGAGCCGAACATGACATTTTCCACTGGCACGGCTGAAGCCGCCCCGCGAGACCGGACGGATGCTTCGCCGATGGTCGCCTTCGAAGGCGTGACCAAGCGCTTCGGCAATGACGCGCAAGCCTTCACCGCGCTTGACGGCGTCGATCTCAGCATCGGCCGCGGCGCCATCACCGGCATCATCGGCCGCTCGGGCGCGGGCAAATCGACGCTGATCCGCCTCGTCAACGGGCTGGAGAAGGCAAGCTCCGGCCGCGTCGTGGTCGATGGCACCGAGGTCGGCGCTCTGGACGAGGCGGGCCTGCGCAGCCTCAGGCGCGAAGTCGGCATGATCTTCCAGCATTTCAACCTGCTGTCGTCGCGCACCGCCTTCGACAATGTGGCGCTGCCGCTGGAAATCGCCGGTCTCGACCGCGCCGATATCCGAGCCAAGGTCATGCCGCTGCTCGATCTCGTCGGCCTCTCGGACAAGACGGACCGCTATCCGGCCGAGCTTTCCGGCGGCCAGAAGCAGCGCGTCGGCATCGCCCGGGCGCTGGCGACATCGCCGAAACTGCTGCTGTCGGACGAGGCGACCTCGGCGCTCGATCCGGAAACGACGCAGTCCATTCTGGCGCTGCTCAAGCAGATCAACCGCGATCTCGGCCTGACGGTGCTGCTCATCACGCATGAGATGGAGGTGGTGAAGACCATCGCCACCGATGTCGCCGTCATCGATGGCGGCCGCATCGTCGAGCAGGGGCGCACCTTCGGCATCTTCACCGCGCCGCAGCATGAGACGACCCGCATCCTCCTGTCCTCGACGCTCGGCACCCATCTGCCGGAATGGCTGCGCACGGGCCTGAAGCCGCGGCAATCGCCCGGCGACCGGGCGCTGGTGCGCCTCACCTTCTTCGGCGCGACGGCCTTCCAGCCGCTGACGGCGCGCCTCGTCACCGAGATCGGCGGCGACGTCAACATTCTCGCCGGTTCCATCGAGGAAATCGCGGGCGAGCCCTTCGGCTCGCTGGTGGTTTCCTATCCCGCCACGCCCGAAATTCTGGAACGCGCCAGCCGCTTCTACGCGCAAACGGGCCTTGCCACGGAGGTTCTCGGTTATGTCGCCTGAGATGCTTGCCGGCCTGCTCTGGAAATCGCTGCTGCAAACCCTGCAAATGGTTGCGGTATCGGGCTTCATCGGTTCGTTGATCGGTCTGCCGATCGGCATTTTCCTCGCCACCAGCGGCAGGGGCGAGCTGTTTCCCGCGCCCGCGCTGAACCGGATCACCGGCCTTGTCGTCAATGCGGCGCGCTCGACGCCCTTCATCATCCTCGTCGTCGCCATCATTCCCTTCACGCGGCTCGTCACCGGCACCTCGATCGGCACCACCGCCGCCATCGTGCCGCTGACCATCGCCACCATTCCCTTCGTCGCGAGGCTGGTGGAGGCGGCGATCCGCGAGATCGACAAGGGGCTGATCGAGGCCGCCCGCGCCATGGGCGCCACGCCGATGCAGATCGTCTTCAAGGTGCTGCTCGCCGAGGCGCGGCCCGCCATCATCATGGCGCTGACCATGACGGCGGTCAGCCTGATCGGCTATTCGGCGATGGTCGGGGCCGTCGGCGGCGGCGGGCTCGGCGATCTCGGCATCCGCTACGGCTACCAGCGCTTCATGCCGGAAGTGATGCTGGCCGTCGTCGTCGTCCTCATCGTTCTCGTGCAACTCGTGCAGAGCGCGGGCGACGCGCTGGCCCGCCGCTTCGATCGGCGCAACCGCAAGACCTGATATTTCCCAAGACCATTCAAGGAGAACCCACATGAAGAAATTCATCGCAGCAGCGGCGCTCGCCGCCTTCTTCGCCCTCCCGGCTCTGGCCGAGGACATCAAGATCGGCGTGACGCCCGGCGAGCATGCGCAGATCATGGAAAAGGTGAAGGATATCGCCGCCCAGAAGGGCCTCAACATCGAGATCCTCGAATTCTCGGATTACGTTGTGCCCAATCAGGCGCTGGCCGATGGCGATCTCAACGCCAATTCCTTCCAGCACCAGCCCTATCTCGACAACCAGATCGCCGATCGCGGCTTCGATCTCGTCAGCGTCGGCACCACCATCACCACCCCGATGGGCGTCTATTCCAAGAAGGTGAAGAGCCTCGACGAACTGGCCGACGGCGCCACCGTCGCCATTCCGAACGACCCCACCAATGGCGGCCGCGCGCTTCTGGTTCTCGCCAGCAAGGGTCTGATCAAGGTCGATGAAGCCAAGGGCCTGAAGGTCGGCCCGGCCGATGTCACCGAAAACCCGAAGAACATCCAGTTCTCCGAGCTGGACGCCGCCCAGCTTCCGCGCTCGCTGGATGACGTCGACGCCGCCGTCATCAACACCAACTACGCCATGGAAGCGGGCCTGCATCCGAAGACGGACGCCATCGCCATCGAAAGCGAAAAGTCGCCCTACGCCAATGTCATCGTGGTGCGCAGCGCCGACAAGGATGCGCCGTGGGTAAAGACGCTGGTCGAATCCTACCACGACGACAGCATCAAGGCCTACATCAACGACGAGTTCAAGGGCGCCCTGATCCCGGCATTCTGAGTTGAGGCGGGTAGGGGAAAGCGCCCGGCAACAGCATGGGCGAAGACCTCTTCCCACGAGAGATAGGGCAATCGCATCTGGAATTCGCCCCTCACCCTAACCCTCTCCCCGCCTGCGGGGAGAGGGGACTTGCCTCACGAATGATTGTTATTTTGAGGAAAACGGAGCGGCATATTCCCTTCTCCCCGCCTGCGGGGAGAAGGTCGCGGCAGCGGGATGAGGGGCTTCACGCCAGAGACGATAGCTCTGAAACCGCCCGGCGGAGAAAACCGCCGGGCATTTTTATTCGTCCCCCGGCAACGTCTCGCGCATGGCGCGCAGGATGATGACGGTCGAGGCCGCGCCCGGGTCGATATGGCCGAGCGAGCGCTCGCCAAGCCGCGCCGCCCGGCCGCGCGCGGCGACCATCGAGCGGGTCGATTTCGCGCCCGCCTCCGCCGCTTCCACGATCCTTGCCCACATCGTATCCGCATCGCCGCCGCGTTCGCGCGCGTCCACGGCGGCTTCGGCGGCGGGAATCCAGGCGTCCAGCATGGTCTTGTCGCCGCGCTGGCCCTTGCCGCGCTCGCGAATGCCCGCCGTCATCGCCACCACGATTTCCGCCTGCGCGGCGAGCGTCAGATCCTCATGGGCCTTCATCGCCTGCGCGGCGCGGCGGAAGGCGCTGGCATAGAGCGGGCCGGTGGAAGCGCCCGCCGCATCCAGAAACGCGCCCGCCGCCATCCGGAACAGTTCGGAGGGCACGGCCGCCTCCGGATCGGCTTCGGCCAGCCGGGCGGCGACGGCGGCGAAGCCGAGCGACATGGTGATGCCGTGATCGGCATCGCCGATCGCCCCGTCGAGATCGGAAAGGCGGTCCTTCTCCTTGTCGATCCCGGCGGAAATCCGCTGAAACATCCGGCAGATGCGCTGTCCGGCCTCATGCGACATTCATATCCTCCCGAAGATCCCGGCGCCGTCGCGCAGTTGCGGAGGCGAAACCGTTTCGCGTCCCTGCTGGAAATGTCCTGTTGCGGATCGCATGCCTTTTCACCCCACCCGCAGGAATGCCGTCTCGCAGGGATGGTGCAGAAGCTCGGTCAGTTCCGCATCCAGATGCAGGATGGAAATGGACGCTCCCACCATGTCCAGCGAGGTGCAGTAATGGCCGATCCAGTTCGCCTCGATGCGGATATCCTTGGCCGCCAGCCGCTGCTCGACGCGGCGGAAGAGGATGTACAGCTCCATCAGCGGCGTCGCCCCGAAGCTGTTGACCAGCACCGCCACCCGGTCGCCCGCCACCGCGTTCATCTCGGCGAAGATGCGGTCCATGATGCGGTCCACCACCTCGTCGGCTTCCATCATCCGGTCGCGAGAGACGCCGCGCTCGCCATGGATGCCCATGCCGATTTCCATCTCGTCCGGGCCGACCTCGAAATTGCGGCGGCGCGTCTGCGGCAGCGAGCCGGGCTCCAGCGCCACGCCGATGGTGAAGGTGCGGGCATTGGCGCGGCGCGTCACCGCCTCGCATTCGTCCAGCGAAAGCCCGCGGTCGCAGGCCGCGCCCGCCACCTTGAAGACGAAGAAATTGCCCGCGACGCCGCGCCGTCCCTCCCGGTCCTCCAGCGAGGAGGAGGAGATATCGTCGGTGATCAGCACGGAGCGCACGTCGATGCGCGCTTCGGCGGCCATTTCCGCCGCCATCTCGAAATTCATCACGTCCCCGGCATAGTTGCCGTAGACATAGAGCACGCCCTTGCCGCCCGACGCCGCTTTCGTGCATTCGAGAATGGGGGCGGGGGGCGGCGTGGAAAAGATGTTGCCCAGCGCCACCGCATCCGCCATGCCCTTGCCCGCATAGCCGATGAAACAGGGCTCGTGCCCGGTGCCGCCGCCGATCACCAGCCCCACCTTGCCCTCGCGCGGGCCGTTGCGGGCGACGAGCGCCCGGTTCGATCCGTTGATCGGGGCGAGATAGGCCGCATGCGCCTTGAGGATGCCCTGCAACATTTCCTCGACGACATCGTCGGGATTGTTGAGGAATTTCTTGGTCTGGGCGCGGGAGGCGCCGGGGGCGGGATCGGCGGTTTCGCCGCGGCCGCGCTGGCGCGGATCGGTGAGCGCGACGCCCTCGGCATTGAGAATGCCCTGCCCGGTGGCGGCATCGGTGATCAGCACATTGATATAGCCGCCGCGCAGCGCCGCCAGGATCGCCGGAACCTTGTCGAAGCCGCCCGCCACCGCGATCCGCAGGCCGATATTGCGCAGCTTGTCCAGGGACAGGCCGAGCGTGCGCCCGTCCAGCGCGCCGGAAACCGGCTGCCCCTGCGCATCGATGAAACGCCCGGCGACGACGCCGACCGCCCCCTTCGCCAGATAATCCTGGATCGAGACGGATTCGAAGAAGCCGCTGCTATGGATGGTCGAATTCGGTCTCAGCGACGAAACGCCGAAAATCGCCTTGTTGGCCTGCGCCAAGGCCGCGAACTGGTCGCCGATCAGGGCCTCGTCCAGCAGCGCCGAGCGCACGGCGCTGGAGGAGACGATGGCGGGCGCGGTGATGGTGATGAGCTTTGCGCCGATGGCATTGGCGAAGGCGAAGGCGCAGCGTTCCGGCGTGTAGGAGAAGCTGGCGCGGGTGCCGCCGGTCGCCTGCACCACCGTCACGTCCTGAAGGTTCGACAGCGACAGGTTTTCGGCGATCGCCAGCGTCGTGCGCCCCCAGGCGACGGCCAGCATGTCGCCGGATTTCAGCAGCTTCGCCAGCGCCTGCGCCCCCGCCTTGCCCAGCCGGTCGATCAGCGGATCGCCATTGTCGTCATTGGGAACGACATAACAATCCTGCAAATGGAAATGCCGCTTCAATTCCTGCGCGATGGTGATGGAACTCAGCCGCGACGGCTCCAGCGAGATATTGACGATGCCGCGGCTGCGCGCATCGGCGAGATAGGAATTCACCGTGGCGCGGGAAATGCCCATGATCCCGGCGATCTCGCTCTGGGTGCGCCCGTCCTCGTAATAGAGCCAGCAGGCCCAGATATAGGGGTCGTCGCCATAGCGCAGCGGAATGGCGGCGCCGGTATCCGCCGGGGCAGTCTGGCCGGTTTTTGCAGCGGTCGAAATTTTGGGCGCCATGGATCCCTGCTGTGATCGATTCTGTCAGGAACATGAAAGCAACAGGCGGTCTTTGCAAGCCGCAAAAATAGCAAAGGCGGCTCTGCCATCGGGGACAGCCGCCGCCTTCGCCGGGAGGATCGGGAAAACCCCGATGAATTATTGCAGGCGCTGGCGGGCGCCGTCAGACAATTCCTTCAGGATGATGGCGCAGGAGGTGGCGCCCGCGTCGAGAACGCCGAGCGAGCGTTCGCCGAGGCGGCTGGCGCGGCCGATCTTCGCCACGAGGTTCAGCGTCGAGTCGCGGCCCTTTTCGGCGGCCTCGACCAGCGCGGTCAGCGCGTCGGCGAAGGACTGGCCGCTGGCAGTCGCGGCGTCGAAGGCTTCGACGGCGGGAACCAGCGTGTCGAGCAGCGTCTTGTCGCCGACCTTGGCCGAGCCGATGGACTGGATGCCTTCCAGCCCCGCATGCAGCATCCGGCTGTAGGCGGCGGCATCGATCGCCTCGACGCCGTCGATCTTTTCGGCGAATTCGGTGAACATCATGCCGTAGAGCGGGCCCATCGAGCCGCCGATTTCGGTCATCAGCACCGTGCCCAGCGTGTCGAGCGATTGCGACAGCGACTGGTTCTGGCCCGCCAGCCGCTCGGCCGCCATGCCAAAACCCTTGGCCATGTTGACGCCATGGTCGCCGTCACCGATCTTGCCGTCGATTTCCGAGAGATAGGCGCGGTTCTCGACGATCCGCTCGGCCATGGAAAGCACGATATCGCCAGCGGCTGCGTTGTTCAGTGTCTGCATGATCTTTATCCCCCTCAGAGCAGCGCCGTGCAGCGCACTTCGACATCCAGCAGCGTCTTCAACTCGTCGTCAAGCGCCACCACCGTCAGCGTCGCGCCAACCATTTCCAGCGAGGTGAAATAGTTGCCGATATAGGTGCGGTAAATCTTCAGGCCGCGCTTCGTGATCTCGGATTCGATGGTGTCGTTGAGGATGTACAGCTCGTTGAGCGGCGTGGCCCCCAGACCCGAGACGAGAACGGCGACCTCCGTGCCTTCCGGCAGATTGTGGTCGTCCAGAACGATCTGGCACATGTCCCTGGCGACTTCGTCGGCGGTCTTCAGCGCTTCAACGCGCACGCCGGGCTCGCCGTGATGGCCGATGCCGACTTCCATCGTGCCCGGCTCGATCTGGAAGTTGGGATGGCCGACGGCGGGCAGCGTGCAGGGGCCGAGGCCGACGCCGATGGAGCGGCAATTGTCGATGGCCTTCTGGGCGGTGACGCGCACTTCCTCGAGGCTGGCCCCGGTCGCGGCCTTGGCGCCGCCGATCTTCCACATGAAGATCTCGCCCGCCACGCCACGGCGCTTCTCGCGCTCGGAAGCGGGTGCCGAGCAGACATCGTCATTGGCGACGACGGTCGCGACCTCGATGCCGTCCTTGGCGGCGAGCTTGGTCGCCATCTTCACGTTCATGTTGTCGCCGGCATAGTTGCCGTAGAGCACGATGACGCCCTTGCCGCCATTGGCTTCGCGGATGGCGTCGTGGAAGCTCTTGGCGGTCGGCGACGAGAACAGCTCGCCGACGGCGACCGCATCCAGCATGTTCTTGCCGGTATAGCCGATAAAGGCGGGCTCATGGCCCGAGCCGCCGCCGGTGACGACGCCGACCTTGCCCGCATAGGGGGCATCCTTGGCGGCGATCACGCGCGGATTTTCAGCCAGGCGCACGATATCCGAATGCGCCTTGACGAAGCCCTTGACCGTATCTTCGACCACGAGGTCGGGATTGTTGATGAAGCGTTGCATGATGTCTCCTCGCAATGCCAGAGCCGGGGCTCAGAGAATGGTGTAACCGCCGTCGATCACCAGATCGGCGCCGTTGATCATGTCCGCGCCATCCGATGCCAGGAACACGGCGGCGGCGGCGATTTCTTCCGGATAGGCGAAACGCCCGGCCGGAATGCGCTTCTTGGCGGCTTCGCCCTTTTCGCCCGCCCAGGCCTTGCGGCCGAGATCGGTCAGCACGATGGTCGGCGAGATGGTGTTGACGCGGATGCCGTGCTTGCCCCATTCGGCGGCAAAAGTCTTGGACATGCCGATGACGCCGAACTTGGAGGCGCAATAGGCGACATGCTCCTCGATGGCGACCGAGCCCGCCTGCGAGGCGAGGTTGACGATCTTGCCGCCCTTGCCTGCGGCGATCATCGCCCGGCCGACGGCCTGCGTGACGAGGAAGCTGCCCTTGAGGTTGATGTCGATGGTCTTGTCCCAGTAGTCGAGCGGCAGATCCTCGGCCGGGGCGAGGAAGACGACGCCCGCGCTGTTGACGGCGATATCGATGCCGCCGAAGCTTTCCACCGCGTCGGCGATCGCCTTGTTGACCGAGTCCGGCTTCGAGACGTCGCAGACGAAGGGACGGGCGTTTTCGCCCAGCTCGTCGGCCTTGGCCTTGGCGATATCGGCGTTGATGTCGAGCACGGCCACCTGCGCGCCCTTGGCGATGAAGGCGGCGGAAATGGCGGCGCCGATGCCCGAAGCGCCGCCGGTCACAACGGCGACCTTTCCGGCAAGCGGGAAGTTCAGGTCGATTTCAGGTGCTTTGTCGGTCATGTCAGGTCACGCCTCGGTCTGGAATTGCCCTGTCGGGAAAGAAGGGCAGGGCGGACATGCCGCCCTGCCGGATCACGCGATTACTTGCGGGTTTCGAGCAGCTTGTCGGCGTTGTCCTTGGTCACCGGCGTCCACGGAACATTGTAGTTCTTGTCCTTGCCGTCGTTGAACGGCATGTCGGGATACTGGGCCCAGATTTCGGACTGCGGCTTGTAATCGCCCTTCCTGGCGTGGAAGATCGCCAGATCCATGGCGCCCTGCGCCTGGGCGCTGGCGTCCTGGAGGATCGAGGTCATCGTGCCTTCCTTGACGGCGCGCAGCGCGTCGGTGATGCCGTCGATACCGGCGATGGCGAAGTCTTCGGTCTTGAGACCGGCCGACTTGATGGCTTCGATCGCGCCGAGCGCCATTTCATCGTTCTGGCCGATGACGCCGTTGATCTGGCCCGCATGCGCCGTCAGCCAGTTTTCCATCAGCGTCTGGGCTTCGGCGCGCGACCAGTTGGCGGTCTGCTGCTCCAGAACCTTCACGTCCGGGCACTCGGCCAGCGCCTTCTGGTTGCCTTCGAGGCGCTGGATCTGCGCCGACTGGCCGATCGGGCCCTCGATGATCACGACATTGCCCTTGCAGCCGATCTTGTCGAGAACGGTCTTGGCTTCCATGTAGCCGGAAATGGTGTCGTCGGAGCCGACATAGGCGGCGAGCAGGTCGGAATTGACGCGGGTGTTGGAGCCGACGACCGGGATGCCCGCATCGGCGGCTGCCTGAACGGCGGTCGCGCCCGCTTCGATGTCGATCGGCACGAAGATGATCGCGTCGAACTTCTGCGTGATCATCGTGTTGAACTGTTCCTGCTGCACCAGCGCGTCATAGCGGCCGTCGAACACGGTCAGCTCGACTTCGCCGTTCTTGACGGCCGGATGCTGCTCCAGCGCCGCCGACCAGATCTGCATGAATTCGGCATTCAGGCCGTAGGGGGCCGCGCCGATCTTCAGCTTCTTGTCCTGCGCCATCGTCGGCGAGGCGAGAAGCGCCGTGGCGGCGGCCAGTGCGATGAGGATCTTCTTCATTTCCATTCTCCTCCATTGAGAGTGTTCTGGTATCGGGATTGCTATGGTTTGCGGGCAGCCCGAAGGGCGGCCCGGTTCGCGGCCGGGCAGGATTGCGCTGCGGAAGAAGGGGCGGCCGGTCAGCCGCCGTGATTGCGCTTCTGGTCCAGCATGACGGCGCCGACGATCAGGGCGCCCTTGAGAACCTGCTGGTAATAGGACTGGATTCCCATCAGATCGAGGCCGTTGTTCATCACGCCGATGATGAGCGCGCCGATCAGCGTGCCGGTGATGCGCCCGACGCCGCCCGACAGCGATGTGCCGCCGATCACGACCGCCGCGATGGCGTCGAGTTCGTAGGCGATGCCGGCTTGCGGCAGGGCGGAGCCGGTGCGGGCGGCAAGGATCATGCCCGCCAGGCCCGACAGGCCGCCGGAAATCATGTAGACCGAAAAGCGCAGGCGGGTGACGTTGATGCCGGAGGTGTTGGCCGCATGCGGGTTGCCGCCGACGGCATAGATATAACGGCCGAAGCGCGTGCGGTTCAGCACCCACCAGGAAATGCCGAAGACCAGCGCCAGCAGCACGACCGGCATCGGAATGCCCGCGATATTGCCGGTGCCGATCCAGCGGAAATCAGGCGTCAGCGCCGGTACCGGCTTGCCGCCGCCATAGATCAGCGTCATGCCGCGCGCCGCCGAGAGCATGCCGAGGGTGGCGACGAAGGCCGGAACCGAGAAGCGCGAGACGATGACGCCGATCAGCGCCCCGCAGGCAAGACCGACCGCAAGGCCGACGGGAATGGCGATGAAGGGCGAATAGGGCGCGCCCATGACGCCCGCCGTCGCCGAGGTCGTGGCGAAGCTGGCGCTGACGATGCCCGCGAGCGCCACCACCGAGCCGACCGACAGGTCGATGCCGCGGGTCAGGATAACGAAGGTCATGCCGATGGCGAGGATCCCGTTGATCGAGGTCTGCAACAGCACGTTGGAGATGTTGCCGGTCGTCAGGAAGAATTCGTTGGACACCGACAGGATGGCGGCGAGCAGCAGGAAGGCGAGGAAAATGCCGTATTCCTGGATGATCAGCCGTCGCCGGTCGGCGCTGAGCAGGCCGTTTCCGGCCGCGTTGTCGGTGGAAGACATGTCATGAACCTCTTTGATTTCGGGCGCGCGGGATGGGCAGGGCGTTCAACGTCACGTCGAAAGATGCACCAGCGTCTGCGCGTCCGCCTCCTCCCTTGAGCACATTCCGGCAGGCCGTCCCTGCCGCATCACGAGGATGCGGTCCGACATGCCGAGCACCTCGTCGATCTCCGACGAGATCATGACGACGGTGCCGCCCGCCTCGGCGAATTCGCAGATGATACGGTAGATCTCGCGCTTGGCGCCGACATCGACGCCGCGCGTCGGCTCGTCCAGCAGCAGCACCTTGGGATTGCGCAGGAACCACTTGCCGAGCACCACCTTCTGCTGGTTGCCGCCCGAAAGGCCGGAAACCGGCATGGTGTCGCGGGCGGCCTTGGTGCGGAAGCGCTCGATCATCTCGCGGCTGACGGCGGCCTCGCGGGCGCGGTCCATGTTGAAATGCGGCGAAAGCTCCGGCAGGCTGGCGAGGCAGATATTGTTGCGCACGCTGTCGATCAGGTTGAGGCCGGTCAGCTTGCGGTCCTCGGTGACGAAGGCAAGGCCGTGGGCCATGGCGTCGGCGGGCTTCTTCACCGTGATCGGCGCGCCGTCCAGCCGGATTTCGCCGGTTCCGGTCCTGTCGAGGCCGAAGATGCAGTTGAAAATCTCGGTGCGGCCCGAGCCCATCAACCCGTAAATGCCGAGGATCTCGCCCTTGTGGGCGGTAAAGTTCACATCCTCGATGCGCCCCGGCGACGTGAGGCCCGACACCTGAAGGCCCGGCACCGATGTCGGCGCGTTGGTCTTGATATATTCCTCGCCCAGCTTGCGGCCGACGATCATCTCGATCAGGCGCGGGCGGTCGATATCGGCCATCAGGCCGCTGTCGACATAGCTGCCGTCGCGGAACACCGTCCAGGAGTCGGAGATCTGGAAGATTTCCGACAGGCGGTGCGAAACGTAGACGATGGCCTTGCCTTCGGATTTCAGGCGCTCGATGGCGGCGAAAAGCTGCTGCGCCTCCTTCTCGCCGATGGCCGAGGTCGGCTCGTCCATGAAGATGACTTCGGCATCGTGGCTGAGCGCCTTGGCGATCTCGACGAGCTGGATCTGCGCCACCGACAGGTTCATCATGAACTGGTTGGCGCGGATGTCGAATTCCAGGCGGTCGAGCAGCGCCTGCGCGTTGCCGTTCATCGTCTTGAAATCGATGCCGCCGAAGCGGGTGGAGGGCTCGCGGCCGAGATAGATGTTTTCGGCCACCGTCATATGCGGGACGGGGCTCAGCTCCTGCTCGATGATGGCGATCCCGGCGGCAAGGGCGGCGGCTGGCGTCGAATAGACGACTTCCTTGCCGCGGCGGCGGATGACGCCCGCGTCGCGGGTGTAGATGCCCATGAGGATTTTCAGGAAGGTGGATTTGCCCGCGCCATTGCCGCCGCACAGCGCATGCACGGAACCGGCACGCAATTGCAGGCGGCCGTTGCGCAGGGCGGCGACGCCGTTGAACGACTTCTGCAACCCGTCCACATCCAGCAGCAATTCCGACATTTCTCCTCCTCCCGGAGCGCGCCCTCAGCCATTGCGCCCGGTAACTGCGACAATATTCGGATATAAGCTTACATTTGTCAATATTGTCGGAGGATGGGGTGAAATTTGCCCGGAAAGGGCTCGAAACCCTTGCGCTTCAAGGGCATACCGCAAAGCGTCCGATTGCGTGCGACGCAGCATTTGCGAAATTATTTTCGACATATGTAAAGCGCCCGCCGGAGAATATGCCCGCACCGGAGGAAGCAGGCAAGATCCGCAATGCCGGAATCATGCTCCGGCACGGGGATAAGCGGCGGAAAGAGCGGAAATGCGCTCAGCGGCTGCCGCGGCCGAGGCGGGAAAGCAGCGCGTGGGTGGCAAGGCCCAGCAGCACGCCGGCCAGCGCCAGCAGGAAGGCATAGGCGATGAAATTGCTCGACAGCCAGTTGGCGGCCACCAGCCGCAGGTTGGTGAAGGTGAGCGGCGCAAGCGACACCACATGCGGGGAGGCCGCCGCAACCGTCACGATGCGGCCGGTTGCGCCGTCGCGGAAGCTCAGGCGCCCCTGTAGCTCCTGCCAGTTGGCGCGGTCGGCGAGATCGGTGATCGCGCCGTCGAGCAGGGCGGGATCGGCCACCGAAACGGTGGTCGCGACGGTATTGGTGTCCGCGTCCGCCGACTGGCTGACGAAGACGCCGCTGCGGGGCGGAAGCGGGTAGGGCGCGTCGCTCTGCGGCAGCAGGCTGACGGAGGTGAGATCCAGATTGAAGGTTTCCCGCATCCAGTTGTCGAGATCGGCGAGCAGCCCGGCGATGGTGCCGGAATCGATCTTGTCCTGCCAGGCGTCGGCGGTCGGGCCGCCGCCATTGGCGGGCGTGGACGCGCCCTGCGCGGCGAGGGCGACCCCGCCCAGCGCATCGGGAGGAAGGTCTGCGGCGGCACCGGCATAGAGCGCGTTGCGGCCGCGCATCTGCGCGGGATCGTTGGCGAGTTCGACGGGAAAGGCCGCACCCGCCGCCAGCGACAGCTTGCCGAGCGCGGTGGCGGCCAGCGACAGCGTCGCCTCGTCATGCTGGCCGAGCCAGACCGCCGCCGGAGCGGCGCTGCCGCCATAGGGGACGCCGAGACCGGCGGTCGCGGCCAGATCCGGGGCGCGGGTCAGCCGGGCAAATTCCGGAATGACCAGTTCCGACGTGTCGAACAGGGCGAAGCGCGGCGTGCGGTCCGCCGTCGAGCCCGGCGCGCAGACGCTATCGCCCTCGGTGGTCAGCATGGCTTCCAGCCCGATGGTGTTGATGCCGGGCCGGAAATGGCGCATCGACACCCGCACCGGGTAATGCCGCAGCACGGCGCCGCCCCGGGCGGTGATCGGCACGGTGGTCGCAAGCTGGCCGTTCACCGTGACGATGAAGCGGCTGCCGGGAATGACCTTGCTGGAATAGGCGGCATCGAGCAGGATGGTGGCGGTGCCATAGGCATTGGCGTAGAAATCGGCGGGCATCGCCACCGTGAAGCCGGTGCTGAAGCGGCGGCCGGAAAATTCCTGGCCCGCAATGCCGAGATCCGCGAAGGAAAGGCGGCGCGGGCCGTCGATGAGCGGCGTGTCGGAGGCGCGCCAGGCCCGCGTCGGCAGCATGCCAGGCGTTTCGCCGCGATGCCCAGATAGCGTCGTGAAGCTGGCGGCGAGCGTTTCGATATCCTTCCAGCCGTCGCCGATGAAGGCGAGCGCGGATTCCTGCGCGCGCCCCGGCAGCGTCACGAAACCGGCCAGCGCGCCGCCCGGCTGCCGCAGGCCGTCCATGTCCGGCAGTCCGGCGAGTTCGGCCGGGGTCGCCGCCAGCACGATCATTTCGCCCGGCCCGGTTCTGGCGGGCAGATCCCGCGAGAAGGAGAAGGAGGCGTTGACGGCGCCGCTCAGCACCGACAGGCCCTGCGACAGCCGCAGCAGCGTGGCGGCGGCATCCGACTGGCCGAGCGCGGGCGCGACGATGTGGAAACGGCTGTGCCCAGCCGCGTCGACGCCGAGCGCCTGCACATCCTCCAGCCGCGTCATGCGCGCCGCCGCGGGCGTGGCGAAGCTCAGGAAGGTGCCCGCCGCATCGACATCCGTCCACAGCGCATAGGTGGAATCGAGCGTGCAATCGGTTCGGTGGCGCTGGTCGGCCTGAATGCGGATGCGGTTGAGGCCGGGCAGAAGCACGCCGGGCGCCACCTTCACCGTCAGCGTCTGCTCGCCGTCGGAGCTGCGGATCGGGTGATCGACGGCGACGGTGCCGTTGATCGTCACCGTCAGGCGCGAGACTTCCGGCGCGATGACCACGGCATTGCTGTAGGCGAGATCGAAGCTCGCTTCCGAAGCCGCCTGCTCCGGCGTCAGGTGGAAGGACCAGCCTTCGACGGCCGTTTCCCCCTGAAGGCGCAGCGTCGGCGCTTGCAGGAGATAGCGGCGCACCGGGCCGGAAGCCGGGATGGCGGGCGCGGCATCCGGGGCGGCGGGCGCGGCCGCGTCCGGCGGGGCCGTGCCCTTCCGTTCCGGCGTCATGTCGAAGGGCGCGGGCTGCGCCCATGCGCCGGAAACGCACGCCATCAGAAGCGCGGAGGAGAGAAGGGCGGCGCGGAAACGGATCATGGCTCAGCCTCCCTTGCGCGGCGATTTCGCGTCGGCGGGGGCGCGGAAGCGCAGCAGGTAGACAAGGCCGCGCCCCGTCTGCTGCAACGATATCCGCAGGAAGCGCAGCGTGCCGCGAATGACGCCGGGATTGTGCCGCCGCGACTGCTGGAACAGGCTCCATTGCCGCGAATTGGCGAAGATGAGATCGGCGATCAGCTCGCGATGGCGGGCGTTTTCCGGCAGGTAGCGGCAGCCGATGGAAACGATATCGCCCTCGGCCCGCGCATGGCGGATTTCGATCGGCACCTCGCCCGCCTCCATGCGCCCATGCGGCTGGAAGCGCAGGCTGCCTGTGGCGTCGCGCCGGAAGAGTTCGGACGCCTTGGTGAAGATCTGCACGCTGGCGCCGTTGACCGAGACATCGTCGATCATCGCCGGATAGGACTGTCCGCCGATCAGAACCTCCGCCCGGCGGCTGATGGCGACGCGCCGGGAGGATTGCCGCTCGCCGCGCTCGGAAACGACGCCGAGCGCGCAGCCCGCCAGCACCAGGTTGAGCAGGTTCCAGCCGCCCACCACCAGCGTCACGTCGAATTTATAGGGCTCGGTATAGAGCCGGTAGACCGTCAGCGCGACGGCGACCAGCAGCACGAGGAAGATGAGGAAGAAGGGCCGCGCGATTTCCGACAGGCGGCTTTGCATGATCGTTTCGTCCTTCGCCGTTACCTTGAAGGTCGGCTTGCGCGGATTGAGCGCCACGGAAACGATGGCGGGCAGCAGGTGCACCGATTGCACATATTCGTAAAGCTCCGAGATCCACGGCCAGCGGAAGGAGCCGTAGAGGTAGTTCTGGATCATCAGGTTCACGATCATGTAGGAGAAGGTATAGGCCATGAACTCGCCGCCGGAGGCGGTGAAGATCTCCAGATCGAAGAGGAGATAGCACAGCGGCGCAAGCAGGAAGACGAGGCGCGGGAAGGGAAACAGCCAGAACATCGTCGACGACATGTAGCAGAGCCGCTGCGCCATCGTCAGGCCCGGCTTGAACAGCGGAAAGCGGAAGCGCAGGATCTGCATCATGCCCTGCGCCCAGCGGCTGCGCTGGCCGATGAAGCTGGCGAAGGTGCCGGGTTGCAGCCCGGCGATCAGCGGCATGTCGACATAGATGCTGTTCCAGCCGCGTGAATGCAGCTCGAGCGCGGTTTCGCAATCCTCGGTGATCGACAGGCCGGAAAAGCCGTTCGCCTCGTTCAGCGCCTCGCGCCGCAGCACCGCCGCTGAGCCGCAGAAGAAGGCGGCGTTCCACTTGTCCAGCCCGCGCTGGATGATGCCGTAGAACATCTCGTTCTCGCTCGGCATGGTGTTGAAGGTGTTGAGGTTGCGCTCGACCGGATCGGGATTGATGAAGAAATGCGGCGTCTGCACCAGGAACAGCCGCTCGTCATCGTTGAAATAACCCACGGTTTCCTTGAGGAAATCGCGGGCGGGCGCATGGTCGGCGTCGAAGACGGCGACCAGATCGCCGGTGGAATGGGCAAGGCCGTTGTTGAGGTTGCCAGCCTTGGCATGTTCGTTGCGGGCGCGCGTCAGGTAGCGCACGCCAAGCTGCCCGCACAGGGCTTGCAGCGCGGCGTGGCGTTCTTCCGCCGCCTTGGATTCCCTGAGATCGGTGGAATGGCGCTTCTGCTCGGTGCCGCCGTCGTCCAGCAGCCACACCGTCATCTTTTCCGGCGGGTAATCCATGTTGCGCGCCGCCGCCAGCGTATAGGCGAGAAGCGATTCCTCCTCGTTATAGGTCGGCACGAAAACGTCGACCACCGGCAGCGCGTCGTCGGCGAGCGTGCGATAGGGCTTGCGCGGCGGCAGCGGCATGGACACGATGAACAGGCTGAGAAACAGCATCAGCACGCTGTACATTTCCGCCAGATACAGTAGCAGGCCGGGAATGAAGTTCGCGGGCTGGTTGACGGGCGGCAGCGTGCCGGTGGAGCGCCAGTAGACGTAGCGCAGCACGATGGCCGTGCCGAGCGCCATCAGCACCAGACGGCTGGCGCCTTCCAGCTTCATGTATTTCATCACCGCCACCGCCAGCAGCACCAGAAAGGTGGTAACGAGCTGCGTGCGCGCATCGATCGGCAGGAAGGCGACCGACAGCATCAGAATGGCCGAGAGCGCCCAGAACATGAAGCGGGTCAAGAGACGCATGACTATCCTTTCACCAGGAAAGATATGGGGCGATTGCGGATGACTTGAGACCCTTCCCTACAAGGGGGAGGGATTTAATCTGCCGTTCCCCCGGCGGTGAAAAGGAACGGAAAAGAAGGCCTCTGGCCCTCTCCCCCCTTGTGGGGGAGATGCCGGCGGGCAGAGGGGGTTTTTCACAGGCGAATGCCCTTGATGTGAACGGAAAAGCATTCATCGGCACAGATCCGCATCCGCGCAGGGGGAGGGCACGATGGTTCCGGATGCTGCCGGGGTTGGAACGGCAACGGCGGCAGGCGCGCGGCCTGCGGGAAGGGCGACGGCGGGCGCGGGCGCTGCGCGCACCGGCGACGGCACGACCACCTGCTCCATGCCCTGCGGCAGAGCGGGACGCGTGGGCGCCATGGCCGGTTCGGACACGGGCGCGGGTGCTGCCCTGCGGCGCGGCGCGGGCGCGGCCTGCGGGATCGAGCCCGTCTTCAGCGCGGGCATGGTCACCGCATCGGGCATCACCGGCTCGGCGCCGGGCCAGACCGGAGCGCCGCTCTGGCCCAGCCGGTCGCGCAGCGGCGGCGGCGAGCCGTAGGGGTTCCAGTTCGGATTGTCCACCGAGCCGTTGATGGTGAAGCCGTACATGAAGGCGAGCAACTGCTTCTCGGTGGCGCCCGCATCGCACAGCCGCACGCGGATCTGGATCGCGCCGCCGTTTGCGAAGGGCGGCCGCTCGCCTTCGGCGGCGCGCAACTGCTGCCAGCCATACATGCACAATTCGCCGGGGGAGGGCTGCCCGAAGGCGTAGCCGAAGGGGCCGAAATCGTTCTGAACCAGATAGGACGCGCGCGCCATCGGCACGCCCGGCAGCGTGCCGCGCATTTCCGAATCGACCCGCGCCTCGGTGATCGGCGCGAAGGCCAGATGGCCGCCGCCGTAATTCATGGCGCGGGCGGTGCCGAAGAAGCGCACCTGCACCACATTCTGCCCCGGCACGGCGGAATTGGTGGTGAGGAAGATTTCCTGCTGCAAGGCGTTGTTGAAGCGTTTCTGCGTGATGCCCGAAATCGCGAATTGCCCGACCGGCGGCATGACGAGCGCCTCGTCCGCCGCAACCGATGTCGTGCCCGTGCCGAGCCGGACCGGCTGGCCCGCGCAGGCCGTGAGCACCGTAAGCGCCGCAAGCCCCGCGCCGCGCCGCCACCCGCATTTCCGAATCACCCGCATCGTCCGCTTTACCACCTTCCGATTTCGCCAGATTTGGCATCGCAATTCATGATTGTAGCCCGGCGCGCACGCTTCGAAAGTGCGGTTTCGGGCACATCCTCCCTAATTTTTAGAGGTGTTTGCTTGCGCGAGGCAGGATTTTTGCGCCGTCTTAAAGGAATTGTTTACCCTGAATGATACTCTGTTGCCTGTCCGATCATGATTATCGGGGATGGAGTGTTCATGCGTATAACCTTTCTCTTCCTGTCGGCGCTGGCGGCTGTGGCGGCCGGTGTGGCGAGTGTCGAAGACTGGAGCAAGGCGCCAGCGCTGGGAGAGGACGTGGCCTTGCCGGAGCGGGGTGCGACCGGCGCCGCCGTGCTGGTCAAGAGCGGGCGCGCCGAACCCTTTCCCGTTCAGTTGACCACGGATGCCGTCGCCGCCGAAACGCCTGCCGCGTCCCCTCCGGCCGAAGCGCCGGTGGTGGACGAAAGCGCGCTACGCTATTTCGCGCAGCAGGGCGACATGGTGCGGTTGCAGGCGGAAATCGCCCGGCTGCGGGCGCTCTATCCCGGCTGGGAGCCGCCGAAGGATCCGCTGGCGGCGGCGCGGGGCGGCGATCCGCGCATCGACGCGCTGTGGAAGCTTTACGCGCAGTCGCGCTATGACGAGGTGGACAAGGCCATCGCCGACCGGCAGAAGGCCGAGCCCGGCTGGATGCCGCCGAAGGAACTGGCCGACGGCCTGCGCCTTGCGCGCCTGCGCCAGACCATCGTCAAGGCCTCGAATGGCGGCGCCTACCAGAATGTCATCGATCTGGCCACGCAGGCGCCGCAACTGCTGACCTGCGCCGAGGTGGACATGCTGTGGCGCGTCGGCGAAGCCTTCGCCAAAACCGGCAAGCCCGCCCGCGCCACGCAGGCCTTCTCCTATGTGCTGCAAAACTGCACCAATCCGCAGGAGCGGCTGGCGACGGTGCAGAAGGCGCTGCCCCTGCTGACGCCCACGGATATGGAAGCGCTTCTGAAGCTGGAGCAGACCGGCGCGGACGGCAAGCCGGAATTCGACGGCATTCGCGACGATATCGCCCGCGGCTTCGTGGCGCAGGGCGGGGCGAAAGCCTCCGTCGCCGTGCCGCAATCCTATGTCGACCGGCTGGAGGAGATCGCCCGGCGCGACGCCAAGGCCTCCGACAGCCTGCTGCTCGGCTGGTATTTCTACCGGCGCAGCGAAATCCAGAAGGCGGACGAGTGGTTCCGCCGCTCCTATGACAAGCAGCCGGTGGCGGCTGCGGCGCAGGGGCTGGCGCTGACGCGCATCGCGCTCGGCGATCCGGCGGCGGCGGAAGACACGCTCTACCGCTTCCACGACGCCAACGACGAGGCGCGCGCCGTCTATCTCGCCGCCATCGCCAATCTTCTGGCGCTCGATCCGCCGAAGGCGGTGGACAATGCGGTTCTCGCCCGCATGGCCCCGATCGCGATCGCGGCGCGCAACACCGCCGCCTCCGAGCAGTTCGGCTGGTATGCCCTGATGCTGCAACAGGTGCGCACCGCCGCCGACTGGTTCGGGCTGGTGCTGTCATGGGACAAGACCTACGAGCCCGCCGCCTACGGCCTTGCCGTTTCGCTGCATGCGCTGGGCGACGAGGCGGGCGTTTCGCGCATTCAGGCCGAATGGGCCGGGCGCTCCGAGCGCATCGCCACGCTGCGGGACCGCAAGCGCGGCAGGCCCGCCATTGCCGCCGCGCCGCTGGCGGAGCAGCCGCAGGCGTTACCGGCGGAGAGCGCGCGGCCGGTCCGGCAGGCGGCGGAAGCGCCGGTCACGCAAAGAGCCGCCCGGCCGCAGGCCATGGCCAGGCAGGCGCGGGTTCCCGGCTGCCGCGCATCGATGGATGTGGCGGCGCTGTCGCCCGCCGAGGCGCTGGCGCGGGGCTGGTGCCTGATGGAGATGAAGCGCCCGGTCGAAGCCGTCGACGCCTTCGGCCGCGCCATGGCGGGCAGCGATCCCGCCTTGCGGCAGGATGCCGCCTACGGAAAAAGCCTCGCTTATCTGCGCCTGAAGCTGACCGGCGAAGCGGCCGTTGCCGCCGCCGCCGTGCCGCAGAGCCCGGCGCGGGCGGCGGAATTGCAGACCGCCATCATCACCGACCGGGCGCTGGATGCCTACCGCCAGGCCCGCTACACCGAAACCATCATCCTGCTCGACCAGCGCAAGCGGCTGGCGCCGGAGCGGCAGGATCTGCTGATGCTGCGCGCCACCGCCTATTACAAGCTCGGCTACATGGCGGAGGCGCGCCGTCTCTACCAGGCGCTGGCCGCCACCGGCAACAAGGCGGCGCTTCAGGCGCTCGGCGATCTCAGGAGCGGCGGGGCCGGGTGACGGCGCGGTTTACACCATCGCCGCCAGCGCGTTCAGAAGCGCGATATTGTCCATGTCGAGGGCATCGGTGACCGGCTCCGGCTGCGACGACATCTTGACGATGACGGTTTCCGAAGCCGGATGCACGAACAGCCACTGGCCGTGAATGCCGATGCCGTAGAAGCTGCCGTCGCCGGATTGATACCACTTGTTGCGATACTGGCCATTGGCGAACAGGCCGGTGAAATCGCTGCGCAGCCAGGCGTCGCGGCTGCCGCCGGTGACGGTGTCATGCACCCATTCGGCCGAGACGACGCGTTTGCCGTTCGCCACGCCGCCCTGCCGCATCATCTCGCCGACGCGGGCGAGATCGCGCGCGGTCAGCGAAACCCCGGCGGAGGCGCGGCTGGAGCCTTCGCGGTCCACGGTGACGGTGACCGGGCTGCGGGCGCCAAGCGGCGCAAACAGCTTGTCACGCAGCAGATCGTTGTAGCGGCGGTTCGCCGCCCGCTCCAGAATGATGCCGAGCATGTCGGTATTGGGCGAGCGGTAGCGGAACACCTCGCCATGCGGCTCGGGCAGGCGCGGGATCGTGCAGAGGAATTCGAGCAGGCCCTCATCGCCGCCGCCCGGGTTCCACAGCATTGCGCGGCGATAGCGGGCGAACAGGCTTTGCGGATCGAGATAGGCCTCGTCGATATCGATGGCCACCGTCATGTCCAGCACATGCTGCACGCTGGCGTCGCCGAAGGCGGAGGCGGCGGCTTCCGGCACGTAGAGCGTCACGGGGGCGGCGGGATCGAGCAGGCCCTCGTCGCGCAGCGCGCCCGCGACGATGGCGGTCAGCGACTTGGTGACCGAGAAGATGATATGCGGCTGGCCGAAGCCCATGGTCGGCGCGGACCAGTCGCCGATGAAGCTGCCCGCCCGCATGATGGTCAGCGCGTCGGCATGGGTGCGGGCAAGCGTTTCGGCGATGGTTTCCGTGCCGGAGGGAAGGCTTACCTTTTCGCGCAGCAGCGCGTCGAGATCGATGGCGGGCTCTTCCGGCGCGCCGGAACCGGCAAAGACGCGGGCGGTCGGCACCAGCTCGCCCGCATTCTGGAACGACCAGCGGCTATAGGGCGCCGTGCGCCAGTTGCCGAGCCGCACCTCGTCGCGGCGAAAGCCGTAATGGTTCTCGAATTCCGTCCTGCCCGTCATCCCCTTCTCCCTTTCCTGCCGCCATAAACCGTGGCGCTGTTTCCCCATGCATAGGGTGCGATCCCGGATCACGCAATATGGCGCGGCGCTATGCCGGAAACCCGTCTTCGGCTATGGGTGGGCGGGATGAGGGGCGGGGACAGGCATGACGGACGCGGAAGAACAGGCTGCGGCAGGGCGGTGCGGGAAGGACGGCGATGCCGCCGCGATGGTGGAGGATATCGCCGCCTGTCTTCTGGATGCGATCGGCCGCCTCGATTTTCAGGACCGGCTGATGCAGGCCCTCAAGCGCCACGTCGCCTTCGATGCCGGGCTGGTGCTGCTCTACCGCACGGGCGCGCCGCCGCGCATCCTCTACAACGAATGGCGCGACGGCAAGGGCCTGTCGGATATCGAGCATTACCTGCGCGGCCCCTATCGCATCGATCCCTTCTACCGCCTCGCCTCGGCGGAGGGGGCCGACGGGCTCTACCGCCTCTCCCAGCTCGATCCGGCCTTCCTCAAGTCGCGCTATTACCGCGAATATTTCTGTTATTCCGGCCTGCGGGACGAGGTGAACGCCTTCGTCACCCTCGATCCCGGCAACAAGATCGCGCTATCGCTGGCGCGGGAAACCCGCCGCCCTTCCTTCAGCGACGCGGATGTGCTGAGGTTGCAATCGGTGATGCCGCTGCTCGGCATCGCCATCTTCCGGCATTTCCGGGAATTGCGCCCGCAAAGCCTCGATGACGACGGCTCGCTGCTGCAAAGCGCGCTGGCGCAGGCGGTGAAGAATTTCGGCCGCTCGGTGCTGACCGAGCGCGAATGCCAGGTGGCGCAACTGATTCTCTACGGCTATTCCGTAAAGGGGGCCGCGGAAAAACTCGACATTTCTCCCGCGACGGTGAAGCTGCACCGCCGCAATCTCTATTCCAAGCTGGATATTTCCTCGCAGGCGGCGCTGTTTTCGCTATTCATCGATTCCGTCTCGTCCTCGCGCAGCGTCTTCGAGGATCCGCTGGCCGGATATCTGACGCGGCGCTCGCCGCTGACCGGCGCGGCGCAGGAATAAACGCCTCCATTTACCGCCCCTCGATCCGGTCCAGCACGCGGCCGAGCGCGTTTCTTATCGCCTCGGTGCCGCCCTTGGTGTCGAAATCGGTGAAGATCTGCTCGTTCAGCCCGCCCTTGGTGGAAAATTCCCGCGAGAGCGCGTCGAGCG
>JBDHTA010000022.1:0-32964 GCA_039808465.1 Rhizobiaceae bacterium | reverse complement strand
GCCGGGGTGACGATCAGGTTGGCCACATGCGGATCCTTGGTGAAGGCCGAGGTGATCTCATCGAGGAACTGCGAGCGGATGATGCAGCCCGCCCGCCAGATCTTGGCGATCGTCGGCATCGGCAGGTTCCAGCCGAATTCCTTGGAGGCGGCGGCCATCACGGCGAAGCCCTGCGCATAGGCGCCGATCTTGGCGGCCAGCAGCGCATTTTCCAGATCGGCGATGAAGGCCTTGCGGTCGGAGACGGCGGCGGGCGTGACATCAGGCAGGCCGAGAATCTTTTCCGCCGCCTCGCGCTCGCCCTTCTGCGACGACAGGATGCGGGCGGCGACCGCCGCCTCGATGGCAGTGGCGGCGACGCCCATGTTCTGCGCCTCGATCACCGACCATTTGCCGGTGCCCTTCTGCCCGGCCTGGTCGAGAATCATGTCGACCATCGGCCCGCCCGCGATCGGATCGGTGGCGCGCAGCACCTTCTCGGTGATTTCGATCAGGTAGGAATTGAGGCGGCCCTTGTTCCATTCGCCGAAGACATCGGCGATTTCGGCCGCGCTCATCTTCAACCCGTCGCGCAGGATGCCGTAGATTTCGGCGATCATCTGCATGTCGGCATATTCGATGCCGTTATGGATCGTCTTGACGAAATGACCGGCGCCGTTTTCGCCGAGCCAGTCGACGCAGGGCTCGTCATTGTAGCGGGCGGCGATGGACGTCAGCACCGGCTTGACGCGGTTCCAGGACTCCTCGGTGCCGCCGACCATGATCGACGGCCCGTGGCGCGCGCCCTCCTCGCCGCCGGAAACGCCCATGCCGATAAAGGTCAGGCCGCTATCCTTCAGCGCCTCGAAACGGCGCATCGTGTCGCGGAAATTGGCGTTGCCCGCGTCGATCATGATATCGCCCTTCGACAGATAGGGCTTGAGATGCTCCATCTGCTGATCGACGGCGTCGCCCGCCTTGATCATGATGATGATCGGGCGCGGCGGGCGGATGGCGGCGATGAATTCCTCGATCGTCTTGCACGGAACGATCCGGTCCTTCAGCTCGCCCGCATGGGCGATGAACTCGTCGGTCTTGTCCGGCGTGCGGTTGAAAACGGCAATCCTGTTGCCTTTCTCGGCAATGTTGAGCGCCAGATTGGACCCCATCACGCCAAGACCGATCAGTCCGATTTCTGCCTGTTCCACGCAAAAGCCTCCGCTTGAATTTTATGGCAACCTTCGCGATTGTTGTGGCACTCTCTTGCCGAAACGGCAAGCCGGAATGGCTCAAACCGATTGAAATTAACGAAAGCCAGCCATGATGAACACGCATCCCGCCCGCATCGTCCACACCGCCATCGCGCGCGACTGGCGCGAGGTCTACCGTTTCGCAAGCGCGCCGGAAAACATGCCGCGCTGGGCCTCCGGCCTTGGCGCGGGCATGCGCGCCGATGGCGATGAATGGATCGTCGATGGCGGGCCGATCGGGCTGGTACGGGTGCGCTTTGCCGCCGCAAACGATTTCGGCGTCATCGACCATACCGTGACGCTGCCGGATGGCACCGAGGTCTACAACGCGCTGCGGGTGGTGCCGAACGGCGGCGGGGCGGAGGTGATGTTCACGCTGCTGCGCATGCCCGGCACCGGTGACGACGCCTTCGAGGCCGACGCCCGGCATGTGGCGCAGGATCTGGAAACGCTGAAGCGGCTTCTGGAAGAAGGGGCCTGATTCCGCCAGATCAGGCGGCGCGCTCGCCGCCCTGGCGGCGGTCGGCGATTTCCTCCATCAGCACCAGCGCGCCGATCAGCTCGCCGGAGGCGGCGCGATAGGGCGACATGCGGCAGCGCAATACCCGCGTGCGGCCTTCGACCGGATCGGCAAAGGTGTAATCCGCGATCTCCCCGGCAAAGGCGCTGTCCAGCTTCTCCCGGAACCCCTGCTCGAAACGCTCCTCGCCCAGCATTTCGGTGATATGGCGTCCGCGGATTTCGGCGGCGGCATGCCCCCATGCCCGGGCGTCCGTCTCGTTGCAATAGAGATAGCGGTAATCGGGGGCGATGACCGAAACCCGGTTCGGCAGCCTTTCCAGCAGCGCGATATCCAGCAGCCCCTGCTCGGCCTTCAGCCGCGATGTCACGGTTGCGGGCGCGACCTCGATGACGTGATGATACAATTCGCCCGCCGCCGCCGGGCGCAGATGGCGCTCCACGATGCTTTGCAGGTTTTCGGCATGGCGCAGCACGCTGGAAGGATCTTCCGCCTCGGCGCGCAGCAGGTCGATGGCCAGCTTCACCTGCATCTGCACCTCCACCGCATTGGTGGCCTTGCGTTCGAAAATGGCGTCGAGCAGCGACTCCACCTCCGTATCGAGGCAGGGCAGAGCTTCGCCGTCATCGGCCGCGACAGCGCACTTCAGGCGCGCATAGCGCGCCCAGAAAAGATCGATCAAATCCTGCAACATGGCTCCCCTGCTCGCGGCCAGCCGCGCTATCCCCCCACTCTACGGCGGCGGGGACGGCGTTCAATTAGAGGATATTGCAGGCGCAAACTTGGGTAAAGCTGGGGCCGGGAAGGACAAGGCGGTTTAATCGAGCGTGCGCTTGTTGTTCCAGCGGTCGTGATACCACAGCCATTGCTCGGGATATTCGCGCACCCAGGCTTCCACCTGGTCGTTGAGAAGCTGGGCGGTCGCCGTCACGTCGAGGCGGCCTTTCTCGTCGCGGGGCAGTTCCAGCGCCTCGCCGATTTCCAGCCGGTAGCGATTGTCCGGCAGGCGGATGCAGCGGGCCGGATAGACCTCGCAATTGAACTGCCGCGCCAGCTTGGCCAGCAGCGGATTGGTCTGCACCGGCTGGCCGAAGAATTGCGTGAACACGCCGCGCCGGAATTTCTGGTCGACCAGCACGCCGACGCTGCCGCCATCTTCCAGCGTGCGCGCCAGCGCGAAGGACGAACCCGCATGCGAGGGCACCAGATGGCCCATGCGGGCGCTGCGGAACTGGAACACCTTGTCGGCGATATAGGGATTGTTCGGCGGACGGAACAGCACGGTGACGCTGACGCCGAAGGCCGCGCCTGCCACCGGCAGCAGCTCGAAATTGCCGGTATGGGCGGTAAAGACGATGAAGGGCTTCTTGTTTTCCCGCAGCCGCATGAAGATCGGAATGCCCGACACCTCGACGCGGCCGACCTTGCCGCTTTCGGGATCGAAATCGAACAGACGGTCGAGGAACACATATTCCGCCACCAGCCGTCCCATATGGCCCCAGCTCGCAACGGCGATCCGCTCGATCTCGGCTTCCGATTTTTCGGGGAAAGCATTGCGCAGATTGTGCAGCATCAGCTTGTGACGCCCCAGATGCGGGCCAACCCTGCGCACCAGCCCGTCGGCGAAATTGATCGCGGTATCGGCGGGCATGATCTTGAGGATATTCAGGCACGCGAAGGCGAATTGCGCAATCAGCCACTGGCGGAAATTGCGCAGGGCAAGCACGATACGGGTGATGAACATCCGCACCGGATCAATCCATCCTGAGGATGATCTTGCCGAAGACCTGACGGCCTTCCATGCGCTCCAGCGCCCGGTCGATATCCTCGAAGCGGACTTCGGTATCGATCACCGAATGCACCAGCCCCCGCGCCATCTTCTGCATGGCGTCGGCCATGTTTTCCATGCGGCAGCCGAAGGAGCCGAGCAGCTTCAACTGCTGCTGGAACAGCATCATCAGGTTCATGCTGGTGGAAACGCCCGACGTCGAGCCACAGGTGACGAGACGCCCGCCGCGCTTGAGGCAGAGCATGGACCCGGCCCAGGTATCGGCCCCCACATGCTCGAACACCACGTCGACGCCCTTCTTCTTCGTCAGCTTGCGCACGACGCCCTCGAAGCGGTCGGTGCGGTAGTTGATGACGTGGTCGGCGCCGAGCGCCTTGGCCTTCTCGATCTTGTCGTCGGAGCCGACGGTGGTGATGACGGTGCAGCCCATCTTGTGCGCAAGCTGGATCGCCGCCGTGCCGATGCCGGAGCCGCCGGCATGCACCAGGATCGTCTCGCCCGGCTCCAGCTTCGCATTGTCGAACAGCATATGCTCGACGGTGCCGAAGGTGACGGGGGCGAGCGCCGCATCCACCGCCGAAACGCCGGGCGGCGCGGGAACGAGCAGACGCGCCGGAAGATTGACCTTCTCCTGCGCGAAGCCGTCGAGATGGAAACCATGCACGCCGCCGACATGTTCGCAGAGATTGTCGCGGCCCTCGCGGCAGGGGCGGCAGAGGCCGCAGGTGCGCGCGCCATAGATCGATACGAGCTGGCCCGGCAGCACATTGCCGACGCCCGGACCGATCTCCTCCACGACGCCGGAGGCTTCCGCTCCGATGACCAGCGGCATCTTGCGCTTGGCGAACGCCATGCCGCGCCAGCCCCAGACGTCGATATGGTTCAGCGCCACGGCTTTCACGCGCAGCGTCACCTCGCCGGGGCCGGGCGCTTCCGGCTCGGGCAGATCAACGGTTTCCAGCCTGCGGTCTTCGATCAGTTGCAGAGCGCGCATGATAATGGGTCTCCTGCGCCGGAGCGCATTCATGTCAAAACGATGTCGCTTCGGGATTAAGCCGGTTCGCGGGTCATGACAAGGCTTGCGTTCTGCCCGCCGAAACCGAAGCTGTTGGAGAGCACCGCCCCCGCCTGCACATCGCGCTTCACATTCGGCACCACATCCAGCGCGATGGCCGGATCGGGATTGACGTGATTGATGGTCGGCGGCAGCGTTCCCGTCAGCATGGTCTGGATCGAGAAGACGGCCTCGACAGCGCCCGCCGCCGTCAGCGTATGCCCGATCATCGACTTGTTGGACGACACCGGAATGGATGTGAGCGCATCGCCGAATACGGCGAGCATCGCCCCATATTCCATCTTGTCGTTTTCCGGCGTCGAGGTGCCGTGGGCATTGACATAGCCGATATCGCCTTCGCTCAACCCCGCATCCGACAGCGCGGCGCGGATGGTGGCGATGGCGGGCGCGCCATCCGGCGAGGAGCGCGTGCGGTGGAAATGATCGGCCTTTTCGCCGCAGCCCTTGATGATGCCGAGCACCCTGGCGCCACGCGAGACCGCCGATTCCAGCGATTCCAGCACCAGCGTCGCCGCACCCTCGGCGATCACGAAGCCGTCGCGATCCTTGCTGAAGGGCTTGGATGCCTTTTCCGGCGGATCGTTCTGGGTGGAAAGCGCCGACAGAAGCGAAAAGCGGATCAGCGCCTCGGCGCTGACGGAACCATCCGTCGCCACCGTCAGCGCGCGCTCGGTGCGGCCCTGCCGGATCGCCTCGACGCCGAGCTGGATCGCGGTCGCGCCGGACGCGCAGGCGGTCGACAGCGTCACCGGAAGGCCGCGTGTGCCGAACCGGTCGGCGAGACGTTCGGAAATCGAGCCGAATTGCGCCGCCTCCATGAAGGCCGCGTCGGGCTGCTGGCGCATCGCCGCCAGAAAGCGGTCATAGGCGTCACCGGCCCTGGCCGAAGGCGGGGCACGGTCGGCAAGCTCGAAACGGTCGCTCCATTCCGGCTCCACCGGCGGCGCGGCCAGGAACAGCGGTCCGTCGAAATCGCCGGAAAGCCCGGCCTGCGCCAAGGCTTCGATGGTGGTTTCCCGCGCAAAGGCATAGGAGCGCTCGACCGAATTGACGCGGGGAATGTCGATGAAATCCACCGTGCCGCTGATACGGGTGGAAAGCCCCTCGGTCGGGAAGCGGGTGATGGCGTGGATGCCCGACGTGCCCGACGTCAGCGCCGCCCAGTTATCGGCAAGACCCTGCCCGAGCGAGGTGATGACGCCCATGCCGGTAACCGCGACGATGGGACGGCCGAGATGATCCTTGAAAGCGGAAGCATTCATGAGCGTTGCTCCTTCTTATGCATTGGCGCGGATATGGGCCATGCCCTCGCCGCGCGTATAACCGACGGTCGTTACCACGGCGGCCCTGGCGGGCGCTGCCATCGCGGCCTCGCCTTCGCCGTTGAAGGCCGGAACGGCGGCGCCCGCATCGACGGCAAGCGCGGCAAGCGCCAGCCCGAGCGGAAACTGCGCTTCCAGCGCATGCCCGGTCAAGCCGCCATAGCCGCGCAGGGCCGCCTTCGGGAAAGCGCCGTCGAGGAAGGATTTTTCCCGCGCCGCCAGATCGTGCAAACCGCTGCTGCCAGAAAACACCACGAGATCCTCGGCATCCCGCGCCATGGCCGCCAGCCGCGCCATGCGCGCTTCGAAACGGCCGTCATCGCGATTGCCGCGATCGCCCTCGATGGCGTCGATGACGGCATAGATATGCGCGCCCCGCGCTTCGGCATGCTCGCGCGCTTCCAGCACGAGGAAGGCCCCGACAGAGCCCATGACCATGCCGCCGCCTGCGCCATCCTCACGCGACCACAGCGGAGCCCAGCCGCCCGTCGCATGCGCCCGGATGCCTTCCACCAGCAGCAGGATATCCGGCCGCTCGGCGATGAAGGCGCCGCCGACCAGCGTATGCGTCGACTGGCCGGAGCGGATGCGGGCAAACGCCGTCTCGATGGCGGAAATGCCCGCCGCTTCCTCGCCCATGAAGGTGCGCGAGGAGCCGGTGACCTTGTGAACGATGGAGATATTGCCCGCCATCAGGTTGGAAAGCTGGGCGAGGAACAGCGTCGGGCGCAGCTCCGTCCGCAGCTTGTCGTTCAGCATGGTCTCGCGGTCGTTGCTTTTCAGCCCCTCGTCGACGATCAGCGAATCGACCGCCAGATCGCGCTCGCCGCCGCCGGCGGCAACGATCATGTCCATGCTGCCGCACAGCTCGGCATTGTCCTTCAGCCCGGCATCGTCGAGCGCAAGGCCCGCCGCGAACACGCCGAGACGCTGCCAGTTTTCCATCTGCCGCTGGTCGCCGCGCTTCGCAATCTGCGCCGACCAGTCGATTTCCGGCAGCGGATGAACCGGATAAGGCTGGAACCTTTCCAGTTCCAGCCTTGGCTCAGGCGCTTTCGATGCGGTCAGCAGGGAAAGATGCGGTTCCTTGCCGACGCCGAGCGAGGTAACGATACCGACGCCCGTGACAACGACATCCGTCGCGGCTTTGCTCATGATCCACTTCCCTGCCCTGCGGCCATCGCCGAGAGGAGACCCACCTCCTCGGCCCGTTTGCGCACGATATCGCCGATCGGCACCTTGTCGAAAGGTATCGTGCGCAGCTTCAATTGCGCGTCGCAAATCCTGCCGCTGGCGGCTGATATCTTCGCCTTGGTGACGGCGAAGCCCGATCCGTCATGCTCCAGATGCGCCTCGATCGTGAGTTCGGTTTCCGGCTCGACGGTGTTGCGGATTTTCGCGCCATCGACCGTCATCAGCAGCGGCATGGCGGAAAACCCGTTCTTCGCCAGAACCAGGAAGCCGGAAGCCTGCGCCATGGTTTCGATGAGCAGCACGCCCGGCACCAGCGGCATGCCGGGAAAATGCCCTTCGAAGACGGGGCTTACGTCAGGCACCGTCGAGCGGGCCACGAGGCGGCCCGCATCCATCTCCACCGATTCGATGGAGTCGATCATCTGGAAATATTCCAGCAGCATGACAAAGGCCTCCCGATCTCAGCCCTTCGCCGCCCTCAGCTCGTCGATCTTGGCACAGAGGTTCTTGAGGACGAAATATTCCTCGGTGGAAACCTTGCCTTCATTGACGTCCTGCGTCCACTTTTCCAGCGGGATCTTGATGCCGAATTCCTTGTCGATGGCGAAGACGATGTCGAGGAAATCGAGGCTGTCGATTCCGAGGTCGTCGATCGTGTGGCTTTCGGGAGTGATGGTTTCGCGGTCGATCTCGCTCGTTTCAGCGATGATATCGGCAACCTTGTCAAATGTAGCAGTCACGCCAGTAACCTCTTAAACTGTCTTTGCGTATCGCATGCCCGTGGCAAAACCGGTTCCGGCTTTGCCCGAACATGCTTCTTGTGGTTTCCTCATAGCAAAGATCGCCGAAAAGCCAATGGCAAGTTGGTGCAATGCGGCATCACCTGCCAAGATTCGCCGGTTCAGCGGGTGATGACGATGCGCGTGTTGGACAGGCCGCTCTGCGTCGCCATGGAGAAGAATTGCGCCGCGTTATCCGGATGCAGGCGCACGCAGCCATGCGAGGCGGGGCGTCCCAGCCGCTTCAGGTCATAGGTGGCATGCACCGCGTAACCGCCCTTGAAGAACACCGCGAAAGGCATCGGCGCATTGTCGTATTTGCGCGAGCGATGGTTGCGCGACACCCATTTGGCGCGGTAGCTGCCTGTCGGGGTGATATATCCCTTGCGGCCGGTGGAAACCTTCCAGCGATGGCGCACCACCCCGTTCTGAGACACGGTCATCGTCTGGCTCGACAGGTTGACATTGGCGACGAGACTGGCCGCTTCGGACACCTGCGGCATCAATTGCAGACACAGAAACGCCGTGGCGGCGGCGATCAGTTTTCTCATGCTCATACCCCTCTTCCTGCCGATGGAAAGCATTGCGGCTTTTTCGTGAAGCATAGAGCAATCTAGGCGGGAATTCATGCTTTTCGTTTAACCGTCACGGTGAGCGAAACGGTAAGCGATCTGGTTAACGTCTTACAAAAGCCAGAGGGCCAGCACGAGCAGGGCAAGCGCCGTGCAGGCGCCATTGAAGACGCGCACGCCGGATTCGATATCGGCCATGGAGGCGCGCTGACGCCCGGCGGCATTCATCATCGGCTCGCGCACCGCGACGCCGCCATAGACGCGCGGCCCCGCCAGCCGCACATCCAGCGCGCCTGCCATCGCCGCTTCCGGCCAGCCGGAATTGGGCGAACGGTGCAGGCCATGATCGCGCAGGCCCACATCCACGGCCGCCCGCGCCGCCGCAAAGCCGCGATGCGCCCATGCGCCCGCCGCGATCAAAAGCAGCGACAGCCTTGCGGCGGGCCAGTTGGCAAGGTCGTCCAGCTTCGCCGAAGCCCAGCCGAAATCGGCATATTTTTCCGAGAGATGCCCGATCATGGAATCGGCGGTGTTCAGCATTTTGTAGGCGAACAGGCCCGGCAGGCCGAACAGCGCCATCCAGAAAGCCGGTGCGACGACGCCATCGGAAAAGTTCTCGGCAAGGCTTTCCAGCGCCGCCCGCGAAACGCCCGCCTCGTCCAGCGTCTCGGGATCGCGCCCGACGATCATGCCGACCGCCCGCCGCCCGCCCGCAAGCCCGCCGTCCCTCAGGCCGATGGCCACCGCCATGACGTGATCCGACAGGCTTTTCTGCGCCAGAAACACGGCGGCGATCACCGCTTCCAGAACAAACCCCAGCGGCCCGAGGCAGGAGAGCAGCGCATGGATGACAGCCCCCGCCGCCGCACTCAGCGCCAGCAGCACGGAAATGGCGATCACGCCGCCCCGCCGCCGCGCCGCCTGCGAACGCTCCGGCCGGTTCAGCCAGCGATCGGCGGCGGCAATGCCCTTGCCGAAGATCACCACCGGATGCGGCAGATACCGCCAGAGCCATGGCGGATCGCCGATAAGGCGGTCGATCACCAGCGCCAGAAGCAAGGCGAGAAGCTGCGCGCTCACCGGGCAAACCCCGCAAGCGCATCGGCAAGCCGCCGGTCGCCCGCCGCATCCGGCGCAAGGCCGAAGCGCAGCCAGCGCGAATCGTAATCGAACCTGCGCACGAGGATATGCGCCCGGCACAGATGCTCGTGCAGCCGCCCCGCCGCCTCATCCTCCACCAGCGCAAACAGCGATGCGCCGCCGCGCACGGACAATCCCGCCCCGCAGAGCACGTCGACGAGCCCCGCCTTGCGTTCGGCAATCACCCGGCGCAAGGGCCCGGGATCGGCCGACAGCAATTCCGCCGCCACCGCAAGCGCCGGGCCGGACACGGCCCAGGGCCCGAGCCAGCCCTCGAAACGCGAGAGAACCGCAGGTCTGGCGATCACGAAACCGAGCCGCACCCCGGCCATGCCGAAAAACTTGCCGAAGGAGCGGAAGACGATCAGCCCGTCGGTTTCTCCCGCCTGTGCCGCCAGCGAGCCGGTCGCCTCGCCATCGCCAAAAGCTTCGTCCACCACCAGAATGCCGCCCCGCGCCGCCATGCGGGCGGCAAGATCGAGCAAATCGGCGCGGGAATGAACCCGGCCATCGGGATTGTTGGGATTGATCACAACCGCCAGCGTATGCCCAGCCCCGATCCCGTCGAGCCCGGAGACGGCATCCACCGCGCAACCCGCAAGCGAGAAGGCGCGGGCATATTCGCCATAGGTCGGGGAAACGATGGCGACCCGCGAAGCGGGCGCGATCAGGCGCGGCAGAAGCTGGATTACCGATTGGGTGCCGGGCACGGAGAGCGGCATGGTTTCGCCGCTGCCGTAATAGCGCGCCGCCGCCGCCTGCGCCCGCTCGGCGAGATAGCGATCCGGCAGCCGGTGCCAGGCGCGCGGCTCGATGGCGGGAACGGCGGGTGGGCACGGATTGATGCCGGTCGACAGATCCAGCCAGTCCTCCGGCCTGCCGCCATAGGCCGCCGCCGCCGCCGTGATGCCGCCGCCATGGACGATCGGCGCGGTCATGCCCCGACCTCCAGATCGATCAGATGCATGAAGGAACCGGCAACCGTGCCGCGCTGCAAGCCCGCAAGGCCGAGATCCACGCCCGTCGCATCCTCGGCGGCAAACAGGCGGTCCGCCTCGCCCTCGGAAATAATGGTCGCATAATGAAATTCATGCGCCCGCATCGGCGCGTCGAAAAATCCCGTCACCGGCCGGACATGGCGATAGCCGAGATGGCGCTTGCGCTCCGCAAAGGACGTGACCAGCGGCAGCAGGCCGAGCATTTCATGCGCCTGCCCCCCGGCATCGATGATCGCCTCGCCCAGCGTCATGTAGCCGCCGCACTCGCCGAAAATCTTCGCCCCGCGCCCGCCCGCCGCCCGCATGCCCTCGCGAAAGCGCGAGGCGGCGGCAAGGCGCGGCCCATGCAGTTCCGGATAGCCGCCGGGAAGATAGACGGCATCGGCATCGGCGGGCGGCGCCTCATCCGCCAGCGGCGAGAAGAAGCCAATCTCCGCCCCCGCCTTGCGCCAGTCCGCCAGAACATGCTCGTATTGAAAGGCAAAGGCCATGTCCCGCGCCACGGCGATGCGCTGCCCGAGCGGCGGCAGGCGCGGCACGCCCTGCGGCATGGCGGCGGATGGCGCGCCCGCCGCCCTGAGCAGAGCCTCCACATCCAGCTTCTCGGATACGGCGGCGGCGGCGCGGCCGATAAAACTTTCCAGACCGGCATGCTCGCCCGCCTGCACCAGCCCCAGATGCCGCTCCGGCAGCGCCAGCCCGGCATCGGCGCGCAGCACGCCGATCACCGGCAGGGAAATCGCCGCCAGCGCCTCGCGCAGCATCGCCTCATGCCGGTCGCTGCCGACGCGGTTGAGAATGACGCCGGAAACGCGGATATCGTCGCGGAAGCGGGCGTAGCCGCTGGCGAGCGCCGCCACCGAATGCGACATGCGGGCGCAATCGATCACCAGCACCACCGCCAGATCCAGCAGCGCCGCGAGATCGGCGGGCGCGCCGGAACCATCCGCCGCGCCATCGAACAGACCCATCATCGCCTCGACGATCAAGAGCCGTCCCGCGCCATGGCCCGCCGCATTGGCCGCCAGCAGCTCCCGGCGCATGCCCCATGGGTCGAAATTCAGGCAAGGCACGCCGCTTGCCGCCGCATGGAAGGCCGGGTCGATATAGTCAGGCCCCGCCTTTCCCGGCGCAATCGCCATGCCCCTGTCGCGCAAGGCGCGCAGCAGGCCGAGCGTCACCGTCGTCTTGCCCGCGCCGGAAGAGGGCGCCGCAACCAGAAGCCCGCTCATGCGGTCTCCCGCCGCGCATCCGGCGCGAAGGGATCGGCCGCCAGCCTGCGCCCGGAAAGCGCCCCCAGCCAGTCGAGCGAGGGCCGCAGCCGCACCACCTCGCCGACGACGACGATGGCGGGCGGCTCGATGCCCGCCGCCTGCGCGTCCGCCTCGGCGCGGCCGAGCGTGGTTTCGAGAACCGTCTGCTGCGCCGTCGCCGCATTGCAGACGAAGGCGACCGGCTCATCCGCCGGGCGCCCCGCCGCGATCAGTTCCCCGGCGATATGGCCGATATGCTTCATCGCCATATACATGACGATCACGGGCGAGCCGCGCCCGATCGCCTCCCAGTCGATGCGGTCAGGCACGCTGCCGGAGGAATCATGGCCGGTGAGGAAGGTCACCGCGTGGTTGATCTCGCGATGCGTGGCCGGAATTCCCGCATAGGCCAGCCCGCCAATGCCTGCGGTAATGCCGGGCACGATGCGGAAGCCGATGCCATGCTCCACCAGCGCCAGGGCCTCCTCGCCGCCGCGCCCGAACACGAAGGGATCGCCGCCCTTCAGCCGCAGCACGCGGTGACCGGCCCGCGCCAGTTCCACCAGCCGCAGCGAGATATCGCGCTGCTTGGCCGAGGGCTTGCCGCCGCGCTTGCCCGCATATTCGAGAACGGCATCCGGCCGCGCCAGTTTCAGGCATTCCTCGTTCACCAGCGCATCGTGCACGATGACATCGGCCTGCCCCAGCGCCTTGGCGGCCAGCAGGGTCAGAAGCCCCGGATCACCCGGCCCGGCCCCGGCCAGCCACACGGTTCCCGGCTGCATGTCCGGCAAAGTGGAAAGAGCATGTTCTAGCATTGCAATGCCCCGCAACCGTCCCCTGATGGGTAAACGGCCCGGCCTCCTCGTTTCAGCGCATATCCGTCTTCGGCTTTATGTCCGAAGCGCGGAATTTACAACGGAAAACACCATCGGGAAATCGCATCCGCGATGCGGCCTGTGCCCGCCGCGACGTTGAATCGGATTGTGAACGGGCTGAATCGAAACCTCAGCAAAAAAGCCCATGCCATTCGAATGATTCGAGGTTTTGGCAGGGCGGCGCAAGACGCGCCGCCCGCATGGAAAACACTCAGGCGCGCGCGCCATCTACAAGCGCGGCGCGGATCACCCCCAGCGCCCTGTCCGCCTGGATGCCGATGCAGACCTGCTGGCTCGGCAAGCCGTCCCAGACACTCGGACCGAAGGAGCGGCCATCCGGCTTCTGGATCGTCTGCCCGTCGGCAATGCCGCCGCAGACGACGCGCACGCCGCCGCCGCGGGTGGTGAACAGATCCGGCGCGACGACATAGACGCAGGCGCAACTGTCATGCACCACCATGCCGTCCCCCACCTTGCCCTTGTAGAAGCCGATATAGAATTGCGACAGATCCGACAGCAGTTTTACATCGGCGCGGCCCGACGCCACCATATCGGCAAGGAAACCGCCGGTCATCACCGTCTGCATGGTCACGTCGAGGCCGACGATCACCACCTTCCACGCCGCCCCGAACACGATGTCGGCGGCTTCCGGATCGCCATGGATATTCGCCTCGGCGGCGGGCGTGATATTGCCCGGCACATCGAAAGCCCCGCCCATGACGACGACTTCCTTGACCAGCGACACGATTTCCGGATCCTCGCGCAGCGCCAGCGCCAGATTGGTCATGCGGCCGACGGCAACCAGCGTCACCTCGCCCGGATGGGCGCGCACCGTATCGATGATGAAGCGCCAGGCCGGACGCCCGTCCTCCGGCAGATCGATGGCATCCGGCACGCCGATATTGCCGAGCCCGTCATCGCCATGGATCGAGGCGGGCCAGCCGATTTCCGGGCGGGCGGGATCGTAGGTCTGGTTCGCGCCACGGGCGACGGGCGCCTCGATGCCCCATTCGCGCTTCAGGAACAGCGCGTTGCGGGTGGTGGTGTCGATGGAGGCATTGCCGAAAACGGTGGTGATGCCGAGAAGGTCGATATCCGGATGCCGGTGCAGGAACAGCAGCGCCATGGCGTCGTCGACGCCGGGATCCGTATCGTAAATCACCTTGTGCATGAAAATCCTCTTGTTCTTATTCTTGGGCCGGAGCCGTCAGACAGAACACTCCGGGATAGCGCGCACCTTGGCGCAAGCCCGCGCCGGGCGCAACGGGATTTTATCAAACGGTAAAAAAGGCGGCATTCGCGGCAATCGCCGCCGTCATGTTGCCATCGGCGATCTTCGCGAGCAGGAAGCGGGAATCCGCGCCCGCCGCCGCCAGCGCCGCTGCTTCGGCAACCCCATGGCAGCCGACGGCGCGAAACACCGCCTCGGAGGGATGGACGAGACGCGGCGTTTCCGCCTCCAGCCGCTCAGCGCTCAAATAGAGCACCGGCACGCCAAGCCTTTCCGCCACCGTTTCCACGGTGCCGTCGCCTTCGCGCCGGTCGATGGTCGCCACGGCCGAAAGCGAATGCCGCTCCACCCCCGCCTCCCGCAAGGCCCGCACGGCCAGCCGGTACAGCGCCTCCGGCACCGCCGTCGGGCGGCAGCCGATGCCGAGAACGATGCGGATCGAAGCATTGCGGACGGGATTTTCAGTCATGGACCTGCCTTTCAGCCGATTCTCACCCTTGACGGCAGTGGATGCGAGCGCGCATGAGTTTGAACGGCGGCGCGGCAATTGCAAGCGCTCCGCTCCTGTCCTGCCCTCCTGTCGCGGTGCCCTCCTTGACCGATCTGGCGTTTCATCTTCTCGCCTTCCTGTTTCTCGCCGCCTTCATCGCCGGTTTCATCGATTCGATTGCGGGCGGCGGCGGGCTGATCACCGTTCCGGCGATGCTGATCGCCGGGTTGCCGCCGCTGGAAACGCTCGGCACCAACAAGCTGCAATCGCTGTTCGGCTCGTTTTCCTCCACCATGGCCTATGCGCGGCGCGGGCATGTAAAGCTCTCCGAACAGGTGCCGATGGCGCTGATGTCCGGCATCGGCTCGGCCTTCGGCGCGATGCTGGCGACGATCATTCCCGGCGACGCGCTGAAAGGCATCCTGCCCTTCCTGCTGATCGCCATCGGGCTTTACTTCGGCTTCAAGCCCAATCTCAGCGATCAGGATCGCCACCGCCGCATCACGCCCTTCGTCTTCGGCCTGACCTTCGTGCCGATGATCGGCTTTTACGACGGCGTGTTCGGCCCCGGCGCCGGTTCCTTCTTCATGCTGTCCTTCGTGATGATGGCCGGGTTCGGCGTGCTGAAGGCGACCGCCCACACGAAATTCCTGAATTTCGCCTCCAATGTCGGCGCCTTCATCGTCTTCCTGCTGAACGGCGTCATTCTGTGGAAGGTGGGGCTGGTGATGGGCGCGGGGCAGTTTCTCGGCGCGCAGGCGGGCTCGCGGCTCGCCATGCGCATCGGCGCAAGGATCATCAAGCCGCTTCTGGTGGTGACCTGCGTGGCGCTGGCGCTGAAACTGCTGTCCGATCCCGCCCAGCCCTTGCGGCTATGGCTCGGCCTTTGAGCTTCAGAAGATCGCGAGGATGATCGCGCCCGCCGCGATCATCGCGACCGCGAACCAGTGCAGCAGCGACAGTTTCTCGCCGAGAAAGATCACCCCGAAGATCGCCACCAGCACGATGGACAGCTTGTCGACCGGGGCGACGCGGGCGGCATCGCCCATCTTCAGCGCCCGGAAATAGGCCATCCACGACGCCCCCGTCGCAAGGCCTGACAGCGTCAGGAACAGCCATGACCGCCCGGAAATGCTGGACGGCGATTGCCATTGCCCCGTTATCACCACGATCACCGACAGCACCGCCAGAATGATGCAGGTGCGGATCAGCGTCGCCAGATCCGACGGCACTCCGGCAACGCCGACCTTCGCGAAAATCGCCGTCAGCGCCGCGAAGGCCGCCGACAGCAAGGCCCAGAACGCCCAGCTTTGCGTCATCAATATTCCACGCCCGCCTGCGCCTTGATGCCGGAGCGGAAGGGATGCTTGAGAAGCTCCATTTCGGTGGCGAGATCGGCGATCTCGATCAGCTCGTCCTTGGCGTTGCGGCCGGTCAGAACCACATGCGTCATCGGCGGCTTGTGCTCCTTCAGGAACGCGATGACCTCGTTGACATCCAGATAATCATAGCGCAGCGCGATATTGATCTCGTCCAGCAGCACCATGGAATTGCGCGCGTCGAGGATCAGTTCCTTGGCCTTTTCCCACGCCGCCCCCGCGGTGGCGACGTCGCGGGCGCGATCCTGCGTTTCCCAGGTGAAGCCCTCGCCCATGGTGTGAAATTCGCAGAGATCCCCGAAATGCTTCTCGATCAGCTCGCGCTCGCCGGTCGCCATCGCGCCCTTGATGAACTGCACCACCGCGCAGCGCTTGCCATGCGCGATATGGCGGAAGATCATGCCGAAGGCGGCGGAGGACTTGCCCTTGCCCTTGCCGGTATGGACGATCACCAGACCCTTCTCGCCGGTCTTGGTCGCCATGATCTTTTCGCGGGCGGCCTTCTTCTTCGCCATCTTTTCGGCATGGCGGGCGTCGTCGTGGCGGGCTTCGCCCGGGTTTTCCTGTATCTCGTCGGTCATATCGTCTCCCTCTGTGTCTCACCGGCCTGCAAATGGAAGCGCGCCGAATTGGAGCGCGGCGTCCACAGGCCCCGCTCGATCGCTTCCATCAGCTTCGCCTTGATCTCTTCCAGCGCGTGCGGATTTTTCTCCATCAGGAAATCGCGCACCCGCTCGTCCATCACATAGGCGTCATGGACCGCCTCGAAATGATGCTGGCCGACCATGCCGGTCGTCGCCGCATAGGCGAACAGGAAATCGACGGTCGCCGCCATTTCCGCCCCGCCCTTGTAGCCGTGCCGCATCGCCCCCTCGATCCATTTCGGATTGACGGCGCGCCCGCGCACTACCCGGCCGATTTCCTCTTCCAGCGAACGCACCACCGGCTTTTCCGGCCGTGAATGGTCGTTGTGATAGACCGGCAGCGCTCTTCCCGACAGCATTTCGGCGGCGGCGAACATGCCGCCCTCGAACTGGTAGTAATCGTCGCTGTCGAGGATATCGTGCTCGCGATTGTCCTGATTGTGGATGACCGCCTCGATGGAGCGCAGCCGCTCCTCGAACAGCCCGCGCTCGGCCCGGCCCTCTTCATCCGCGCCATAGGCATAGCCGCCCCAGACGAGATAGGCTTCGGCGAGATCGGCCCGCTCCCGCCAGCCTTTCTCGTCGATCAGCGCCTGCAAGCCCGCGCCGTAAGCGCCGGGCTTGGAGCCGAAGACGCGGTATCCGGCGCGGCGCGAGGCCGCCTTCGCATCCAGCCCCTGCGCCAGCAGCCGGGCCGTTTCGCCCTGCATGCGGCTTGCGATGGGATTGTCGCCCGCATCCTCCTCCAGCGCGCCGACAGCACGGATCGCCTTGTCGAACAGCGCGATCTGCTCGGGAAAGGCATCGCGGAAGAAGCCGGAAATGCGCAGCGTCACATCCACACGCGGACGCCCAAGAATAGCCTGCGGAATGATCTCGAAGCCGGTGACGCGGCGCGAGGCCATGTCCCAGACCGGCTTGACGCCGATCAGGGCCAGCGCCTGCGCGATATCGTCGCCGCCGGTGCGCATGTTGGAGGTGCCCCATGCGGTGAGGCCAAAGCTCTGCGGCCAGTCGCCGTGATCCTGCACATAGCGGCGCACCAGAAGCTCGGCGGATTTGCGCCCGAGTTCGTAGGCGGCGGGCGTCGGCACGGCGCGGCTGTCGACGGAGTAGAAATTGCGGCCGGTCGGCAGCACGTCCGGACGGCCCCGCGTCGGCGCGCCGGATGGTCCCGGGGCTACGAAACGCCCCGCCAACCCGCGCAGCAGCCCATCGATTTCGGCAGCGCCCGAAGCCGTCACCGCCGGTTTCAGCTTCCGCTCGATCTCGGCCAGCACCGCCCGCGTCTGCGCCCAATCCTCAGGGCATTCCGCCTCGCCCGCGACGAAAGCCGCCGCCAGCAACTCGATGCGCTCCACCGTATCGCCATGGGTGCGCCACGGATCGCTACTCACGCCAGCCAGAATCGGCGGCGTCTCTCCCGCCCATGCCGCGCCCATGTCGCAATCCAGCGGATCGAAATCCAGCCCGGCATCGTTGGCGATGGCCCGTTGCAGGCTGCGGTCGCCGCCCTCGCCCAGTCCACGCGGCACCCGCGCCAGGGCGACGGTGAGGTCGGTCAGCATCCGCCCCGAAGGCGAAACGCCGAAGATGTGCAAGCCGTCGCGGATCTGCATTTCCTTGAGGTCGCAAAGATAGGCGTCGAGCTTTTCCAGCGCCTTTTCTTCCGTTTCGCCCTTTTCGATGCCCGCATCGCGGTCGAGGCCGATAAAGGAAACGAGATCGAGGATCTGCTGGCGCAGCAGGCGAAGGCGGCGCGGATCGCCGCCCGACGCCTCGTAATATTCATCGACCAGCGCTTCCAGATCCTTCAGCGGCCCGTAGCTCTCGGCCCGCGTCAGCGGCGGCGTCAGATGGCCGATGATGACGGCGGCGCTGCGGCGCTTGGCCTGACTGCCCTCGCCGGGATCGTTGACGATGAACGGATAGAGATGCGGCATCGCCCCGAACACGGCTTCCGGATAGCAGCTTTCCGAAAGCGCCAGCGCCTTGCCCGGCAGCCATTCCATATTGCCGTGCTTGCCCATGTGGACGATGGCATGCGCGCCAAAAACGTGGCGGATATAGGCGTAAAAGGCGAGATAGCCATGCGGCGGCACCAGATCCGGCGAATGGTAGCTTTCCTTCGGATCGATCTGGTAGCCGCGCGCGGGCTGGATGCCGACCAGCGCCTCGCCGAAGCGCGCCAGCGACAGGGCAAAGCCATCGCCGGTAAAGAAGGGATCGCCATCGGGCGCGCCCCAGCGCGCCGTCACCTCATCCTGAATCTGAGCGGGAAGCGTTGCGAAGAAGGCATTGTATTGATTCAGCGAAAGCGTCTCGCGGATCACCCGGCCGTCATGGGCGGCATTGGTCGGGCCTTGCATGAGATAGGTGATCAGCGCATCGCCATCGGCGGGCAGATCGCGCACCGGATAGCCTTCGCCCTGCATCGCCTTCAACGCCTCGACGGTGCCAGCAGGCGTGTCGAGACCGACGCCGTTGCCGAGCCGCCCGTCGCGGTTCGGATAGTTGGCGAGCACCACCGCCACCCGGCGTTCGGAAGCCGCAAGCCGCCGCAACCGCGCCCAGTTGGCCGCCAGCCGCGCCACGAACGCCATGCGCCCGGCATCCGGCTGGTGGGTGACGATATTCGCCTCCACCTTCTCGTCGAAACGAACCGCCGCCTTGAACGACACCGCCCGCGACAGCACGCGCCCATCCACCTCCGGCAGCGACACGTTCATGCCGAGATCGCGGGCCGACAGCCCCTGCGAAGACGCCTCCCACGCCTCCCGCGAGGAGGCCGAGAAGATCGCCTGCAACACCACCGCATCGCTCACTTCCAGCACGGTCGGCTGCCGGTCCGCCCCCGGCGCGGAAATGGCGAAGCCGGTGGTGTTCACCACCACATCGGGCGCAAGCTCCTTCAGCATCGCCCCGACGGTTGCCACGCATTCCGCATCCTTGAAACTATAGGCGAACACCGGCAGCGGCCGCAGCCCCTCGGCCCGCAGCGCCTCCAGCATGGCTTCGACCGGCTTCGTCTCGCCGCTCTGCACCAGCGCCCGGTAGAAGGAAATCGCCGCCACCGGCGCATCCGCCTCACCCGCTTCCGCCCGCCATTCCTCGGCGCCGATGACGCCGCGCCCCGGCCACCAGATGCCCGCCTTGGCCAGCGGTTCCGCCGCGCCAGGCCTGTCGCCGCCCGTCACCAGCGCCCGCGCATAGGCGAGGAAGGCGCGGTAATTCGCTGCCCCCCCTTCGATCAGATAGGACCAGAGCGCGTTGAGATCGTCCGCGGCCAGCGTCGAATACGGCGCGATGCCCGGATCGGCTTTCGAATCGCCCGGCAGCACGGCAATCTTCGCCCCGGTCCGCAGGGCCGAAGCATGCAGCGCTTCCAGCGCATAGTGGAAATAGCTCGCCCCGCCCAGCGCCCGGACCACGATCAGCTTCGCATGCCGGGCGGTGCGCCCGATATAGGTATCCACCGACATCGGATGCTTGAGGCTGACGAGGTTCGCCACCCGCAGGCTCAATGCATCCGGGCCGTCATGAGCGGCGGTCACGGCCGCCAGCTCCGTATCCGCCGCCGACAGGAACAGGATATCCCCCGGCGACTGGCCAAGGTCGATGGCCTCGTCGCCTTCGGAAATCGTTCCCTTTTGCGCCAGCAGCAGATGCATGGGTTTACGCCAGTTCCGCGATCGCCGCGCGCACGGCGGCTTCATCCATATCGTGCAGGCCGATCACCACCAGCCGCGTGGCGCGGTTTTCGCCCGGCGTCCAGGCGCGGTCGAAATACTGGTCGACACGGCTGCCGACGGCCTGCACCTGCAAGCGCATCGGCTTGGCGGGCACATCCACGAAACCCTTGAGGCGCAGAATGTCATGCGTCTCGATGACCGGCTTCAGCTTCTCGATGAAAGCGGCGGGATCGGCAACCGGGCCAAGCTCGACGACGAAGCTGTCGAACTCGTCGTGATCGTGATCATGCTCCTCGCCGTTCTCATGCTCCATCTCGTGATGCGACTTGCGGGCGGCGAGATCGCTCTCGGTGCCGACGCCAAGGCCGAGCAGCACGGCGCTCGGCACGTCGCCGTTCTTCGCCGCGATCATCGCGGGCTTGCGGGAAATGCGCGAGGCGATTTCCGCCTTGACGCTTTCCAGCCCGGCTTCGTCGATCAGGTCGGTCTTGTTGAGCACGATCAGGTCGGCGCAGGTGAGCTGGTCCTCGAACAGCTCCTCAATCGGGCTTTCATGATCGAGCGAGTCGTCCTCGACGCGGGCGGCATCCACCTTGTCGTGATCGTCGGCGAAGCGGCCCGCGGCAACGGCCGCGCTGTCCACCACCGTCACCACGCCATCGACGGTGACCTGCGTGCGGATATCCGGCCAGTTGAAGGCGGCGACCAGCGGCTGCGGCAGGGCAAGGCCGGAGGTTTCGATGACGATGTGATCCGGGCGGTTCTCGCGCTCCAGAAGCTTCGTCATGGTCGGGATGAAATCGTCGGCGACGGTGCAGCAGATGCAGCCATTGGTCAGCTCGATGATGTCGTCCTCGGTGCAGGCTTCGGCGCCGCAGCCCTTCAGCACGTCGCCATCGACGCCGAGATCGCCGAATTCGTTGATGATCAGCGCGATCTTCTTGCCGCCCGCATTCGAGAGCATGTTGCGGATCATCGTCGTCTTGCCCGCGCCGAGAAAGCCGGTGATGACGGTGGCCGGAATCTTCTGCATGAAACTTATCCCTTCATTTTCAGCGGCAATCCGGCCGCGATAAAATAGACTTCATCGGCATGCGCCGCGATCTTCTGGTGCAGGCGTCCGGCATGGTCGCGAAATTCCCGCGCCATGCGGTTTTCCGGCACGATGCCGAGCCCGACCTCGTTGGCGACCAGAATGATCCGGCCCGCCGTTTGCGGAAGCAGGGCGGCAAGGGCATCGCCCGCCGCGTCGATATCGCCTTCCGCTATCATCAGATTGGTTACCCACAGGGTCAGGCAATCGACCAGCAGCACGCGATCAGGCGCGGCAACGGCCGTTATCGTTCCCGCCAGGTCGAACGGCTCCTCATGCGTCGTCCAGCCGTCCTCCGCCCGGTCTTGCTGATGCCTGCCGATGCGGGCGCGCATCTCGTCGTCGAAGGCGCGGCCGGTGGCGATGTAATGGCGCTCCAGCCCGCTTTCGACGGCCATCCGCTCCGCGAAGCGCGATTTGCCGGAGCGCGCGCCGCCCAGCACGAAAACGGTACGGGAAGAAGCAGCGCCGCTCATGCCGCAGCGGATCCGCAATGGCGGGCTTTTGCCCGCTGCGCCGCATGGCCCGGTGGAACGGGCGATTTCGCTGCCATGACAACCTCCGTGCTGGCGGCGGGGAACAAACCCCGAAATGATGGCGTGGCAGGTCTCCTGGCTCGCGGCTCTCGGCACAAGGCCGGCGGGGCATGCTCGCCTTCCCGGCGGCGAAGACAAAAGGCGGACGATTCGTAGAAGAAGAGGCGTCCAGCCCGGTTGATTGTCCTCGCCGTTCCAGTGGCTTTCCGGCGGATGCCGCGTCCGGCCCGCGAAGCGCCCCATGCGCTGCCCGAACCCTGACGGCCTTCCGCCGATGCATGCCCCTGACCGCTCTACAGTCGCGGGGTCGGCTGCGATGGGAGCGCCCGGTCTGGGTCCGTTCCGCCGCATTCCCTTTTCATTCCCTTCCGCCTTCGCGGGCGGGAAACCATGCTTGTCATGACCGGGGTTTAAGCACTCGCCAAACCCCTGTCAATCGGCGCGGTTGCCGCCTTCTGTCGCAATCGCGTCAGCCTTGCAGAAGACGGTTCAGCCAGCCGCGGTCGAGCAGGCCCTCCAGCTCGGCGGCCACCTCGTCCAGAGCCGCGTCGACGCGGGCGCGGTAGCTTTGCCGCGATCCGGCGATGCCGAAGCTCTCCAGCAGTTTTTCGCGATAGGCGTCGCTTCCGAAAAGCCCGTGCAGATAGGTGCCGCTCACCCGCCCGTCGGCGGAGACCGCCCCGTCCGGCCGCCCGCCGATGCTCACGAAAGGCCGGGCGCAATCATTGCCGGAGGTGACGCCGAGATGGATTTCATACCCCTCCAGCGGCACCTCGTAAGGCACCGACCAGGCGGCGCTGTTGCGCACCGTCTTTTCCGGGGCCATCTCGGTTTCGACATCGAGCAGGCCAAGCCCGGCGATCTCGCGCTCGCTGCCCTCGATGCCGAGCGGATCGCGCACCACCCGCCCCAGCATCTGGTAACCGCCGCACAGGCCGATGATGCGCCCGCCGCGCCGCGCATGCGCCTCCAGATCGCGGTCCCAGCCCTGCGCCCGCAGATCCGCGAGATCGCCGATGGTGGATTTCGACCCCGGCAGCACCACGAGACCGGCATCGGCGGGCAGGCTCTCGCCCGGCCTGACGAAGACCAGATCGACTTCCGGCTCGGCGGCGAGCGGATCGAGATCGTCGAAATTGGCGATGCGCGACAGCACCGGCACCGCCACCTTCAGCGCGCCGCCGCCCGGACGCGACAGCCGCTCCAGCACCACCGAATCCTCGGCGGGCAGCTTTGCCGCCGCCTTCAGCCACGGCACCACGCCGAAGCAGGGCCAGCCGGTAAAACCCTCCACCGCCCGGATGCCGTCATCGAACAGGCTGACATCGCCGCGAAACTTGTTGATGATATAGCCCGCGATCATCCGCCGGTCCTCTTCCGGCAGAATGGCGTGCGTTCCCGCCAGCGAGGCGATCACCCCGCCCCGGTCGATGTCGCCGACCAGCACCACGGGCACTTTCGCGCGGGTGGCGAAGCCCATATTGGCGATATCGCCCGCCCTCAGATTGATCTCGGCGGGCGAGCCCGCGCCTTCCACGATCACCAGATCGGCATCGCGCCCGATGATGGAAAAGCTGTCCATCACAGCGTCAAGCAATTGCGGCTTGAGGCGCTGGTAATCGCGCCCGCGCGCCTGCCCCCACACCTTTCCCTGAAGCACGATCTGGCTGCCGGTCTCCGATTGCGGCTTGAGCAGCACCGGGTTCATATGCACGGAAGACGGCACCCGCGCCGCCCAGGCCTGCAACCATTGCGCCCGGCCGATCTCGCCGCCATCGTCGGAGACGGCGGCATTGTTCGACATGTTCTGCGGTTTGAACGGGCTGACCTTCAGACCCCGGTTCGCGGCCAGGCGGCACAGACCGGCCACCAATACCGTTTTTCCGACATCCGAGCCCGTTCCCTGCAACATGATCGCCCGCGCCATCGCCATCCCTCACATTCCTGCATGGCTGCCATGCAGCCCTGATATAGAAGGGTTTTGCCGCGAATCCGCCGCAATTGCAAACGGCGATTTCGCGTTGCGGGACGGAAAATGCGGGCAGTGTGAAAATATGTCTGTTTGCGACATCGCACGGCGATTCCATCCATTGCGGAGCGCCCGGCGCAGGCATATATATCCCCTCAAGACGAAACAAGCCCGGCCATGAGGAAACTCCGATGCTCTACATTTTCAACCTGAAGAACGCCGTCCAGATCGCCTGGGGTTCCTCCACGCCGAGCCGCGGCCTCGACACCCGCCTTCAGCAGCTCGACACCCGCGGCGCGTTCAGCGGCTTCATCCGCACCCGCAACGCCGGCTGATATACAGCCCGCCGCAATCTTTGCCGAACGCAAAAGACCGCCACGCGAAAGCGCTGGCGGTCTTTTTGATGAACAGGACCGGGCGGGGCGCGAAAGCCGCGTGGAACCGATCCTTCCACGCGGCTTGCCAAACAAAGGCCGTCTCAAAACACACACGAGACGCGCTTGCACTTTGCATCCTGACCCGAAACCGCGTCGCGCTTTCGGGGAATGCAGACTTCCGGGACGCACTACCTGATCCGGAAGGCCGTGGCCAACTCCCGCCACGCAGAGACTTTTAGCGAAACATCGTTACCGAGGGGTTATCAAGCCCTTAAGCAATAGTAAATTTTCACTTTTTTCTGACCGCCCCTCAAAATGCGGGGGCGTGGCGCGGCAATCCCGAATTTGACGATCCGCAACCGGAATAAACCGCATGAAAGGTTGATTTCACGGTCAAAAGCCGTAGGCTGGTGAAAAAGCCATGAAACCATAGGAAACAAGGGGAAAATCGCCGCACAGCCACGGCGGCTGGCGCCGGGTTTCATGGCCCGGCTTTAAACGGGAGGCCCTGGCACGATGAAAAGACTCTTGGCGACGGCATGTCTGGCGGGCGGTCTTTTCGCGCTGGCGGATACGGCGGCGGCCGATTGCGGCGAGGTTTCCATCGCGGAAATGAACTGGGCCTCGGCCAGCGTTGCCGCAGCGGTGGACAAGATCATTCTGGAAAGCGGCTATGGCTGCAAGGTGACGCTGGTGCCCGGCGACATGCTGACCACCTTCGCCAGCATGGACGAAAAGAGCGAGCCGGACATCGCCCCGGAATTCTGGATCAATGCCGTGCGCATCGCGCTCGACAAGGCGATCGATGAAAACCGGCTGGTGCGCGCCGCCCCCATTCTCAGCGAGGGCGGCATCGAGGGCTGGTGGATTCCGAAATTCGTCGCCGACGCCCATTCCGATATCAAGACCGTTCAGGATGCGCTGAAGCAGCCCGGCCTTTTCCCCGCCCCCGGCAATCCCGCGAAAGGCGCCATTCACGCCTGCCCGAAGGGATGGAACTGCGAGATTTCCACCGCCAACCTGTTCCGGGCGCTGGAAGCCGACAAGGCCGGGTTCGAACTGGTTCCCAGCGCCGATGCCGCCGCGCTCGACGCCTCACTGGTCGAGGCTTTCGAGACCAGCACCGGCTGGCTCGGCTATTACTGGGCGCCCTCGCCCATCCTCGGCAAATATGAAATGGTCAAGCTCAGCTTCGGCACCAGCCATGACAAGAGCGAGTGGAACAATTGCACCTCCATTCCCGGTTGCCCGTCGCCCAGGGTCAATTCCTATCCGACCTCCGACGCCTATACGCTGGTGACGCGGAAATTCGCCAGCCGGGCGGGACCGGTGATGGATTACCTGAAGGCGCGCAAGTGGGACAACCAGACCGTCGGCGGCCTGCTGGCCTGGATCAGCGACAACAAGGCCAGCGACGCCGACGCGGCCAGGCATTTCCTGAAGGATTCAGAGGATGCCTGGACCGGATGGGTACCTGCGGATATCGCCGCGAAGGTGAAGGCAGCGCTATGACAATGTCGCAAATTGCGCACAACCTTCTGGCGCGGCCATGATAAGGATGAAATGATATCCGGTGTGGCCGGGTATGGGGAAGCCGACAAGACAGGGTAAAACCCTGCGAACAAAAAAGCCGGAGGCAATGCATGGCCAGTCATGGCATCGAAGTTAAGAACCTCTACAAGATTTTCGGACCGCGCGGACGCGATTACATCGACGCCGTGAAAAGCGGCATGGGCAAGCAGGAGCTGAACGAGAAGCACGGCCACGTGCTTGGCCTGCGCGACATCAACATCTCCATGCCCGGCGGCGGCATCACCGTCGTCATGGGCCTGTCGGGCTCGGGCAAATCCACGCTCATCCGCCATATCAACCGCCTGATCGATCCGACGGCGGGCGAGGTTCTCTATGACGGTGTCGACGTCTGCCGCATGAACGAGAACGACCTGCGCGAATTCCGCCGCCACAAGACGGCGATGGTGTTCCAGAAATTCGCGCTGCTGCCGCATCGCAACGTGCTCGACAACACCGTTTACGGGCTTGAAATCCAGGGCGTCGACCGTGCGAAAAGCACCGAGCGCGCTATGCACTGGATTGCCCGCGTCGGTCTCAAGGGCTTCGAGAAGCATTATCCGAACCAGCTTTCCGGCGGCATGCAGCAGCGCGTCGGCCTGGCGCGGGCGCTCACCAACGATGCCGATATCCTGCTGATGGACGAAGCCTATTCGGCGCTCGATCCGCTCATTCGCGTCGACATGCAGACCGTGCTGCTCGAACTCCAGAAGGAATTGAAGAAGACCGTCGTCTTCATCACCCACGATCTCGACGAGGCGCTGCGCCTCGGCGATACCATCGCCATCCTGCGCGATGGCTGTGTGGTGCAGCAGGGCACGGGCCAGGATATCGTGCTCACGCCCGCCGACGATTATATCACCGCCTTCGTCAAGGAAGTGAATCGCGGCCGCGTCATTCAGGCCAGGACCGTGATGACGCCGCTGACCGGCGCGCCGGAAGGCCCGGCCGTATCCTTCGACATGATGCTGGAAAGCGTCGCCCGCAAGCTCACCGAAACCGGCCAGAGCAAGGCGCATGTGGTGGATGCCTCCGGCAAGCCGGTGGGCTACATCGACCTGCAAACCGTGATCGCCGCCATGGTGTCGCCAGCCGGTCATTTGCAGCAAGTGGCCTGACCCGGTCGTTCCAGACAACTCAACGCCGCCTCCGGGCGGCGTTTTCGTGTGTCCGTTTTCGTGTCTGGGGCCTGCAAAGCTGTTGCAATGATATAAAGATATATTTATATCTTTCTGAAAAACTTTGCAAAGGATGCGCCGATGACCGCGATTGCCAACCCGCTTGAGGATCTGCTCGCCGAAAAGGGCGTGCTGCTGGCCGATGGCGCCACCGGCACCAATCTGTTCGCCATGGGGCTGGAAGCGGGCGAAGCGCCGGAGCTGTGGCTTGAAACCCAGCCGGAAAAGATCGCAAAGCTGCACCGGGATTTCGTCGATGCGGGCGCCGATATCATCCTGACCAACAGTTTCGGCGGCACCCGCCACCGCCTGAAGCTGCACCACGCCGCCGACCGCGTCTTCGACCTCAACAGGAAGGCGGCCGAAATCGCCCGCGCCGTGGCCGACGAGGCTGGCCGCCGGGTGATCGTCGCCGGTTCCGTCGGTCCGACGGGCGAGCTGCTGGTGCCGCTCGGGGCGATGACCTATGAGGATGCCGTCGCCGCCTTCGCCGAGCAGATCGAGGGCCTGAAGGCGGGGGGCGCGGAAATCGCCTGGATCGAAACCATGTCCTCGCCGGATGAAATCCGCGCCGCAGCCGAAGCCGCTGTCAAGGTCGGCCTGCCTTACGTCTATACCGGCTCCTTCGACACGGCGGGCAAGACGATGATGGGCCTTGCGCCCAAGGATATCCATGGCGTCGCCGCCGATATCGGCTCCGGCCCGCTGGCCGTTGGCGCCAATTGCGGCGTCGGCGCATCCGATATTCTGGCAAGCCTGCTCGACATGACCGAAGCCGACCCGAACGCCACCGTCGTCGTCAAGGGCAATTGCGGCATTCCGGAATTCCGGGGCTCCGAGATCCATTATTCCGGCACGCCGCCGCTGATGGCCGATTACGCCCGCCTTGCCCGCGATGCCGGTGCGAAGATCATCGGCGGCTGCTGCGGCACCTCCTGCACCCATCTTGCCGCCATGCGCGCCGCGCTGGACGATTATACCCCTTCGCCGCGCCCCACGCTTGCCGAAATCGTCGAGAAGATCGGCCCGCTGCGCAACAAGACGGCGAAGGAAGCCGCCAGCGCCCCGGCCCGCGAACGCGGCCGCCGCCGGGGTTGATATCCCGCTCCGGCGGTCAGTCCTGCGTCAGCCTCGCCCGCTAAACGGGAGGGATTGAAGCTCTTGACCGCCGGGATCTCATGTCGAACGCCCTGCAATCCGCCCTGCAAAGCTACAAGGCCGGAAATTACCGGAAAACGCTGACCCAGCTTGCGCCGATGCTGCGCCAGCCGAAAATCGCCGTCGAATTTCTGCTGATCGCGGCGCAATGCTACGCCAGAACCGAAAATCACGGCGAAGCGGCGCATTGCTATGCCCGCGCCGCCGAATTCAAGCAGGGGCAGGATGCCATCGTGCTGCGGGCGCTGGCGGCGGGCACCGCCATGCGCGCCGGGCAAATGGAATTCGCCCATGCCAATGCCAAGCTTGCAGCGCGCAGCGGCGTTTTCGATCCGAAATCGGAAGAGATCTATCGCAGGCTGCAACGCTCCATGCTCTGCCTTGCCGAGATCGAGGCGGAACAGCCCGCCTTTCTGGCGCGCCTGCAAGCGGGCGATCCGGTGTTTTTCGGGCTGGAAGCGCCGATGGAAAACATCATGTGGTGCGAGGATGAGGCGATCAACAGCCGCATCACCTTCATCAATGGCGGCGAGGCATTCACCCCGCAATCGCGGGCCGCGCGGCGCAGCCGCCCGCATGTCTGGGGCGAAAAGCTGCGCATCGGCTATCTCTCCAACGATTACGCCGACCGCCACGCCACCATGAATCTGTTTCAGGGCGTCATCTTCGCCCATGACCGGGAAAAATACGAGATCCATCACTTTTGCCACACGCCCGCCGATCTGGCTGCCGTCGACAGCGGCCTGCGCAAAACCTATCCGGGCCTCATCTCCATCGCCGGTCTGGACGACGATGCCGCCGAAAAGCTGATTCGCGGTTACAATCTCGATATCCTCGTCGACCTGAAGGGCCATTCAAAGGATACGCGCACCAGCCTGATCAATCGCGGCCTTGCGCCCATACAGGTGTCGTGGCTCGGTTTTCCCGGCTCGGGCACCGGCATCGATTGCGACTATTTCATCGGCGACGCTGTGGTGACGCCCGACAGCGCCAGGCCCTTCTATCACGAAAAGCTGTGCCGCCTGCCGGAAACCTACCAGCCCAACGACAACCGATTCCGGGCGCTGCCGCGCGCCGAAAGCCGCGCCAGCCTCGGCCTGCCGGAAGACCGATTCGTGCTCGCCTCCTTCAACACCGTGCGCAAGGTAACACCCGAAACCGCCCGTCTCTGGGCGCGGATCATGCAGGCGATCCCGGACAGCATTCTCTGGATGATCGCGGCCGAAGGCCTGCCGCGCCGCAATTTCACCGCCTATATGCAGGGGCTCGGCATCGAGGCGGAGCGCATCGTCTTCGCCACGCAGGTTTCGCATGCCGCCCATATCGCCCGCGTTCAGGCGGCCGATATGGCCCTCGACACCTTCCCCTGCACCGGCCACACCACCACCTCCGACATGCTGTGGGCAGGCCTGCCGGTGGCGACGAAGAAGGGCGGCAATTTTTCCGCCCGCGTTTCCGAAAGCCTGCTGCGGGCGCTGGGCCTTCCCGAACTGGTGGCGGAGGATGCCGATAGCCTCGTGGCACTCTATCGCGATCTCGCCAGCGACCGGCAAAAACTTTCCGCGCTGCGGGAAAAGATCGCCGCGAACCGCTTCACCCAGCCGCTATTCGACACCGAGCGCTTTACCCGCCATCTCGAACGCGCCTATGAGATGATGGCCGAACGCGGCCGCGCCGGGCTTGCGCCCGATCACATCGACGTGCCGCCGCTGCCGCCGCGCGACGGCCCGTTCCAACCCATTGAAATCTGAAGACCGCAGGAGTTTTTCATGTCCTCCTTCCAGACATCCGCCGCCGCAGGCCGTCCGCTGACCGTCGCTTTCGCCGATCGCGGCACGATTGCCGAGAAACTGTCCACTCTCAGCGAAACCGGCATGGATTTCCTCAAGGCGGCCATGGAAAATCCGCAAGCCGATGAAAGCCTGCTGGGCGGCGTGGAACTCTATCTCGATCAGGCGTCGAAGGCCCGCTTCCTCAATTCGCTGAAGCTGGAAAAATGCGGGCAATGGCTGGGCGAAGCCGCCCCCGGACGCCTGCAAATCCGGCTTCACGAGATCGCCAAGCAAAGCCAGCACCCCGCCTTCGCCGCCTTCCGCAAGGGGCTTGTCCAATCCGGTGGCCTTGAACGCGCCTATCCGAAGTCGGCGCTTTAAAATCCGGCCTTGAAGCGATCCGGCCGCGATTCGACCACGGCGAAGATCGGTCCCATCGGGAAAAGCCGGTCTTCGCGTTTCATATCCGGAATATAGAGGCTGGAAATCGAGCCATCGAGAAACAGCGCATTCCGGCAGCCGAGCTGATCTCGAAACAGCGTCGCGAAATCGTGGAAACGCACGCGATCCCTGGAGATCACGGCGTAAACCTCACCCTTCGGCCCGATGCCGACACCGTTGCGGATTTGCAGGCTGTCGCTTTTCGGCAGGAAGGCCGGGTGGATTTTTCCGTCGATCACCAGCATCGGCCCGGATTGCGTCGCATACCAGGGTGTGAGGCCGGAGGCGAGATAGGCCCGGGTTTCCAGCACCCCCGCCTTGCCCTGATCCATGTAGAAGACGCCGTTCGGCAGCAGGTGGAAATTGCCCCAGCCCGGCGCGGTGCTGATCGCCTTCCGCTCGATGCCGTTTTCGATATAGAGCCCGACCGGCGACAGATCGGCATGATACATGCCCGCATTCATGGCGAAGAGAATGCGGGTGCGGTCCAGCTCGGCATCCTCGATCATCGGCCGGAAGGCGCCATAGGGACTGGCGGCGTGATTGCTGTGGTAGAGCCGCAATTCCTGCCGCGCCGGATCGAAGCCGCAGACCAGATAGCCAGCCCCCAGATGCTCCACATCCCGGCAGAACTCCGCCGCCATCGCCTGCCCTCCGAACGATCCCGCCAGAAAAAGCAGGATCAGCCGCATTATGTATTTCAGCATCGCCATCTCCGCCTGCCCTCTCCTTACAGGCTGAGCGCGGCCATGTGAAACCGCAATTGTTCCGGCGGATAGCGATATTCCGCCCCGGCCGGACAGGCATTGCGGGCAAGACAGCCCAACATCATGCAGCCCGCCTGCCCTTGCGGCGCAGCCAGATGCTTGCGGCAGGCGGCGACATCGAAGCGCGCCGCCGAGACCGCCGCCACCGGACAGGTGGACAGACAGGGCTTTTCGGCGCAGCGATCGCAGGGGTGATCGGAGAAAAACGGCTGTTCCGCCTCCGCCAGCCTCTCCGCGAAGGCCAGCGCGCCGCGATAGCCATGCCACAACCCGTAAACCGGATGGATCAGCAGCCCGAGCGGCGACGGGCGCATGCCTTCCGCCCGCATCGCCCATTGCTGGAAAGGCTGCCAGGGCGGATCGGACGGGAAGAAAGCCGTGGCCCGCAGGCTCTGCGCCACCGGCCCGATCCGCTCCTTCGACCACGTGTCGAGCGGATCGGCCACCCCCGCCCGCGCCGCCAGCCATGCCGAAAAGGACGGCCACAGCGAGCCGCCGATATTGCCGAGCAGCGCCACCGAGGCCGCATGCCCGCCCTCTTGCAGCAGCGGCCCCTCGCCTTCGGCGAAGCGCACGATGCCGCGCAAAAAAATGCCGTGCGGTTCGAGAACCGCACGGATGAGGGAAGCCGGGTCGGGCCCGCTCACGGCGCCCGCTTATATTGATAGTGCGGCCGCCAGACTTCCTTCTGGATGAGGTCGCCAATGGCCTTCGCTCCGCCTTGCTCCCTGGCGGCCGCGGGATAGTTTCAGGTGAAGGCGTCCGGCATGGAGTCCTTGCGCTGCTTGATGAAGTCGATGAGCGCCTGATCGATGGCCGGATCGAGCGGCGGCGCTTCGTAATGCTCCAGCCAGGTGCGGCACAGCGCATTGGCGCGGTCCTCGATGCGCTTCTGCCCCTCGATTTCCCACTGCTCGAAAGAGTTGTTGTCGGCAAGCGGCGAGCGGTAGAAGGCCGTCTGGAAATTGGCCTGCGTATGGCCGCAACCGAGATAATGGCTGCCGGGGCCGACTTCGCGGATGGCGTCCATGGCCTGACCTTCCTCGGAGAAGTCGATGCCCTGCGCCATCTTCTGCATCATGCCGAGCTGATCCTGGTCGATCATGAACTTCTCGTAGGAGGAGACCAGGCCGCCTTCCAGCCAGCCCGCCGCATGCAGCACGAAATTGGTGCCCGCGAGCAGCGTCATGTTCAGCGTCGCCGCCGATTCATGCGCGGCCTGCGCATCCGGAACCTTGGAGCCGCACAGCGAACCGCCGGTACGGAACGGCAGCCCGAGACGCCGCGCCAGATGCGCCGCGCCATAGGAAACCAGCGACGGCTCCGGCGTGCCGAAGGTCGGGGCGCCCGACTGCATGGAGATCGAGGCAGCGAAGGTGCCGAACAGCACCGGCGCGCCCTTGCGAATCAGCTGCGTGAACGAAGCCCCGGCCAGCACTTCCGCCAGAATCTGCGTCAGCGTGCCGACGACCGTGACAGGGCTCATGGCGCCCGACAGGATGAACGGCGACACCACGCAAGCCTGATTGTGGCGGGCATAGACCTTCAATGCGCCGAGCATAGTCTCGTCGAACACCATCGGCGAGTTGGCGTTGATGAGGTTCAGCGTCACGCAATTGTTCTCGACGAAATCGTCGCCGAACACCAGCTTCGCCATGGCGATGGTGTCTTCGGCGCGCTCCGGCGCGGTGACCGAGCCCATGAACGGCTTGTCGGAATATTTGATATGGCTGTAGACCATGTCGAGATGGCGCTTGTTGACCGGCACGTCGACCGGCTCGCACACCGTGCCGCCCGACGAATGCATCGACGGCGCCATATAGGCGAGCTTCACGAAATTGCGGAAATCCTCGATGGTGGCGTAGCGGCGGTTGCCGTCGAGGTCGCGCACGAAGGGCGGGCCGTAGACCGGGGCGAAG
>JBDHTA010000021.1:0-33482 GCA_039808465.1 Rhizobiaceae bacterium | reverse complement strand
GAGTTTTCCACCACGGGCACGATGACGCGCAGATCGACCTTCAGCTTGGCGTCCATGATCATCAGCGCCAGGCCCATGACGTTGGCCGCCCCGCCCATGTCCTTCTTCATCAGGAGCATGGAGCTTGCGGGCTTGATGTCGAGGCCGCCGGTGTCGAAGCACACGCCCTTGCCGACCAGCGTCACCGTCTTGTGGCCCTTCTTGCCCCAGCGCAATTCGAGCAGGCGCGGCGCGTCGGCGCTGGCGCGGCCGACCGTGTGCACCAGCGGGAAATTGCGCTCCAGCAGCGCCTCGCCGGTGATGACGCTGACCTCGGCGCCGTAATGGGCGGCAAGCGCCCGGAAGGCGGCTTCGAGGTGGTCCGGCCCCATGTCGTTGGTGGGGGTGTTGATCAGGTCGCGGGCGAGGAAGACGCCTGCCAGTTGCCGCTTGATGTCGGTGGCGTCGGCATCCTGCGGGATCAGGAGCTTCGGCCCTTCCGGCTTTTCCGCCTTGTAGCGGTCGAAGCGGTAGCTGCCGAGGCCGAAGCCGAGCGACAGGCGGTTGGCGGTCAGCGGCGCGGTTTCGATGTGCCAGTCGCCGGCGGGCAGGGCGCGCGCCAGCTTGCCGGTGAGGAAGGGCTGCTCCGAAGGGGTCCTGCCGAGCCCGAACAGCGCGCCGCCCAGATGCCCGTCGCTGGTGGGGATGAGCAGCAGCGAGCCGCTTTCGGCCTTGTAGCCCGCCTTGCTCGCCCAATCGAGCGCGACCGGATCGATGGTGCCGGTGGCGATATGGGCGGGCGTCACGGCAAAGATCGGCAGGGTCTTGCCCTTCTTCGCGGAAAAGGGGGCGGGACGTTCGATGTATTGATAGGGGGCCATGGGAACCTTCGCGGGCGAGCAGACAGAATCGGCATATTAACACTCTGTTAGGGTTAACAGATTATTGCTGGAACGAAGGTTGCGCCGCTGATTCAGGCTGGCGCGCATCGTTTTCGGGGACCGGCGGCATGGCACATTCCTCTTTGCGCATCATTCTTTTCCGCTCGGCGGCGCTCGCCATTCTCGGCCTGGCGCTGGCGGGCTGCAATTCCACGCCGCGCGACCGCATGACGACGGGCTCGATCCCGGTGAACCTCGGCAAGCCGGTGGAGCAGATGAACGGCGCCGAGCTTGCCCGCGCCGCCGAAACCGTCGGCCAGCGCTACGACCGCAATCCCAAGGACAAGGCGGTCGGCATGAGCTACGCCAATATACTGCGCATGAGCGGCCGCAACGATCAGGCCCTGTCGGTGATGCAGCAGGTGGCGATCGCCCATCCGAGCGATCGCGAGGTGCTGGCCGCCTATGGCAAGGCGCAGGCGGGCGCCGGGCAACTGGAGCAGGCGCTCACCACCATCGGCCGGGCCCAGACGCCCGACCGGCCCGACTGGCGGCTGAAATCGGCCGAAGGGGCGATCCTCGACCAGCTCGGCCGCTCGGCCGAAGCGCGCCAGCGCTATCGCGATGCGCTGGACAGCCAGCCGAACGAACCCTCGGTGCTCTCCAATCTCGGCATGTCCTATGTGCTGAGCGGCGATCTCCGGACCGCCGAAACCTATCTGAAGCAGGCCGCCGCCCAGCCTGCGGCCGACAGCCGCGTGCGCCAGAACCTCGCGCTGGTCGTCGGCTTGCAGGGCCGCTTCGCCGAGGCCGACCAGATCGCGCGGCGCGAGCTTTCGCCGCAGCAGGCCGAAGCCAATGCCGCCTATCTGCGCGGCATGCTCGCCCAGCAGAATTCCTGGGCCAAGCTCGCCGCCAAGGACGGCAAGGCCATGGACAACGGCACGAACTGATGTTCCCGGGCGCGAACTACGGCATGCGCAAAAACAAAGAGCTAAAGCGCAGAGAGCGAATCTGAAAGATCGCGGCGCGCTTCAGCGCCCCACGCTGTTTGCGGGATAGGCGTAGGTCTTGCGCAGCGTCTCGCTGATTTTCCATGTCCCGCGCGTTCCCGGCGGAATGACGATCAGCGCGCCGGGCACGAGGCTGTGCTCGTGGCCAGCGCCGTCGATCAGCACGCCGCGCCCGGAAACGATGGTGAAGGCTTCCCAGTCGTCCCATGTCGAGGTGAATTCGCCCGGCGACACCTGCCACACCCCGAATTTATGGCCGCCGACCTCTCCCAGCCCTACCTGCGAGATGGCGCATTCCCCGGAAACGATGTTCTGCTCGTAGCCGGTATGGACGACCGGCGCCTCGCCCGCCGTCATGCTCAGCATCGTGCCGGAATAATCCCCGCTCATGTCCGTTCTCCTCTCCCGTTCTCCTGCAAATCGATTAGATCACGGAAAAGCGCGCGGACGCAACCGGATCAGAACGTATCGGAGACGCGGATGCCCGCCGGGCCGAGAATGACGGCGATCAGCACCGGCAGGAAGAACAGGATCATCGGCACGGTCAGCTTCGGCGGCAGGGCGGCGGCCTTCTTCTCGGCCTCGTTCATGCGCTCGTCGCGGCTTTCCTGCGCCAGAACCCTCAGCGCCTGCGCGATCGGCGTGCCGTAGCGGTCGGCCTGGATCAGCGCCTGCGTCACGTTCTTGACGGCATCGAGCTGGGTGCGGATGGCGAGGTTTTCCAGCGCCTGCCTGCGGTCGGGCAGGAAGGAAAGCTCGGCGGTGGTGATGACCATTTCCTCGGCGAGCGGCGGCGATTGTGCGGCCATTTCCTCGGAAACGCGGCGCATGGCCGCTTCCATGGAAATCCCCGATTCGACGCAGATCAGGATCAGGTCGATGGCGTCGGGCCATGCGCGCTTGATCGATTGCTGGCGCTTCTGCATGCGGTTGCGCACGAAGAGGATGGGCAGGTAGAAGCCGAAATAGGCAAAGCCGGTGATGGCGAGAATGCGCACCGGCATCGCTTTTTCCGCGAGGTTTCCGAGCACGAAGATCCAGACGGCAGCCAGCCCCATGAAGACGAAGGGCAGCACGAAGCGGAAGAGCAGGAAGATGTTCAGCGCGTTTTGCGAGCGCATGCCGGCGGCCCGCAGCATGTTGACGGTGTTGTCGTCCACCAGCGCCTTGCGCAGATTGAAGCGCTCCACGAAGCGCTGCACCGGCTGGCTGTTCTGCTGGCGCAGCGAGGTCTTGCCGCTCGCTTCCTGCATCTTGGCGCGCTCGCGCAGGCGGATCTGGTCGCGCTCCAGCGCCACCGCCTTCATGCGCTTGTCGAGGTCGCCGCGCTCCAGAAACGGCATGGCGAGCGTGTAGAAGGAGGCGAAGACGGCGATGGCGACGAGAACCGCGAGGATCATTCCCGGATCGGTCAGCTTGGCGGCGAGTTCCTGGGTCATGGCGGCGGCGCGCTTCCTGTTCAGATATCGAAACTGACCATGTTCTTCATCACCACGATGCCGATCGACATCCAGATGGCCGAGAAGCCGAGGATGAGGTGACCGCGCGGATCGGTGAAAAGAAGCATGATGTAATCGGGCGAGGTGAGGTAGACGAGAAGGGCGACGATGAAGGGCAGCGCGCCGATGATGGCGGCGGAGGCCTTGGCTTCCATGGAAAGGGCCGCGACCTTCGCCTTCATCTTCTTGCGGTCGCGCAGCACGCGGGACAGGTTGCCGAGCGCTTCCGACAGGTTGCCGCCCGCCTGCGCCTGAATGGCGATGACGATGGCGAAGAAGGACACCTCCTGCAACGGCATGGTCTGCGACATGCGCGCGCAGGAATCGGCGATGCTGAAGCCCATCTGCTGCGAATCGACCACCCGGCGGAACTCGGTCTTCACCGGCTCCTGCCCGTCGGAGGCGATCAGCCGGAGCGCGTCGTTGAGCGGCAGGCCGGAGCGGATCGAGCGCACCATCACGTCGAGCGCATTGGGAAACTCGATCAGGAACTTCTCCTTGCGGCGCTTGATGAGATAGCTGACGATCCAGCGCGGCAGCCCGATGGCGGCGGCAAAGGCAAGGCCGAACGCGATCAGCGGATTGCCGCTGGTGACGAAGGCGAAGAAGAAGACGACCAGCCCCAGCACGGCGCTGCCGATATAGAAGTGCCGGACGGTGATCGGATAGCCCGTCTGCGACAGCCTTTCCTTGATGGTCTGCGTCTGCTTTTTCTGGCTGTTGCGCTTTTCCATCTCCTTGATGGAATCCTGCATGGACTTGCGCCGCTTGGTGGCGTCCTGAAGGCGGTCGCGGGCGGCCTTGGCCCGCGACAGGTCGGTTTCGGCGGCGGCGACGCGCTGGATGCGCCCGTCGGTGCGCTTCTGCGTCTCGATGGAGGAGAACAGGAAGACATAGGCCACCGCGCCGGCGGCGATCGCGGCAAGCGCGACGATCAGGATCACGATCGGAGACATGGCCGTTCTTCCTTTTCCTCTTTACCGCGACTTTTCTTCGAGCGCGTCCAGCGCTGCCGCCAGCCGCTTTTCCTCGTTGTAGTAGCGGGCGCGGTCCCAGAAATTCGGCTTGCCGATGCCGGTGGACTTGTGGCGGCCGATGATGCGGCCGCTGGCGTCCTCGCCCTCGATCTCGTAGCGCATCAGATCCTGCGTCACGATCACGTCGCCTTCCATGCCGGTCACCTCGGAAATATGGGTGATGCGGCGCGAGCCGTCGCGCAGGCGCGTCGCCTGGATGATGACGTCGATGGAGGTGGCGATGATTTCGCGCACCGTCTTGGCGGGCAGGGTGTAGCCGCCCATGGCGATCATCGATTCCATGCGGCTCAGGCATTCGCGCGGATTGTTGGCGTGGATGGTGCCCATCGAGCCGTCATGGCCGGTGTTCATCGCCTGCAACAGATCGAAGACCTCCGGTCCGCGCACTTCGCCGACGATGATGCGTTCGGGCCGCATGCGCAGGCAGTTCTTGATGAGGTCGCGCATGGTGATCTCGCCCTCGCCCTCGATATTGGGCGGGCGGGTTTCGAGGCGCACCACATGCGGCTGCTGCAATTGCAGTTCGGCGGTGTCCTCGCAGGTGATGACGCGCTCGTCGGTGTCGATGTAGCGGGTCAGGCAGTTGAGCAGCGTCGTCTTGCCCGAGCCGGTGCCGCCGGAAATCACGACATTGCAGCGCACCCGGCCGATGATCTGGAGCAATGTCGCCCCCTCCGGCGTGATCGCGCCGAATTTCACCAGCTGGTCGAGGGTGAGCTTGTCCTTCTTGAACTTGCGGATGGTCAGCGCCGGGCCGTCGATGGCGAGCGGCGGGGCGATGACGTTGACGCGCGAGCCGTCCGGCAGGCGGGCGTCGCAGATGGGGCTGGATTCGTCGACGCGGCGGCCGACCTGGCTGACGATGCGCTGGCAGATCGACAGCAATTGCTGGTTGTCGCGGAAGCGGATTTCCGAGGGAATCGACTTGCCGCCGACTTCGATGAAGGTCTGGCCCGCGCCGTTGACCATGATGTCGGCGATGTCGTCGCGCGCGAGCAGCGGCTCCAGCGGGCCGTAGCCGAGAACGTCATTGCAGATGTCCTCCAGCAGCTCCTCCTGCTCGGAGATCGACATCGCGAAATTCTTGATGGTGATGATATCGTTGACGATATCGCGGATTTCCTCGCGGGCGCTCTCATTGTCGAGCTTGGAAAGCTGCGACAGGTCGATGGTGTCGATCAGCGCCGAGAAGACCTGCGATTTGGTGTCGTAATAGTCGTCGGTTCGCGCCGGGCGGCGGCGCGCCCCTTGCGCGGCGGGCGTGTGCAGGGGCGGCGGGGTCATCTGCTGGCGGGCGGGCTCGCCCTCGCTGGTCAGGACCGGAGGGGCGGCTGCGGGAGCCTGCGCGGGCGCGGCGGGCATCGGCGAGGGCGCCGCGACCTTGACCTGACCTTCGTTTCCACGTTTGCCGAACATGATGGCGATCCAGTTCCGTTTCGTCTTTCAGTCGCCCGGAGATCCGGGAATTACTTGCGGCCGAGCAGGCCGAGAACCTTGGAGAGCCCGGCGCGCTTCGGCTTCTTGACCGTGGCGCGCCCGGTGATGAGATGGGCAAGCTGCGAGAAGGTTTCCGCCGTCGGCGACTTCGCGTCGATTTCCGAAATCATCCGGCCGCTGTTGGCGGCATTGCCGAACAGTTGCGCGTCGAAGGTGAGGATCGCGACGGGATCGAGTTCCAGCGGCTCGCAGAAATCGGCGGGCGCGATTTCCGGCCGTTTCGGCAGGCCCACCTGATTGAGCACGATATGCGGGGCCTTGTCGTTGGGGCGCAGCTTCTTCAGCGCGTCCATCATGTTCTTGGTGTTGCGCAGGTTGGCGAGATCGGGGACCGCGGTGATGACGATCTCGTCGGCGCTGGAAAGAACGTTGCGCGTCCAGTCGTTCCAGGCATGCGGCACGTCGAGCACGGAAACCGGAACGGCCCGTTGCAGCAGCTCCAGCACGGGCAGGAAGGCGTCGCGGTCGAAATCGTAGGAGCGGTCGAGCATGGAGGGGGCGGCCAGCAGCGACAGATGCTCGGAGCATTTCGACAGGAGACGGTCGAGGAACACCTCGTCCAGCCGCTCGGGCGTGAACACGGCCTCGGCGATGCCCTGCATCGGATCCTGGTCGAAATCGATGTTGGCGGTGCCGTAGGGCAGGTCGAGATCGGCAAGGATGACCTCGCTCGAAAACAGGCTGGAGACGGCGAAGGCGCAATTATGGGCGATGGTGGAGGAGCCGACCCCACCCTTGGCGCCGATGAAGGCGATGGAGCGCCCGAGCGGCTCGGATTCCGGATCCACGAAGATGGTGGAGGCGGCGTTGAGGATATCGGCCATGCTGACCGGCGCGACCATATATTCGGAAATGCCGTTGCGGATCAGCTCGCGATAGAGCGGAATATCGTTGTAGCGGCCGATGATGATGACCTTGGTGGAGGGATCGCAGACCTCGGCGAGCGGGGCCAGCTCCTCCATGATGCCGCCCGGCGGCGTGGCGGTTTCCAGGATCAGCAGGTTCGGCGTCGGCGCGCTGGAAAACATGTTGGCGGCGGCGGAAATGCCGCCCGCATTGATGCGCATCGTCACCTTGGCCATGCGCCTGTCGCGCGAGCAGGCATCCATGGTTTGCAGCATCTGCTCGCTTTCGCAGAAGCAATGGATGGAAATGCGCGGCAGCGGGCGCAATTGTTCCATGTCGCCGGCGTGCACGCTGTCGGTGGCACGGGCCTTCTCGTCTTGCGTCTGCCGGATATCGTATGCGATCGTGCTCATGGCTGGCCTCACTTCGAATCCGGTTTGCCGCGATAGGTCTGGATGACGTTGGTGCGGTTTTCCGCGTCGATGGGCGACATGGCGCGGGGCGCCACGAGGTCCATGGGATTGTCGAGCTGGGCCGCCAGGTTGTTCTGGGTCGAGCAGCCGAAATTATACCAGTTCTCGTTCTTCGTGGTGTCGTTGGCGATGTCCTTCGGCCATTGCCCGCATTCGCTGGTCATCGCCGTCGTCGCCACATAGCTGAGGCGGATCGGGGCAGCTGAGCCCGGATCGGCCTGATAGCTGGTCTCGATGATGCGCGGCGAGGGCACGCCCGCATTGGCGAGCAGGCGGCGCAGATCCCGGCGCATATGCGAGGCGGCGGCGGCATTGGCCGAGCCTGAGGGATATTCGACGCGCATCACCCCGGAGGAGCGCTTGCGGTAATCCTGCGCGAAGCCCTGCACGGTGTCGCCCATGGCGATCAGCACGCGGCTGTCGCCGGCGGCGACCGGAATATCGAGAGTATGCTCGGCTTCCGCCAGCGCAATCGGGTGGCGCAGCCGGTAATCGTTGGCGATCGCCGCCGTCGTCATCGAATCGCGGTTGGGGGTGCCGCAGCCGGACAGCATGGCGGCTGCGGTCAGAAGGGCGAGCGCCGGAGCGCGGAAGGAACGGGTGGCGCGCATGGCGGAAGTCTGTCCTGCAATCTCGGTCTTGAACATGGCCGCGGCCCTTTCCTTACTTGTAGATGAAGCCGACGGCGCCGTGGTATTGCCCGGCGGGCATCTTGCCTTCGCGGCGGCCATAGACCTTGTTGACACGGTTCAGGAAAAAGCCCGCTGCATCGTTTTCGGGGATGAAGTTGTCGTCGGGCCGGGCGAGCTGGTTGCGCGCCACCGGCCGTACCAGATAGGGCGTGGCGATGATGACCAGTTCCGTTTCGTTGCGCACGAAGTCGCGGCTGCGGAACAGCGTGCCGAACACCGGAATCTTCGACATGCCGGGCAGGCCGCTATAGGCCTGACGGATATTGTCCTGCACCAGACCGGCGATGACGATGGAGCCGCCGGAGGGCAGCTCGACGCTGGTGGAGGCCGCGCGCCTGCGGATCGACATGTAGGTGGAGCCGGGAATGGCCGGGGAATTGTTGCCGCTGACCGCCGATGCTTCCCATGTCGGTTCGGACACGTTCGTTTCGATATTGAGGCTGATGCGGCCCGGCGAAAGCACCACGGGCTTGAAATTCAGCTCGATGCCGTAATCGACCGTCTGGATCGTGCGCGTCACCGTCGGCCGTCCGTTGTCGTCGTGGTCCACCTCCTGCTCGGCAGGCAGGCGGAACTCGCCGCCGACGGAGAATTTCGCCTGCTGCCCGGAAATCGCGGTGAGGCTGGGCTCGGCGAGCGTGCGCATCACGCCCGCCTGTTCCATGGCGTTCATGTAGCTGCTGAGGTCGTATTTGCCGAGCGAGGACTTGAAGAGGGGCAGGACGCCGCCGAGGCTGTTGGTCAGGCCCGGCGCGGAGCCGAGGTTGGAGGGGTTCTGGAAGGTTATGCCGGAGCCCCCGGTATAGGCCTGGCCGTTGAAGCCCAGCTGCTTGAGCACCTGGCGGCTGACCTCGGCGACGGTAACCTTTAAGGTTACCTGATCCTCGCCCTCGATGGTCAGCAGGTTGACGACCTGCGACTGCTGGCGGTCTTCGGCGAAGATGGCGACGGCGCCATCGCCATTGCTGTTGGAGGATGCGACCTGATTGCGGGTCGTCGCCTCGCCGCCCTTGAGGAAGGCGTTGGCGAGCCGCAGCGCCTGCGAGGCGTCCTGCGGCGTGCGCACCGTGCCGGTCAGCACGATATTGTCCGACACGATTTCGACCTTGATCTCGGAATCGGGGATGAAGCGGCGCAGATTGGCTTCAAGCCCGGTGATGTCGCGCTCGATCTCGATATCCAGATTGACGATTTCCTCGCCGTTCGGCCCGAAGATGAAGACATTGGTCTGCCCGACCGTCTTGCCGAACAGGTAGATGCGCCGCGAGCTGCGGGTGACGGCGTCGGCCATTTCGGGGTCGGAGACGAGAATGTCGTGGGCGTCGGTCGGCAGGTCGACCACGACCGCCTTGTTCAGCCCGAGCTTGACGCGCTTGCTGACGCCCGGCCCGGCGCGCGAGATGCGCAGCACGGCGCTCGAAGCTTCGGCTTCCGCGGCGCCGGGGCCCTGGATGAAATGCGCCGGGACGTCGCCGAGGGCGAGGCAGACCGCCAGGCCGCCGGTGGCGAGAGAGCGAAATGTCTTGCGAATGGTCATGTCAGCCGCTCCCCGCGTCACATATTGTTGTCATTGGCGGATTTCACGATCGCGCCGGACTTGATGACCTGAATGGATGGCCTGCCGCTATCGCCGCTCAGCAGGTAGTCGGCGCCGGTGGTGTCGCTTTCCTGGGCGTCGGCGACGGAGCGCAGCGCCAGCGTCAGCCGGTTGGCCATCTGCTGCGCCACCGCGATCACCTTGGTCTGGTCGGGCGTCAGCTCCAGCGTCGCCGTGGTGCCGACCACGGTTTGCGAGCCGTCCTCGTTCGGCCTGATCTGCTGGTCGACGGCGAGAACCCGCACGTTCGACAGCACCGTTTCGGTCAGATATTTCCCGTCGTCGTCGCCCTTGCGCACCATGATCACGTCGACGCGGTCGTTGGGCAGGATGAAGCCGCCCGCGCCGGTGGAAACGGTGATATCGGTGGCCACGGCGCGCTTGCCGGACGGCAGGATCGCCGACATGGTGCGGCTGCTGGAATCGGCGATCTTTTCGCCGCGCACCGGCTCGCCCTGGAAGATCGGCAGGCGGACGACCGCCCCCTTCAGCGAGGTCAGCGCGTCGGGGCGGTTCTTGTCGGTGATGAAGCCTTCGACGATGCTGCTTTCCGGCCATTCCATCCATCGCATCGAATCGTCGTTCAGCCGCGCGCCGACCGGAAGATTGGCGGCGGCGACCAGCACGTTGACCGAAGGCGCCTTCTGGATGATCTGCTGCGCCTGCTCGACGACACGCTGGCCGCCCGCCAGCTTCATCGCCAGAAAACCGGCAAGCCCGGCCGCCGATACGGCCACAGCGAGAATGATGATGCGCGCGGGTTTCATGATCGTTCCTTGGGGACTCGAAATCTCTTGATCCCCAGAAGATCATCAATTCGTGTATGTATGGTTAACGAGCCGCTTACGAATGTGGTTAATCAAGTCTCAACGGCCATATAAAAACGCCGCCCGGAAAAGGCGGGCGGCGTTTCTGGCGGATGCGGGGTTTTTACTTCGGCTTTATCCGGCGGCAAGCAGCAGCGCGAAGAGCGGCGACTTGGGCCACATCAGAAAACCGGCGAGCCCGATGGCGAGACCGTAGGGGATCTTCCTGGCCGTGCTGAGCGACGCGGGCAGGCGGATGCCGAGCGCCAGGACATGATCGGCATGCGCGCGGATGAACAGGATGAGCAGCGTGATCGTTCCGCCGAGAAAGCCGACATAGAGAAGATACACGACGAGCGACTCGCTCCAGCCGAACCAGAGCGTCGTCGCCGTCAACAGCTTGGCGTCGCCGCCGCCCATCACATTGGCCGCGAACAGGCCGAAGCAGACGCCGAAGACGGCCGCGCCCGCCGCCAGCGACATGCCCATATCCGCCAGCGGCATGCCGGAAAGCGGCGCGGCGGCCAGAAAGGCAACGGCCAGGAGCAGCGACACCCGGTTGGGAATGGTCATGGTCATGACATCGCTGATGGCGGCGGCCGCAAGGCAGAGCGGCACGAATGCCAGAATTGCCGTTTGAATCATGATCCTCTTTCCCCGTTGTCTCTCACGCCAGTCTGCATCGCAATGATTTAAGGAAGCGCAAATGAAAAAGGCCGCCTTGGAAGGCGGCCTCTGACTGTAGATAATTCTACGAAGTTACGGCGTCGTGGGAACATTCATGTCATTAGCGAGATTGGTGAAGGTGGTTCCGATATTATTGCCGAGCAACGTAGCGCCACTCACCAGGGCGACGGAAATCAGGGCGGCGATCAGGCCGTATTCGATAGCGGTGGCGCCCGACTCGTCTTTCAAGAAACGTGCGAAAAGCTTGGTCATGACTTAAATCCTACTCCACTTGTTTCGTCAGCACTTCCGCCAACTGTTTCCGTTGATCGGATGCCATGAACCTAGTGAACGCCGATTGCCATCGCCTTAACAAAAAAGGTTAAGCAATCGTGAATGCGCGTGGAGCGCGAAAATGGTAAATCCTTCGCTCATGGAACCGGTAGAATTGCGCCGGTTGCGGTGATCGCCCGGACTGCTGGATTAGCGCTTTCCCGAAAGGGGACGAGGCTGCGCCATAACGGGATGCGCCGCCCGCGCCGCCTGTCCCCGAAAGGAACGGCATGCGTCTTTTTCAGGCGCGGCGTCGCGAACTTAAGGGATTGTTCACCAATCCCGCTCACTTTCAGGCGATAGAGATCCCATCGGAGAAGCTGAGGATGCCGTCCCGCCGCCTTGCCGCCATGCTTGCCCTGACCTCAGCCGCGATCTGCCTTGCCGCGATCACCGCGCGCGCCGGGGATGACGACATGCTGCGTGTCTATATGGACCACGCCCGCGTTCTGAAGCTCGATCGCCCCGTCAGCAAGGTCATCGTCGGCAATGCGCAGGTGGCCGATGCGACGGTCGCGGACGCCCGCACCATTGTTCTGACCGGCCGCAGCTTCGGAACCACCAACCTCGTGCTGCTCGACGCGGATGGCAACGCCATCGTCGACGAGCGCATCCTCGTCTCGATCGACGAGGGCAGCACCGTGCGCGTCTACAAGCGCACGGAGCGCTCCGTGCTGTCATGCACGCCCAATTGCGAGCAGCACGCCTCCAATCGCGGCGCGGCGGCGGCGCCGTAACGGTTTTGAACGGATCGCTAAAGTTTCATCCTCGCGTGAAACGCAACGTCAATCAACGTCCGGCAGAATGGCCCCCATGCCGCGGATCGGACGTATCGGAAGGGATCATGAACGCGCAAGAGCCTGCGATGAAGCCGGAAAGGACGAGGCGCTTCTGGTTGCGGCGCGTCATCCGGCGATTCTGCCGTTCCGAGGACGGCGCGTCGGCCATCGAGTTCGCGTTTCTGGCGTTACCCTATTTTCTGGTGGTTTTCGCGATCATCGAAACCTTTCTGGCCTTCACCGCCGAGCAGCTCGTTTCCAATGCGGTCGACAACGTGGCCCGGCAATTGCGCACCGGCCAGATCACCTTCAACATGGACCGCGAGACCGACATGAACACGGCGGCGGAGTTCCGCTCGGCCTTCTGCGACGAGATCAGGATCCTGATCACCTGCTCGGCGGCCGAGCGCACCGCCCCGGACAGGCTCTATATCGATCTGCAACACCTCGGCTCGTTTGCGTCGATCGCGGCAAAGCCGGTTGCGATCGCCACGCATTACACCCCCGGCGGCCCCGGCTCGATCAACATGCTGCGCGTCTATTACCGCTGGCGTGTGATGACGGATCTGATGCGGCCCTATATCACCAACGCATCCGGCGGCGCGCCGGGCGAATTCCTGCTCATTGCCACCACCGCGTTCCAGAACGAGGCTTATCCGTGATGGCGGCTTTGAAGGACAGGCCCGGCTCCCTCCTCAAACGGCTGCTCAAGGATCGCAGCGGCGTCGGCGCGGTCGAATTCGCCATGCTGGTGCCGATCCTGGTGATGCTTTACCTCTGCGCCTTCGAGGTGACGATCGGGCTTTCGGTCGCCAAGCGCGCCACCCGCGCCACCGGCACCATCGCCGACCTGGTGACCCAGAACAAGAAGGTGTCCACCGCTTTCCTCAACACCATGCCGGATGTGGTGGGGGCGATTTTCCCGCCCTATCCGGTCAATGGCCTGGCGCTGAAGATCAGCGGCGTCGCCCTGGACGCGTCGGCGCAGGCCACGGTCGCCTGGTCATGGCAGCCGGGGGGAACCGCGCCCTATGCCGTCGGTTCTTCGGTATCGGTGCCGGAGGAATTGCAGGAGGCGGACAGTTTCCTCGTCCATATCGAGATGAGCGTCAATCACGACCTGATGCTGTTCATGGCCAAAACCTTTTCATGGACGCCGATGAACAGTTTGACGATCAGCCGGGAAACCTTCTTCCGCCAGCGCTATGGCAATTCCATCGCCTGCACGGATTGCTGAGCCGCGCCCGCGTTTGCATTAGGGCAGGCGCGGGAGTATGCATTCTTCCGAAGCGGCGGCGAACGGGGGATAGATGGCGCGGGCCTTTCTTTTCGTACTGGATTCCTTCGGCGTCGGCGGCGCGGCCGATGCGGAGCGTTACGGCGATCTCGGCGCCGATACCCTCGGCCATATCGCCGAATATTGCGCGGCGGGGCTGGCCGACCGGCCGGGCCTGCGCGAAGGGCCGCTGAAGCTGCCCAACATGTCGGCGCTCGGCCTGATGCAGATCGCCAGGATGGCAAGCGGCAACATGCCGGCCGGCATGCCGGTGCCGGAGCGGGTGTTCGGCCTGCATGGCGCCGCGCAGGAAGTGTCGCGCGGCAAGGACACGCCCTCCGGCCATTGGGAAATCGCCGGAACCCCGGTCAATTTCGACTGGGGCTATTTTCCCGCCGAAGGCCCGGCCTTTTCCGATGATCTGGTGGACGCCATCTGTCAGGCGGCGAGCCTGCCCGGCATTCTCGGCAATTGCCATGCCTCCGGCACCGAGATCATCGCAAGGCTGGGCGAGGAGCATATCCGCACCGGCATGCCGATCTGCTACACCTCCACCGATTCCGTGTTCCAGATCGCCGCGCATGAGCAGCATTTCGGGCTGGAGCGGCTGATGCAGCTCTGCCGCATCGCGCGCGAGCTGCTCGATCCCCTGAATATCGGCCGCGTCATCGCAAGGCCCTTTATCGGCGAGACCGCCGCCACTTTCGAGCGCACCGGCAACCGCCGCGATTTTTCCGTGCCGCCGCCGGAGCCGACCCTGCTCGACCGGCTGGCCGGGGCGGGCCGCACCGTGCATGCCGTCGGCAAGATCGGCGATATCTTCGCCCATCAGGGCGTCACCCGCGTCATCAAGGCCAATGGCAACATGGCGTTGATGGATGCGACGCTGGCCGCCATCGACGAGGCGGGGCAGGGCGATCTGGTCTTCACCAATTTCGTCGATTTCGACATGCTTTACGGCCATCGCCGCGATGTCGCCGGTTATGCCGCCGCCCTCGAGGCCTTCGACCGCCGCCTGCCGGATGTGCATCGCAAGATGAAGGTGGGCGATATGGTGATCCTGACCGCCGATCATGGCTGCGATCCCACCTGGCGCGGCACGGACCACACCCGCGAGCGCGTGCCGATCATGGGCTTCGGGCCGGGCATCCGCTCCCGCTCCGTGGGCCTGCGCTCGACCTATGCCGATATCGGCGAAACCGTCGCCCGCCATCTCGGCATTGCCGCAGGCGCCCATGGAAGGAGCTTTCTGTGACCCGCAATTTCATCAAGGCCGAGCTGCATTGCCATCTGGAGGGGGCCGCTCCCCCGGCGCTGACCGCAAGGCAGGCGGAAAGATACGGGCTCGACACGGCCGGTTTTCTCGAAAACGGCGTCTATGTCTGGCGTGATTTCGCCGAATTCATCGCCTGTTACGACCGCGTCGCCTCCGTCTTCCGCACGGCGGCGGATTACGCGCTGCTGACGGAAACCTATCTGACGGAACTGGCGGACGCCAACACCATCTATAGCGAGCTGATCGTCTCGCCCGATCACGGCGAGCGCATCGGGCTCGGCGCCGACGCCTATATCGGCGGCGTTTGCGACGGCATTCATGCGGCGAAGGAAAAGACCGGCATCGAATGCCGCCTGATCGTCACCGGCGAGCGCCATTTCGGCCCGGAAAGCGTCATCGAAGCCGCCGAATACGCGGCGCGGGCGAAGAACCCGCTGATCACGGGCTTCAACATGGCGGGCGAGGAGCGCATGAACCGCGTGGCCGATTACGCCCGCGCCTTCGACATCGCCCGCGATGCCGGGCTGGGGCTGACCATCCATGCGGGCGAGGTCTGCGGCGCCTTCAGCGTCGCCGACGCGCTGGATCTGGTGCGCCCCGCCCGCATCGGCCACGGCGTGCGCGCCATCGAGGACGCGGCTCTGGTGCGGTGGCTGGCGGAGGAGGGCGTGGTGCTGGAAGTCTGCCCCGGCTCCAACATCGCGCTCAAGGTCTTCCCGGATTTTCAAAGCCATCCGCTGCGGGCGCTCAGCGACGCGGGCGTGAAGGTGACGATCAATTCCGACGATCCGCCCTTCTTCGGCACCTCGCTTCTGCGCGAATACGAGATCGCCTCCGGCATCATGGGTTTCAGCGATGGCGAGATCGATGCCATGACCCGCACCGCCATCGAGTCGGCCTTTGTGGACGAGGCGACGCGGGCGCGGCTTTTATCCCGGCTTTCGTGACGGCTGCTCTCTTGCGGCTTTTGCGGATTCCGTGAAAGAAACGGGACAAGGAAAAACGGCAAGGAAGGGAAACGTCATGGACGGCGTGACAGTCATCGATCATCCGCTCGTGCAGCACAAGCTGACCATCATGCGCAAGAAGGAAACCTCGACGGCCAGTTTCCGGCGTCTGCTGCGGGAAATCTCGACGCTGCTCACCTATGAGGTGACCCGCGATCTCGAACTGACGATGGAAACCATCGAAACGCCGATGCAGGAAATGCAGGCTCCGGTTCTGGAAGGCAAGAAGCTGGTCTTCGCCTCGATCCTGCGCGCCGGAAACGGGCTTCTCGAAGGCATGCTGGAACTGGTGCCCTCGGCCCGCGTCTCGCATATCGGCGTCTACCGCGATCACGACACGTTGCAGCCGGTGGAATATTTCTTCAAGGCGCCCGAGGATATCGCCTCGCGCCTGATCATCGTCGTCGATCCGATGCTGGCGACCGGCAATTCCGCGATTGCCGCCATCGACAAGCTGAAGGAGCGCGGCGCGAAGAATATCCGCTTCCTCTGCCTGCTGGCCGCCCCCGAAGGCATCCGCAATTTCACCGCCGCCCATCCCGATGTGCCGGTTTACACCGCCTCCATCGACAAATGCCTGAACGAGAAGGGCTATATCATGCCCGGCCTCGGCGATGCTGGCGACCGCATGTACGGCACGAAGTAGGCTGTCACGCTCCGGATGCCCGGTGTTTCGCAAGATGCCGGGCATTTTCACGATTGCATTCAACGCGCCGAAACCCCGCCTTGCTAGATTGCGGACCGATTGTCACGGGATCGTTCCATGCTTGCGCGTTTTGTTGGATTTGCCGTCTTCGCCGCCCTCGCCGCCACGCAGCTTCCGGCGCTGATGCAATCGTTCCTGCCGCCGGAAGAGGCGGCGCCCGCCGCCAATGCCGCCAGCGTCCGCCCTGTTTCGGCGGCGCCGGGCGGCGCCGTGCAGCTTCGCGCCGATGCCGCCGGGCATTACAGCGGCAATTTCCTTTTCAACGGCAAGACCGTGACGGGGCTGATCGACACCGGCGCCACCACCGTCGCCATCAATGAAAGCATGGCGCGGCGTCTCGGTTTCGGCGCCAATACGCTCGATTTTGCCTATGCGGTGAACACCGCCAACGGCCGGACGCAAGCGGCGCGCATCGTGCTGGACCGCGTCGAGATCGGCAGCGTGCGCGTGCGGGAGGTCGAGGCGATGGTGCTGCGCGACGAGGCGCTTTCCGGCACGCTGGTCGGCATGAGCTTTCTGAGAAAACTCGGCTCCTACCGGGTGGAAAAGGGCAGGCTGGAGCTTCGCCAGTAGGCCGAAACCGCGTTCCGAACCTTGCGGACAATGCTCTATGCGCGCGGATCGACCCGGCGCAGGATGACCGGGCGCGGCGCGGGCGCTTCCCCGGCAATCGTATAACTCGCCAGAAAGGCCTGCGCGGCTTGCGCCGCCGCATCCTCGCTGGCGGCATGCGCCATGGCGATGGCATCGCCCGTCTCGACCCGCGTGCCGAGCGGCAGGATCGCATCGAAACCGGTGCTGTGGTCGATATTGTCGACCGGCAGACGCCGTCCGCCGCCGAGCCCGATCACCGCCATGCCGATCTCACGCGCCGCGCACGCCGAAAGCCAGCCGGAGCCCGGCGCAAGGATCGGCCGGATGACCGGCGCTTTCGGCAGGTAATGCTCCGGGCGCTCCAGAAAATCGCCGGGGCCGCCGAGGGCCTGCACCATGCGGGCGAAAATCTCCGCCGCACGGCCATCGGCAAGCACGGCTCGCGCCTGTGCTTCGCCCGCCGCCGCATCCGGCGCATGACCGGCCTGCGCCAGCATCTCCGCCGCAAAGGCCAGCACCACGGTTTCCAGCCGCGTGCCCGCTTTCCGGCCCATCAGAAAATCGGCGCAGTTGCGGATTTCCACGGCGTTTCCGGCGGCATCCGCCAGCGGCTCGTTCATGTCGGTCATCAGGGCGGAGGTGCGAACGCCCGCGCCATTGGCGACATCCACCAGCGATTGCGCGAGTTCAATGGCGTCTTCCGGCGTGGTCATGAAGGCGCCGCTGCCGATCTTGACGTCGAGCGCAAGCGTCTGCAACCCGGCGGCAAGCTTCTTCGACAGGATGGAGGCGGTGATCAGCGGCACGGAATCGACCGTCGCTGTCACATCGCGAATGGCGTAAAGCCGCTTGTCGGCAGGGGCCAGCGCCGCCGTCTGGCCGATGATGGCGCAGCCCACGTCCCTGACGATGCGGCGGAAGGTCTCGCCATCGGGCATGATGGTGTAGCCGGGAATGGATTCGAGCTTGTCCAGCGTGCCGCCGGTATGGCCGAGCCCGCGCCCGGAAATCATCGGTACGGCGAGCCCGCAGGCAGCGGCGATGGGCGCGAGCATCAGCGAAACATTGTCGCCGATGCCGCCGGTCGAATGCTTGTCGGCGATGGGCCTGTCGATGCCGCGCCAGTCGAGAACCTCGCCGGAATCGCGCATGGCAAGCGTCAGCGCCACGGTTTCGGCCCTGTCCATGCCCCGGAACCACGCCGCCATCGCGAAAGCGCCGATCTGCGCCTCGGAGATTTCGTCACGGGCCATGGCGGCGATGAAGCTGGCGATTTCCTCGTTGCTCAGGGCTTCGCCGTCACGCTTGCGGCGGATGATTTCCTGCGGGAGAATCATGGCAATTCCAGCAACAGTGGGAACCGGTTTTGCGTTCGGAATTGCCTCTTCATGACGAAAGCATTCGTGTCAGGATATCGGCGAGCCGCGCTCCGCCGATGGGGGCCATCTCCTTGGTTTCCTGATGGCTGATCTCGCCGCCCGTCATGCCCGCGCCAAAATTGGTGATGACGGAGGCGGCGGCGACGCGAAGCCCGAGGAAGCGGGCGAGGATCACCTCCGGCACCGTGGACATGCCGACGGCATCCGCGCCCAGAATGCGGGCCATGCGGATTTCGGCGGGCGTTTCGAAGCTCGGGCCGGAAAACCACATATAGACGCCCTGCGCCAGCGGAATATCCAGCGCCTCGGCGGCGGCGCGCATGCGCGCGGTGAGCCCCGCGTCATAGGCATTGGTCATGCCCACGAAGCGCCCGTCGCTTTCCTCGCCGATCAGCGGGTTCATGCCGGAATAATTGATGTGGTCGGTGATCTGCATCACCGAGCCGGGGGCCAAATCCTCGCGCAGAGACCCGGCGGCATTGGTGAAGACGATTTCCTCGATGCCGAGATCCTTGAGGATCTCCAGCGGCCGGCGCATGACGGCGGCGTCGCCCTTCTCGTAATAATGCACGCGGCCGGAGAGCATCAGCACCGGCACGCCGTTCAGCGTTCCCGCCACCAGTTCGCCCGCATGGCCGGAGACGGCGCTGACCGGAAAGCCGGGCAGATCGGCATAGGGGATGCGCACGGCGTTTTCCGCCCGCTCGACCAGCGGCCCGAGACCGGAACCGAGCACGATGGCATGGCGCGGCGCGAAATCGCCGAGCAGCCCGGAAATCGCCGCATGCGCGCTCATCCGATCACCTCCGTCTTGAAGCTGAAGGGCAGCAGCTCGTCCATGGTCATGGTTCTGGTGACGCCGGTTTCGTCGCAGAGATAGATGCGGGTCTCGGCGCTGGCGAATTCGGCGATCTTCTGGCGGCAGCCGCCGCAGGGCGGGCATTCGGCCAGCTTTTCGGCGATCACCGCCATCTCGACGATCTTCTTCGCCCCGCCCATGATCATGGCGCTGATCGCCGTCGGCTCGGCGCACCAGCCTTGCGGGAAGGACAGGTTCTCGATATTGGCCCCGGTATAGATTTTCCCGTCCTCGGCGCGGATGGCGGCGCCCACCGGGAATTTCGAATAGGGGGCATGGGCGAAGGCCATCGCCCCGCACGCGGCTTCGAACAGGTCTTGTCCCATCTCAACGCTCCTTCGTATAGGGCACGCCACCGGCTTTCGGCGGGCGGGCGATGCCGATGAAGCCTGCCAGCAGCACGCAGGTCAGGATATAGGGCAGGGCCTGGAAGATTTGCACCGGCACCTCGCCGATTCCCGGGATCGACTTGCCCTGCATGAAGTTGGCGAAGGCATCGAGGAAGCCGAACAGCAGGCAGGCGAACATCACCGGCACCGGCTTCCACTTGGCGAAGATCAGCGCCGCGAGCGCGATATAGCCCTTGCCCGCCGACATATCCTTGATGAAGGCCGCCGATTGCGCCACCGACAGATAGGCGCCGGAGAAGCCGCACAGAATGCCCGCGCAAATGACGGCGCGATACCGCAGCCACGTCACGGAAATCCCCGCCGTATCGACCGCGCCCGGATTTTCGCCGACGGCGCGCAGGCGCAGGCCGAAACGGGTGCGGTAGAGAATCCACCACGACACCGGCACGGCGAGAAAGGCCATGTAGGTGAGGATATTGTGGCCGGAAATCACATTGGCATAGAGCGGGCCGATCACCGGCACGCCGCGCAGCGCATCCGCGCCCGGCAGCACGATCGGCGAAAACCGCCCGTCATTTGCCAGTTGCGGCGTGCGCCCGCCCTGCCCGAACCAGGCCTGGCCCAGAACGATGGTCAGGCCCGCCACGAAGAAGTTGATGGCGACGCCCGACACGATCTGGTTGCCGCGATTGGTGATCGAGGCGAAGCCGTGCAGCAGTGAGAAGGCGACGGAAACGCCGATGCCCGCTACAAGCCCGAGCCATGGCGACCCCGTGACATAGGCGGAGCAGGCGGCGGCGAAGGCGGCCGCCAGCATCTTGCCTTCCAGCCCGATGTCGAACACGCCCGCGCGCTCGGAAAACAGGCCCGCCAGCGCCGTGAAGATCAGCGGCACCGACAGGCGGATGGTGGAGCCGAGAATGCTGACAAGAATATCGAACAGATCCATCGTCTTCCCCTCACGCCTTTGCCATGGAGTAATACAGCCGCACCAGCGCCGGGCGGCACATATATTCCAGCGCGCCCGCAAACAGGATGACGAGGCCCTGAATGACGACGATCATCTCGCGGGTGATGTTGGGCATTTCGAAGGAGACCCAGTCGCCGCCCTGATAGAGAATGCCGAACAGGATCGCCGCCAGCACGATGCCGACCGGGTGGTTGCGCCCCATCAGCGACACGGCGATGCCGACGAAACCGGCGCCGCCGACGAATTCCACCATCAGGCGGCCGGAAGCACCGAGCACCGGGTTCAGCGCCATCATGCCCGCCAGCCCGCCGGAAATCAGCATGGCGACGATGACGGTGCGCGAATAGGGAATGCCCGCATAGACGGCGGCCGAGGGACTGACGCCGAGCGTGCGCATCTCATAGCCCAGCTTGGTGCGCCAGATCAGCAGCCAGACGGCAACGCACATGGCGAGCGCGATCAGGAAGGAGACGTTGAAGGGCGCGGGGCCGAGCTTCAGCCCGAACATCGCCATCAGCCAGTCCAGCTTCGGCAATTGCCCGCCCGGCAGGAAGGTGCGGGTTTCCGGCGCCATCTTGCCCGGCACGATGAAGACGTTGACCAGCAGATAGACCATCAGCGCCGCGCCGATGAAATTGAACATGATGGTGGTGATGACGATATGGCTGCCGCGCCTGGCTTGCAGATAGGCGGGAATGAAGGCCCAGCCCGCGCCGAAAAGCGCCGCCCCCATCACCGCGAAGGGCATGGTCACATACCACGGCACGTAATGATCGAGCGCCAGCGCCACCAGCGCCGCGCCCAGCCCGCCGAGATAGGCCTGCCCTTCCGAGCCGATATTGAACAGCCCGGCATGGATGGCGACCGCCACCGAAAGCCCTGTGAAGATGAAGTTGGTGGCGTAATACAGCGTGAAGCCGACGCCTTCGCCGCTGCCGAGCGCGCCTTCCAGCATCAGCGACAGCGCCGCGAAGGGGTTTTCGCCGATCGACCACACCACCAGCCCGGAAAAGAAGAAGGCGAGCACGAGGTTGATGACCGGGATAAGGCCGTAGCTGATCCAGTTCGGCAGGGGAAGGGAAGCTGTGTTCATCGGGGCCTCATGCGGCAATGCCGGCCATCATCAGGCCGAGGGTCTGTTCACCGGCATCCGCCGTCTTTTCGCCGACGATCTGGCCTGCGAACATGACGAGGATGCGGTCGGAAAGGGCGCGGATTTCGTCCAGCTCGACCGAGACGAGCAATTGCGCCTTTCCGGCGTCGCGCATGTCGATGATGCGGCGATGGATGAATTCGATGGCGCCGATATCGACGCCGCGCGTCGGCTGGCCGATCAGCAGCAGCTTCGGGTCACGCTCGATCTCGCGGGCCACAACGATCTTCTGCTGGTTGCCGCCGGAAAAATTCGCGGTCTTGAGGCGGGCATTCGGCGGGCGGATGTCGTATTTTTCGATCTGCTGTTCCGCCTCCCGCCGGATTGCGTCGAGATCGAGAAACATCCCGCCATATTTCGGATCGCGATGGTAGCCGAGAATGGCGTTCTCGTATTCCTCGAATTTCAGCACCAGCCCCATGTGATGCCGGTCCTCCGGGATATGGGCGAGGCCGAGATCGCGCAGCCGCGCCGGATCGGCCTTGCCGATCGGCTGGCCATCGATGAGAATGTCTCCGGAGGCGGGCGCGCGGATGCCGGAAATCGCTTCCAGCAGCTCCGACTGGCCATTGCCCGCCACGCCCGCGATGCCGACGATCTCGCCCGCCCTGACATCGAAGGACACGTTGTCGACCATGGTGACGCCCCGCGAATCGCGGACCGTCAGGTTGCGCACCGACAGAACCACGTCGCCGGGCTTCGCCTCGCCCTTTTCCACGCGCAGCAGCACGCGGCGTCCCACCATCAGTTCCGCCAGTTCCTCCACCGTGGTCTCGGAGGTCTTGCGCGTCGCCACCATCTCGCCGCGCCGCATCACCGACACGGTGTCGGTGATCGCCATGATCTCGCGCAGCTTGTGGGTGATGAGGATCACCGTCTTGCCCTGATCGCGCAGCACTTTCAGGATGCGGAACAGGTGATCGGCCTCGGCGGGGGTCAGCACGCCGGTCGGCTCGTCGAGAATGAGGATCTCCGCGCCGCGATACATGGCTTTCAGGATTTCCACGCGCTGCTGCAAGCCGACGGCCAGTTCCTCGATCACCGCGTCGGGATCGACCTCCAGCCCGTAATCGCTGGCGAGCCGTTTCAGCTCGGCCCGCGCCTTGGCCACGCCGCCGGAAAGCAGCATGCCGCCTTCCGCGCCCAGCATCAGGTTTTCCAGCACGGTGAAATTCTCCACCAGCATGAAATGCTGGTGCACCATGCCGATACCGGCCGAAATCGCCGCCTGGCTGTCGCGGATCGTCACCGGCTTGCCGTCGATGCGGATTTCGCCGCTATCCGCATGGTAGAAGCCGTAGAGGATCGACATCAGCGTCGATTTTCCCGCGCCGTTTTCGCCGATGATGCCGTGAATCGACCCTTTGGCGACCGACAGGTTGATGTTCTTGTTGGCATGGACGGCACCGAATTTCTTGTCGATGCCGATGAGTTCGATTGCTGGCGCTTGGCTCACGTCTCAAGGCTCCGGAAGCGGATCGCCCGGCCATCCCGCGGGTACGGCTTTTGCCGCGCAAGCGCAGCCTGCGCGCACCACGGGATGAGGAACGAACCCATCAGATACGAAAAGGGCGTGCGGCGGCTCTGCTGCGCCCCACGCCCGTCAGAAACCTGTCACTTCGGGCAGGAATTGTCGCTCATATAGTCGTGAACCTTGACGGTGCCGGCAATGATGTCGGCCTTGGCCTTTTCGACGGCAGCCTGGATTTCCGGCGTGATCAGCGGCTTGTTGTTGTCGTCGAGAGCCCAGGTCACGCCGTCTTCCTTGACGCCGAGCGCCTGAACGCCCGCGGTGAACTTGTCGTTCTGGACATCGGCGAAGGCGTCGTGAACGGCCAGATCCACGCGCTTGACCATCGAGGTCAGGACGGAGCCGGGATGCAGGTGGTTCTGGTTGGAATCGACGCCGATCGACAGCTTCTTGTTGTCGGCGGCGGTCTGGAGCACGCCAAGGCCGGTCGCGCCAGCTGCCGCGTAGATGACGTCGGCGCCCTGGTCGATCTGGTTCTTGGTCAGCTCGCCGCCGCGAACCGGGTCGTTCCAGGCCGCGGGCGTGGTGCCGGTCATGTTCTGGAAGACTTCGATGTTCGGGTTGGCGGCGCGCGCGCCCTGCTCGTAGCCGCAGCCGAACTTGCGGATCAGCGGAATATCCATGCCGCCGATGAAGCCGACCTTGCCGGTCTTGGATGCCATGGCGGCGGCGACGCCGACGAGGTAGGAGCCTTCCTCTTCCTTGTAGACGACCGAGCGGACGTTCGGCTTGTCGACGACGGCATCGACGATCACGAACTTGGTGTCGGGAAATTCGGCTGCGACCTTCTCGACGGCCGAAGTCCAGGCGAAGGAGACGGCAACGACGGGGTTGAAGCCGCGGCTGGCGAAGTTGCGGATGGCCTGCTCGCCCTGGGTATCGCCGGTCGGCTCGAAATCGCGATACTCGACCCCGGTTTCCTTCTTGAACTGCTCGGCGCCGTTATAGGACGCTTCGTTGAAGGATTTGTCGAACTTGCCGCCGGTGCCATAGACCAGCGCCGGCTTGATGTCGGCGGCCAGCGCCGTCGTCGACATGGCAGCCGCTGCAAGGAGACTCAAGAGGGTTTTTTTCATTGTGCAGCCCTGTTGTTGCTATTGATCTTGTCTGGGTCCTCCCGCACGCCCGGTCTTGTTCGAGCCGGATCTCTTTGCGGAGCCGGTCGCCCCCTTGCGGCGCCGCGCCGCATCCAGATGCGCAGGGAACGCCGCAACAGCTTGAATTCTGCCGCATATTCCGACACCGTTCCGGTTTCGGGAAGCATGCGGGAAGGGCTAAAGCTCGCGCATCCTTGCATGGCTCCGGGAAAATTTCACGAGAAATTTTTCGGGCGGTCAAGAATTATCGGGGATTGGGCAAAAGCGGGGCGCAATGCCGCGCCGCAAGGCGGAATTTTCCCGAAGCGCCTGTTTTTCGTGCGTAATTTATCGGCGCAACCCTATGCGGCGAAATGCCCGGCCGGATTCGCCCGCCGGTAGCCGAGGATCCAGAACAACAGCGACAGCGCCAGAAACACCGCGAAGGCGGGCTGGAACAGCAGCCAGCCGAAAAGGCTGTCGCGCGCGGTTTCGCCCAGATGCTCCGTGACGAAATTCTGCGCCGCCGCCAGCGTGGGCGCGCTCATGTCCCGCCAGGCGCTGCCGAAGGAGGTGAGGACGACGCCGGAGCCCGCCACCGACTGGATCGAATCGATGGTTCCGGCGATGACGGCGAGAACGAGGGACAACAGGCTCAAGGCTCGCAAAAGAAACCGCATCTTACTCCCTGCGCGCCCTCGGGCGGCTCGATAATCGTATGGTGACAGGATAGCCGGACTGAAAATGTCAGGCAATCCCGGGCCTTTGCAAAGAATAATGCGGGAAGTTGCCGTCTTCGGTGAAATTCCGGTTGATCCCGGTGCGAACCTCGGTATATACCGCGCCCGTTCCGCTGCGTTGGCGATTGATTTTCCGCGCAGAAACAGATGGACAGGTGGCCGAGTGGTTGAAGGCGCACGCCTGGAACGCGTGTATACGTGAAAGCGTATCGAGGGTTCGAATCCCTCTCTGTCCGCCATAAATTCATTAAAATCAATAACTTGGTCAAGTTCCTCGGATGTACGTGCCATCCTACCAGTCAATATTGACTGCGCTTGATTGAGACAAGAAGCGTCAGCAATCATTCCCGATGACGAGGCGGTATCCAAGCCGATAGCCAACGTTCTCGATCCCAACGCCAGAACCGGCCAGCTTTTTTCGCATGTGGCAGAGCGCCACTTTAAACGCGAGATAGGCCCGGTTATCCTCCGGCCCTCCTTCGGGATCATCGGCGTACATATAATCGAACACACGCGAAGTCATGACCGGTATCCCGCGACCCTTCCAGATCGCAGTGAGGATTTTTCCTTCCAGCGGCGTCAAGCCGAAACGGTCGATAACGATTTCTAAGGTTGGAGCAGCTACGGCCTGCTGGCAGCATGGGCAGGTAATGGGGCTGGCTAACTCTATCATCAACGGAGATACCCCCGACGTTTTGCCTGGGCAATCGCCAGCTTCACAAGCTTGGGATCGTTGCCGGCTCCGTACGCCTCAAGGCTCGCGATAGTGCCGGGAGCGATTTGCTCATAGTCACGGATCATCGCACGAGCGGCGTTTAATTCTGCATTGGTGACGCCATCGTACCGCAAGGCGGCAACGGCCCACTGAAAATGCTCCTCACGCTCTTCGGGCGTCGGCTCGGTCATGGGGCGATCTCGAAGTATCTGGAACGCTTCCGCCACCTCCTCCGGTGGAGCGCCGGAAGATCGAAATTCGTCCGTCAACGCGGCGGTCGCGGCCCTCAGCGCGCCAACGCGCTCCTGATCGTCATCCTTGAGTGCGTCAAGCGTCACTTGGTCGAGTTCATTACCCACAACCCGCTCATAGTCGATGTCTTTGCGGGCAGCATCGTCCTTGAACAGCATCGCGGCGGGATCATCGCCTTGTTCGCCGGCAGGAGCGGCAGGCTTGGCCTCGGCCTCGCGGTTGCCCATGAGGCGGTTCTCGGCAGCGGTGCGCTGTACGGAGAACCACTCAGGCGGAGCAGTCGCGGCCTTCGGGACATCATTCGGGAAGAGGATGGATGCAGCATCAAGATCGGTCATGGGTTCAGTCCTCAATCAGAGAGCGCCAAGCAACGCGTGCGGTGTCTTCCACGCTCTTGCCGGATTGGCGGTAGTGTTCAGTGGCAGCCGTCGAGTTGAGCCGAGCGAGCGCTATCGATACGATGCCGCGTTGGCCGACGAGACTGTTGCCCATAGGCTCGCGAGCAGCATGCAGCGCCCTATGAACAGCCGTTTCCTGCTGGCCGAGTTCGATCAGTGCGGCCTTGATGTCCGCAATGAGCGCGTCGATGCGGCGCGCGGTCTCCACAAGGCCTTGAGCCTGCTCGACAGCCACGGCACGATGACTGGCACGCGCTGCCGCAGCCTCTGCCTGCTGCAACGCAAGCTCAGCGGCCTCAGAACGCTCAAGGGCGCGCTCAAGGATTTTCCGGTCTGTCGTCAAGCGCGAGAGGCGTTCGTCAATGGCGGCAGCACGCCTGCCCGCGTCAGCGTCGCCGCCAACGGCAGCTTCCGCCGATTGATCGAATTCCTCACCAAGGCCGACAACGAGGCCGTCGAGGGCTGCGATTTTTTCGCGGATTTCAGAAGATGGGAGAACCGCCATCACGCAACTCCCTCTCATGCCGCAGCCGCCAGATCGGCAATGGTCGGCTCTCCGCCTCTGGAAGGCTTGCCCATCGCATCCAATGCGACGAGCGCCAAGCGTTCCTGATAGGCACGCGACGGCTCGGACACTGGGCGAAGCTGCCGGATTTCCGCCTCGGCGGCGTCGATCTCTGCTTTCGCGGCGCGGAACTGGATGATCAGCATATCCAGGTCGGCCGCTTTCGCCTGGATGGTCACAATGTTCTCGGCAATCGTTGCCATGCGGGTTCCTTTCGATCAGTCGTTTCGGCGGGCACCAATCAGCCCATCGGAAAAGGTGGAGTAGTCGCAGTCCGCAAAGGTCGTGCGCTCTGGATAGGGCAGCACGGGCACGTATACGGCCGGTGCCGCAGGCGCTGCCCAGTCGCCTTGAGGCGCAGCCGCCTCCGAGCCGTGCTGTGAGGTCGCTGAGGAGGTTTCGCACTCTTCCGCCTCGCTATGGGTCTCATCAGCTTCATGCGCGCTGGCGGGCGGCGTGGGCTGGAGTGCGGGCGCATTATCGGAACGGTCGATGACTTCCCCCTCAATGGTCTCCCAATTCTTCCTTGCGCGGAAAATCCGGTCGGCCAGTCCATCAAGGCCCTCGACGCGAATGTTTTCACGGAAGGCGTTCACGGACACATGCCGGCCAAGCGCTTCGATCCGGCGCACACGATCAGATAGCTTGAGCTTCTTCACCTTCCCCACCTCGACGCCATCAGCCGTGATCGCCTCGATCTCGACGCCAGCCACAAGGCCGCGACGCCAGACGGGAGGCCATTCGTGCACGGGCAGAAGATCGCCCGTCTCCTCGTCGTACAGATCGGCAATATCGGCATCGACCTCCTCATGCAGGCGCTTGAGCAAGTAATCAGCATCGACTTGGGTTCTCTCGGATCGCTCGGCTTGAGCTTCCTCGATAGCCGCCAATATCTTCGGATCGTCCATAAGACGGCTGGACGTTACCTGGGCGCTTCTGGCGGAATAGCCGGCGTTGATTGCGGCCTTGGTCGCACTGGCGCAGAGAAGGTATTCCTCAACAAAGCGCCGTTGCTTGTGCGTCAGGCCATCCATGCAAAATCCTCAAAGTTCTTCTGAGGGCAGCATCAACGATGAATGGTTGTCATGACGACACCCATAGCAAACCATAGCGCCTGAAAGAGAAAAGCCCGCCGTCGCAATCAAGCGTCAGCGGGCAAGTAGGGCTTGTGGCTCTAGGAACCTAAGATCTGTTTTCTGAGTGGTCGTCTGGCTTCACAAGTTCTAGATAACTTACGCCTAGTGCCTGTGCCAACTCGTAAAGTGCGATTATCGTCGGGTTGCGCCTGCCGCGCTCCAGGCCGCTGAGGTACTGCTGACTGTATCCCGAAAGCACCTCAAGCTGCTCTTGCGTGAGCCCTTTCTCTCGACGCACACGCACTAAGTTCCGACCAACGAGCTTCCGCATATCCATGGCGCGGAAGATTGCGATTTACCCAAACGGAGTTTATCAACTATAGTTGGTATTTCGCGTTTGTGAGGAAAACAATGATTTCCATGGTAATTTTCTTAGTCGAACTTGGGGCGCTTCAGAAGATTTGCCGATGGCAGCGGCCCGGGCGCGCACGAACTCTCGTCTTGATCTTTTTAGCGACAATACTTTTGCCCGGTGTGCTTTTTGCAGCGAGGGTCGCTATTGCGGCAATGGGTATCGATGGTAACGTCATGACCGCGAACGAGCACGTTGCGAGCGCCATGGTGCAGTCGTTTCTCGCGATGCTGGTTACACCGTTTTTTGTGATGTATTTCCGCAAGGTCGCCCCCACACCGTTGGATGCTCGCACGAAGTATTAGACAGTGCTTGGCTATGGCAGCAACGTTCTGGTCATTGGCATCAAATAGCAAACCGGCAGGATGTCATGCCGGATCAAACCAAGAGCGTGAGCGCGATGAGACGCGTATCAATGCATCGTGTTCCCATTGAGTAACTAAGTTTTATTTCGTGCGCGTGTATATTGAAGGTCGCGTCTCTGCGCGTCTCAGCGTCTCAATGATGCTCAGAACGGGACGGCAGATGCCGTCCGCTAGCTATGGTCTTTTATATCAGAAATCAGAATACTGCGCTCGATAGGCTTCACTATCCTGCAAAGCAATACCCTCGTAGCGCCGGATTTGATGCCCGCCAACTCGCGGCCTCGATAGGGCTAGCCCAGCTACAGCCGCTCTCAGATCGCGCCCGAAACTTTGCGCGGTACCAGCCTCACGTCGGCCGTTCATTTCGCACCACAACTTCCAGGCCGCAAAGAGATCATCGACGGGGCAATGCGATCCGGGTGCTACTGTGCAGCGGTCCTTGACGAAGGCGGAGATTGGCGATCCCAAGGCTTCAAGCTCCTCTACCGCTTCCGTGGCGCTATCTGGCGGAATGAAATATCCGCGCTTCCAAAGACGCACATATCCGGCCCGAGCCCAATTAAGGATGCCCGGCAGTTCAGCTAGGAGCCGATTACCCAGCCCCCGATCTTCTTTCCCATAGAAGGAATTCTTCATGGTCAGTACAAGAAACCGCGATGCGAGAGCGCCAGAAGCGTCGGACAGGCGCGGCAGTTCGTTCGACATTATGAAGAACCGGACACCAAGCCGGCCGGTCCATGCAGCCTGAAATTTTCTGTCGATGGTAATGCTGTCCTCGCCCGAGATCGAAAGCAGACGCTCGGCAATCGCGGATTGATCGGCTTTTCCGCTAAGGCGCGCATCACCGATAATGGCAACCGACTTCCCAATCAGAGGAGAAAGCCCGAAATTCGTCGCTAGGCTGGCGAGTGTTGGCGCTGTCACGCTGCCCTGTCCCAGGAGGGCTGTCAGGATACGTGCAATCGTGCCCTTGCCGGATCGCTTTGGGCCGACGATGAGCGGGATTTTCTGGTGCGATGTATCCGGGGATAGCAGGTATCCGAAGATGTCTTGCAGCGCATCAATAGACTGGCGATCATCCGGCCAGATGAGATCGAGGAAGCGCAGCCATTGCGTGGGCGCTGGCGCGTCAGGATTGAACGGCACGCTGGATGCATTCAGGCAAAAGAATGCGGGTGACGGCGGGGTGAGCCGCCCGCTGGGCAGGTGCAGTAGGCCGTTCTGGACGGGCAGCAGTTCGCTAGGCATCGGCTTCCCCTTGTCGTCTCCAAGCCATGCCGGCGCTTCGACACTGCCCGGCAGGTTACAGACGGCTTTGAATGCAGACGCGACATTTTCAACGGCGCTGCGATTTGGCTGGAAGGGCAGAAGCTCGCCATCTTTCCCGTATCGCTTCGCATCATCCAGGAAGTCCCAAATCTGAGCTTGCATGCTATCCGCATCAGCGTCACGGTAGCAGGCCCCATCCCAGCGCCAGAAGGTGCCGCGATAGTGGTGCATGGTGCACAGGCCGTCTGACATGAAGCCATCCGCGAGCAGCGCACGCGCAGACGGCATAGGGTCGCGTGGGTCGAGAATGGGGCGTCTCGCTGCATCCCGCGCCATACGGAAATCGTCACGCGCCGCCGCATCATCACGCCGTTTAAACTCCTGCGATCCTGGCACTTCACGGCGCGCCAGCTCGCCATCAGGCACAGCAAGGCCGGCAGGATGGCGATGCCCGCCCATCATGCCCATATCGGCACCGTAGGCATCAGGATCAGGCAGCGGGGCATCTCTGTGCCAATCGGGCGGCGTCAATTCATTCATCCCGCAGCGCCTCCGTCAGGCCATACTTGGCCTCAAGGCGCTCGATGTAGGCCCACACGCGCTGGACGAAATCGAGGTAGTCCGCAAAGCTGTCATGCGTCGGAACCGCGTTGCGCAACTCCTCGACCGATAGGTTCTGGCCGCGATTAGGGAACGGCAACAGGGTATTTTCGGGTAGGCGCAGGAACCACCAGCGAAAGTCGTACCCAACGAACAGGACCGCCGCGACAGCGTCGTGAAGCTGCTTGTCTTCCTGACTGGTGAGCAAATCACCATCGATCAGCTTGAAGGCCCTGACGGCCATGTAGCCGATCTCAGGGTGAACCTTGGCTTCTTCAATGAACTTCGCCTCGTCGGGGTGGGCATCTCGCAAACTGAGATACCAGCGCGGCAGGATGACGACGCCGGACTTGTCGGTCTTCGGGTATAGGATTGTGTTGGGGAGCTTGTTGTTCGTCATGTCATACCTCCGCGTTGCCGCCAGCTATCTCGTCATCGGCCGCAACCGGCACGACATAGTAGAGGCCCGTCCTCTCATCGATCGAACGCGTGAAGCCGACATCAGCCCCGCCAACGCCGCGATACCAGTGGGCGAAGCCCATGTTCTCATAGAAGCCGCGCATCTCGTCTGGCGGCGCAACGCCGACAACCGGAGTGCTGTCAATTGCGGCCTGAACAAGAGCCTGGGCAATCCCCATCCCGCGATAGGTCTCGCTGACAGCGAGCATCATGATGCGAGTGGGGAGACCCGGCACCGTGCAGGAGCAAATGAGCGCACCCGCCAGAACGCCGCCCAGGTAAAATGTGAAGATCAGCGCATCATATCCGCCGCGCCTGACAACGAAGCCGCCATCGGCCTCGGGGTCGGTAAAGTCGATTGCGTGGTATGTACGGTCAACGGCGTAGGTTATCGCGTTGTTCTTCCGGCTAGCATCGGTAAAATCGGAATAAGGCTTTATACGCATCACGAAATCGACGGCATTGAACCTGTCGATGAAACTGGTTGCCGCCGTAACAGCCGGCTCGAAGTATTTCATTATTTCCTCGTATTATTGCCCGAGGCAGCAATTGTTGCTACTTTCACAACGCCACATTGATGAAAGTGCGAAGTGCCGCCCGGTTGTATTGACAGCCGGGCGTTTATTTTGCCCGGCATGGCGGTGGGATCAGGCGGCGTTGCTTGCGGCCTTGCCGTTTTCCCATGCCTCAAGGTCTTCAAGACGCCAGCGCGTGCATCCCTTTGAGAGGGCGATAGGCTTCGGAAACGTCGGATCGTTTTTCAGCCAGCGCCAGATAGAGGGGCGGGCAACGCCATAACGGGCGGCGACTTGATTGTCCTGCAAATAGATCGAATTCATTTGGGTGTCTCCAGTTGTTCGGCTGGAGACACCTTGTTTCAATTCGCCACAGGGATCATCCTAGTTAATAAGGCGGGTTACGGCGTTCCTGGTTTATTGAATACGGTGATTAGGCGCTGAATGTTCTTATCGCCAAGGTTCAGCCCGTAAAATTGATGAACAGCGCCTCTCGCACCCTCCGCGTCCATGCCCGTCCGCGCCGCGTAGTACGCAAGTCCGACCATCGCAACCTGCATCGGATCGCTGATAGGGCCACGCCTCGCCCGCTCACCCCTCATCCGCCCGGCAAGCCGAGCCGCCAACTTGGACACGCTATCGCCCTCCATCAGCGCCCCACGCAGGGCAGCGACGGTCTCGCGGTCGATCTTCCTCGGAGAGCCGCCGGCCACTCCTTGCGCCGCTAACCGCATCCGCCAGCCAGTATTCGGCCCGCCCGCCAGCGCTTCTGCTACGAATGCACGAAGGCCGGGAGAGGAAGGGTTGAGCGTCAGCGCCCGAAGCAGGCATGCCGCGTCGCCCCGTTTGAGCCATCGGACTACCGCAATGCGCTCATTGCCGCTCAGGGCTTGCCAGTGTTGCGGCCCAGCGCTTTTGAATGTAAGCCGCACCACGGGCGCGGTCACAATTCGCTCGGGATCGCCGGCAACATATTCGTCATCGTCCGACTGATCGACGCTCATGCCCGCGCATCCGCAAACTGCACAACGTTCCCATCTACCTTCCTGCCGGCAAGGAAGTCGGCCCAGGCGGTCATCATCTGGCGGCGCTTCTCCAATTGATCGCCCCTGCGATATGCAGCCTCCACCGCATTGCTGACCTTATGCGCGAGCGCGACCTCAGCCATTTCGCCGGCAAAGGAACTCCTATCGGACACCCAGTCCCTAAAAGTCGATCTTAGGCCATGTGGCACAGATGGGCGCTTCGACACACGGTCGATAAAACCCGCGCCCCCCTCCTTCACATCGGCATCGTGGAGCCGCCGCATGGTGGCGCTGAGGGCCATATCACTCAACTGCCCGCCCTTCACTGCCGGGAACACCAGTTGGCTACCGGCCATGTGCGGCAAGGCTTTCAGAAGAACCAAAGCATCATGCGAAAGCGGCACACGGTGTTCACGGTCCATCTTCATGCGACCGGCAGGAATGACCCACAGCGCCTTTTCCAGATCGATTTCATCCCACGTCGCGCCGCGCACTTCCTGAGATCGGCAGGCAGTCAGCGCCGCAAATTCCAGCGCCCGGCTGCCGATCCCTTCCCGCGACCGCAGCGCCTTGATCCAGCGCCCCGCATCGTCAAGCCGGATCGCTGGCTGATTATCTCCCTTCGCAACTTTAGCCGCAGCCGGGAGAAGTTCTTTCAAGTTGCCAGCCCAACGCGCCGGGTTGTCGCCGCTCCGATGGCCGGCCACCGTAGCCCAAGAAAGGACGGCTTCAATTCGACCGCGTAGGCGACGTGCCGTCTCCGTCTTGGTACGCCAGATCGGTTCCAGAACGCGCAACAAATCATGGACTGCTAGA
>JBDHTA010000020.1:0-34094 GCA_039808465.1 Rhizobiaceae bacterium | reverse complement strand
CGTCGCGGGCTGGGTCATGATCGGCCGTTTCGGCTCGGTTTCGCCCTCCGCTTCCACCGGCGTCATGGGGAACATCCAGTCGATCACCGCCGTCGTGATCGGCGGCATCTCGCTCTTCGGCGGCCGCGGCTCCATCGTCGGCATGTTCTTCGGCGCGCTGATCGTCGGCGTGTTCGAAATGGGCCTGAAGATGGTCGGCACCGATCCGCAATGGACCTTCTTCCTGATTGGCCTGCTCATCATCCTCGCCGTCGCGGTGGACCAGTGGATCAGAAAGGCATCGGCATGACGCAAGAACCCATTCTCAAGGGACGCGGCCTGTTCAAGCGCTACGGCAAGGTAACCGCGCTCAACAACTGCGACTTCGATCTTTATCCGGGCGAAATCCTGGCGGTGATCGGCGATAACGGCGCGGGCAAATCCTCGCTCATCAAGGCCTTGTCCGGCGCGGTGCAGCCGGACGACGGTGAAATCACCCTGGAAGGCAAGCCGGTGCGTTTCTCCAGTCCGCTGGACGCGCGCGGCTATGGCATCGAATGCGTCTACCAGACGCTGGCGATGTCTCCGGCCCTGTCGATCGCCGACAACATGTTCATGGGCCGCGAGCTGCGCAAGCCCGGCATCATGGGCAGCCTGTTCCGGCAGCTCGACCGCCCGGCCATGGAAAAGTTCGCCCGTGACAAGCTGACCGAACTCGGGCTGATGACCATCCAGAACATCAATCAGGCGGTGGAAACGCTTTCGGGCGGCCAGCGTCAGGGCGTGGCGGTGGCGCGCGCGGCCGCCTTCGGCTCCAAGGTCGTCATTCTCGACGAACCGACGGCGGCGCTCGGCGTCAAGGAAAGCCGCCGCGTGCTGGAGCTGATCCGGGATGTGCGCTCGCGCGGCATTCCGATCATCCTGATCAGCCACAACATGCCGCATGTCTTCGAGGTGGCGGATCGCATCCACATCCACCGCCTCGGCAGCCGCCTCTGCGTCGTGCGTCCGCAGGATTACACCATGTCGGACGCGGTGGCCTTCATGACCGGCGCGAAGGAACCTCCGGCGGAGGCGCTGGCGGCCTGATGACCGATGTAAGCGACATCGCGGCGGAGCTTCTCCGCCGCGCTGGCGATGCCAGGCGCTTCGTCGCCGGGATCGCCGGTCCGCCCGGCGCGGGCAAGTCCACGCTCGCCGATGCGCTGCGCGACGAGCTTGTCCGCCGTGGCGAGGTGGCCGAAGTCCTGCCCATGGACGGCTTCCACATGGATAACGGCATTCTCGAAGCCCGTGGCCTGCTGCCCCGCAAGGGCGCGCCGGAAACTTTTGACGTGCGCGGCTTCCTCGATATTCTGGAGGCGGTGCGCAGGGGCGAGGAGGACGTGCTGGTGCCGGTTTTCGACCGCTCCCGCGAGATCGCCATCGCCTCGGCCCGCGTGGTGTCGCCTGAAACCCGCATCGTGCTGGTGGAGGGCAATTACCTGCTGCTGGACGAAGCGCCCTGGTCGCGCCTCGATGGAAAATTCGATTTCACCGTCTTCGTCGGCCCGGCCTATGAGGTTCTGGAGGAGCGGCTGCGCCAGCGCTGGCAGCATTACGGGCTGGACGAGGAGACGATCCAGGCCAAGCTCTACGGAAACGACCTGCCGAACGGCGAGCGGGTGACGAAGAATTCCCGCCCCGCCGATGTCCGGATCGAGATCTTCTGAACCATTTGAACCGGCTGGCTGATGGTGATATCGGAGCGGAACACAGGCAATTCCAGTCAGGACGGGAACCGGATTTCCGCCCGGAGTTGCGCGAGGACAATGCCCGGAGACAAGCATGAGCCAGCCGATCACCGAACTGACCATCCGCCGCCCCGATGACTGGCACCTGCATCTGCGCGACGGCGACATGCTGAAAGGCGTGATCGGCGACACCAGCCGCCATTTCGCCCGCGCCATCATCATGCCCAACCTCGTGCCGCCGGTGGTGACGACGTCAGATGCCCGCGCCTATCGCGAGCGCATCGCCGCCGCCATTCCCGCGGGCGACCGTTTCGAGCCGCTGATGACGCTGTACCTGACCGAGCATACCAGCGCCGACGATGTGGAGGAGGGTAAGGCAAGCGGCCTCATCACCGCCGTCAAGCTCTATCCGGCGGGCGCGACCACCAATTCCCATGGCGGCGTGCGCGATCTCGGCAAGGTGATGCCGGTGCTGGAGCGCATGGCGAAGATCGGCCTGCCGCTCTGCGTGCATGGCGAGGTGACGACGCCGGAAGTCGATATCTTCGACCGCGAGGCGGTCTTCATCGAAACCGTGCTCGATCCGCTGCGGCGGCGCCTGCCGGAGCTGAAGGTGACGATGGAGCATGTGACGACTGAAGATGGCATCGATTACATTGCCTCGGCCAAGGGCAATATCGCCGGAACGATCACTACCCATCACCTCATCATCAACCGCAACGCCATCCTCGTCGGCGGCATCAAGCCGCATTATTACTGCCTGCCGGTCGCCAAGCGCGAAAAGCACCGGCTGGCGCTGCGCAAGGCGGCGACCTCGGGCGATGCCCGCTTCTTCCTGGGCACCGATTCCGCCCCGCATGTCGATCCGCTGAAGGAATGCGCCTGCGGCTGCGCCGGTTGCTACACCTCGGTCAACACCATGAGCTGCCTTGCCCATGTCTTCGAGGAGGAGGGCGCGCTCGACCGGCTGGAAGCCTTCGCCTCGCTGAACGGCCCCGCCTGGTACGGGCTCCAGCCGAACGAGGAGCGCATCCGGCTGGTGCGCCAGCAGGAACCCGTTTCCTACCCCGCGAAGATCGAAACCGGCGCGGGGCCGGTCACGGTCTTCGACCCGATGTTCCCGCTGCACTGGGCGGTGGCCGGGTGAGCGCCGGGCGCGTCCTCGCTTCCATTCGCGGGCTTTGCGGCCCGAGCCATCCTTGTTTCATTCCCGCGCCACGGCGCCGCCCGCAGGAGCGGCGCTGACCCGCGCGGCCTTCAGGAGAACCCGATGTTCCAGACCATTTTTCCCGACCGCGCCGTGATCGCCGAACTGGTGGCGAAAATGCTGTGGGAAATCAAGGCGGTGCATTTTGCCGCCGAAAAACCCTACAAGCTGGCCTCGGGCATGATGAGCCCGGTCTATATCGATGGCCGCAAGCTGATTTCCTATCCGCGCATCCGCTCGGCGGTGATGGATTTCGCCGCCTCGACCATCCAGCGTCAGGCCGGTTTCGAGCGTTTCGACGTGGTGGCGGGAGGCGAGACGGCGGGTATTCCCTTCGCGGCCCTGCTGGCGGAGCGCCTCGGCCTGCCGATGATCTATTGCCGCAAGAAGCCGAAGGGCCATGGCCGCAACGCCCAGATCGAGGGCCATCTGCCGGAAGGCGCGCGCGTGCTGGTGATCGAGGATCTGGTGACGGTGGGCGGCTCGATGTTCACCTTCATCGATGCGATCCGGGCGGCGGGGGCCTCCGTCGACCACGGCATCGCCCTGTTCTACTACGGAATCTTCCCGGCCGCCGGGCAGCGTTTCGAGGAGGGCGGCGTCAAGCTGCACTACCTCGCCACCTGGCGCGACGTGCTGGCGGCGGCCCGCAAGGACAAGCTGTTCGACGACCGCACGCTGGCCGAGGTCGAGGCGTTTCTGGATGCGCCGCTTGCCTGGTCCGGCCGCAATGGCGGCGTCGATAGCCTGTGACAATAGTCCGGGTGAAAATAGTCTGGCATTCGGCCGTTAATTGATCTAATCGGTTTAATCCTATCGCGGAGGGGGAATTTCATGATCATCTGCTGTGGCGAGGCGCTCATCGACATGCTGCCGCGCGAAACGACGCTGGGGGAAAAGGCGTTCGCGCCCTATGCGGGCGGCGCGATCTTCAACACGGCCATTGCGCTGGGGCGTCTTGGCCTGCCCGCCGGTTTCTTCACCGGCCTGTCGGATGACATGATGGGCGATATCCTGCGCGAAACCTTGCAGGCCAGCCATGTCGATTATTCGTTTTGCGCCACCTCCTCGCGCCCGACGACGATCGCCTTCGTCAAGCTGGTGAACGGCCACGCCACCTATGCCTTCTACGACGAGAATACGGCGGGCCGGATGATCACCACGGACGACCTGCCCGCGCTCGGCGATGACGTGGAAGCGCTGCATTTCGGCGCGATCAGCCTGATCCCCAACCCCTGCGGCGAAACCTATGAGGCGCTGCTGATGCGCGAGGCGGGCAAGCGGGTGATCTCGCTCGATCCGAACATCCGCCCCGGCTTCATCAAGGACAAGGCGGCGCACCGCGCCCGCATCGAGCGCATGGCGGCCAAGGCCGATATCCTGAAATTCTCCGACGAGGATCTGGAGTGGTTCGGCCTGTCCGGCGATCACGACGCGCTGGCGAGCCATTGGCTGAACCATGGCGCGAAGCTGGTGGTCATCACCAAGGGAGCGGAGGGCGCCCTCGGCTACAGCCGCGATCACAAGGTCGCGGTGGCAAGCGAGCGCGTCACCGTTGTCGACACGGTTGGCGCGGGCGATACCTTCGATGCCGGAATTCTCGCTTCCCTGAAAATGCAGGGGCTTCTGACCAAGGAGAAGGTGGCCGCCCTCTCCAGCGATCAGATCGCCACGGCGCTGGCGCTGGGCGCGAAGGTGGCGGCGGTCACCGTGTCGCGCGCTGGAGCCAACCCGCCCTTCGCGCATGAGATCGGCCTCTGAAGCCATGAAGGCCCGCGTCGGCGGACGCGGGCCTTTTCCATGGAAGCGGCTGTCGCGCTTCCCTTGCCTGTGACAGCGATGTGCTGAAAATGATGCCGGGCCGGATCAGTGGTTGTTCTTGTGGCTCTGCTGACCGGCCTTCACATGCTGCTCATGCGAGCCGCCGCGGGTGTTGTTGTTGCCGCCACGATTGTCGTCCATGTTGTTGCGCGAACCGGAAGCCTGCTGCTGCTGGTTCTTGTGGCTCTGCTGGCCTGCCTTGACGTGCTGTTCGTGGGTTCCACCCTGATTTGCCATTGGAATTCTCCTCGTATCTTTGGCAGGGATCCTTTGCGGTCCCGGTGGCTCTAATCGCTCAGGGGCGGGGACGTTCCCTGCTTTAATATTTCGTGATCGCAAAATCCGCATGAAAAAAGGCGCCGCCCGCAGGCAGCGCCTTCGTGCATCCGCAAACCTTGCGGCTTATTTTTTCAGGCTGGCAAGCGCGGCGACGAGGCCCTGCGTCGAGCTGTCGTGGCCCGCGGCGCTTTCCTTGCCCTCGACGACCGGCAGCAGGCCCGTCGCCAGTTCCTTGCCCAGTTCCACGCCCCACTGGTCGAAGGAATTGATGCGGAACAGCACGCCTTCCACGAAGACGCGGTGCTCGTAAAGCGCGATCAGGCGGCCGAGCGTGAACGGTGTCAACTGATCGTAGACGAAGGTGATCGACGGCCGGTTACCTTCGAACACGCGGTGCGGGGCGATGAAATCCGCCTTTTTATCGTCCATGCCCTTGGCGGTCAGTTGCGCCTTGGCCTCGGCCAGCGTGCGGCCCTTCATCAATGCCTCGGATTGCGCCAGGCAATTGGCGATCAGAAGCTCGTGCTGATGGCGCAGCTTCGGTTCGAAGCCGTTGGCGGCGATCATGAATTCGGCGGGAATGACGGTCGTGCCCTGATGGATGAGCTGGTAGAAGGCATGCTGGCCGTTGGTGCCGGGCTCGCCCCAGACGACCGGGCCGGACTGGCCCTCGACCGGCGTGCCGTCGATGGTGACGCCCTTGCCGTTCGATTCCATGTCGAGCTGTTGCAGATAGGCCGGAAAGCGCGACAGGCGCTGGTCGTAGGGCAGAATGGCGCGCGAGGGATAGCCGAGAACGTTGCGGTGGTAATAGCCGATCAGGCCGAGCAGCATCGGCAGGTTCTTCTCGGGCGCGGCCTCGCGGAAATGCGTGTCCATGGCATGCGCGCCGTCGAGGAAGCGGCCGAAATCCTCGGGCCCGATGGCGATCATCAGCGGCAGGCCGATGGCCGACCAGATGGAATAGCGCCCGCCGACCCAGTCCCAGAAACCGAAGACCCTGTTGGCGTCGATGCCGAAGGCGGCGACCTTGTCGAGCGCGGTGGAAACGGCGGCGAAATGATGCTGCACCGCGTCCTCGCCCAGCGCATCGGCGATGAAGGCGCGGGCGGTCTGCGCGTTGGTCATCGTCTCGATGGTGGTGAAGGTCTTCGAGGCGACGATGAACAGCGTCGTTTCGGCGGCAAGCAGCTTCAGCGTGTCGGCGATATGGGCGCCGTCGATGTTGGAGACGAAATGCAGGCGCGGCCCGTCATGGAAGGGGGCGAGCGCCAGCGTCGCCATGACGGGGCCGAGATCGGAGCCGCCGATGCCGATATTGACGACATCGGTGATCGCCTTGCCGGTGGCGCCCTTGAGCGTGCCGGAGCGCACGTCATCGGCGAAGGCGCCCATGGCGGCCAGCACGGCGTTGACATCGGGCATCACATCCTTGCCGTCGACCAGCACGTGCGTATTGGAGCGGTTGCGCAGGGCCGTATGCAGCACGGCGCGCTCCTCGGTGAAATTGATCGCCTTGCCGGAGAACATCTCCTCGCGCTTTTCGGCGACGCCGCCCTTGTCTGCGAGCTTCACCAGCAGGGCGAGAATGCGCTCGTTGACCGCCGTCTTGGAAAAATCCATCGTGAGATCGCCAAGCCTGGCGCTGAACTGCGCGAAGCGGCCCGCATCGGCGGCGAAGGCGGCGCGGATATCGGTCGCCCGCGTTTGCGCGGCTGCGGTTTTCAGGTCTTCGACAATCTCTTGAATGGCTGGCGCTTGCATGGCGGAATGCTCCTGGGACCGAGGACTTCAATCGATTAGGTAACTATTCGCAATCGCCAGCCCAAATCAAGCTGGCGATCCCGGGAAAACGAAAAATGCGCCTGTGGCGCGTATTCTTTCAGCCCCGCAGATCCTTGCGCAGAATCTTGCCGACCGGCGATTTCGGCAGCTCGCTGCGAAACTCGATGTGGCGGGGGCGCTTGTAATTTGTCAGGTTTTCGGCGCAGTGGCGGCGCACCTCCTCCTCGGTCAGCGCCGGGTCGCGCCGGACGATGAACAGCTTCACCGCCTCGCCGGAATGCTCGTCCGGCACGCCGATGGCGGCGGCTTCCAGCACGCCCGGAAGGGTGGCCGCCACCTCCTCGATCTCGTTGGGATAGACGTTGAAGCCGGAAACGAGGATCATGTCCTTCTTGCGGTCGACGATTTTCGTATAGCCTTCCGGGGTCATGAAGCCCATGTCGCCGGAGCGGAAGAAGCCGTCGGCGGTCATCACCCGGGCGGTCTCGTCGGGGCGCTGCCAGTAGCCGGTCATCACCTGCGGGCCGCGAATGCAGATTTCGCCGACCTCGCCAAGCGGCAGGCCGCGGCCCTCGTCGTCGCGGATGGCGATTTCCGTGGAGGGCAGGGGCAGGCCGATGGAGCCGGTGAAACTGTTGGAATCGAAGCGGTTGGCGGTGGCGACCGGCGAGGTTTCCGACAGGCCGTAGCCTTCGGTGATGGCCGTGCCGGTGCGTTCGAACCAGCGTTCGGCCACTGGCCGCTGCACCGCCATGCCGCCGCCCAGCACCAGAAGCATGTGGGAGAAATCGATGCGGGCGAAATCCGGATCGTTCATCATCGCGTTGAACAGCGTGTTCAGCCCCGGAAAGATGTGAAATTCATATTTTGCCATTTCCTTGACGAAGGCGGGAATGTCGCGGGGATTGGGGATCAGCACGTTATGCCCGCCGACGGTAATGCCCATCAGCGAATTCACCGTCAGCGCGAAGATGTGATAGAGCGGCAGGGCGCAGACGAAGCGCAGCAAGTCCGGCTCCGGCTTGCGCAGATAGGCGGCCCTCAGCCAGAGCAGGATCTGGTCGCGATTGGCGATCAGATTGGCGTGGCTGAGTGCTGCGCCCTTGGAAATGCCGGTGGTGCCGCCGGTATATTGCAGGAAGGCGATATCGTTGCCGCCGCGCGGGGAAGGCGTCAGCGGCAGCTTTTCGCCCTTGCGCAGAATGTCGCGGAAATCGTGATGGCCGGGAAGGCTCCAGGCGGGCACCAGCTTCTTCACATGCCGCACCACGAGATTGACGAGCAGGCCCTTCAGCCCCAGCATGTCGCCCATGGCGGTGACGGCGACATGGGCGACATCGGTGCCCTTCAACGCCTGCGCGACGGTATGGGCGAAGTTTTCGAGAACGAAGATCGCCCTGGCGCCGGAATCCTTCAACTGATACTGAAGCTCGCGCGGCGTATAGAGCGGGTTGACGTTCACCACCACATAACCGGCCCGCAGAATGGCGTAGACGGTGACGGGGTTCTGGAGAATGTTCGGCATCATCACCGCCACCCGGTCGCCGGGGGCAAGGCCGATGGATTGCAGCCATGCGGCCACATCGCGGCTGGCCTTGCCGAGCCCCGCATAGGTCATGTCGCGGCCCATGCTGGAAAAGGCGATGCGCCCGGCATGGCGCCTGCAACTTTCCTCCAGAATGACGGCCAGCGACGTGTCGCGGGGCGGATCGATTTCGGCGGGAACGGCGGGTGGATAGGAGGCGAGCCAGATTTTCGGCGTGCCATCCGCCGCCGTGCCGCTCTTTTCCTGCGCCATGCCCTGTTCCCCGCTTGTCATGCCTGCCTTTTTTCGAAGCAGCCTCCTGAGGTGAGATTAGAGCATTTCCCGGAAAAGTGGCCACCGGTTTTCCGTCAGGAAATGCATAAAACAGAATATTTCCCGGAAAAGTGGCCACCGGTTTTCCGTCAGGAAATGCGAAAAACAAAACTATTTCCCGGAAGATGGTCACGGGTTTTCTGTTCTCGAACGGGGGAAACAGGAAAGCGGCGGGCCATGGCATTTCGCAGAAAAGCGGAAATGCGCCGGCAGTCCGCTTCATGACGCAATTCATGCGCGAACGCCGCGTTACTGGCGGCATTCTTGCTGGCCGGCCCGCGATATTAACAAAAACATCAGGCTTTCGCGGCAAGATGAGCGCTGCAAAAGGGTGTGACTATGCAGGATGCGAAACGGGCAGGTTACGGCATGGCGGGCGCTGGCGGCTCCTGGGGGAGACGCATTGCGAGCTTTCCCTATCTGCCTGCCGTCATCATGCTCGCCGTCGTCGTTCTCGCCGGTATTCTCGCCGATACCCAGAAGCAGAAGATCGCCGAGGAAAACCTGCGCTCGCAGGTGACCGAGCAGCTCAGCGTCGTCCGCTCGCGCATCGAAGGCAAGATCAACGGCAATGTGCAACTGGTGCTGGGCCTTGTCGCGGTTCTGGAAACCGAGCCGGACATGCAGCAGGCCCGGTTCGAGGCGCTCGCCACCCGCATTTTCCACAACGATTCCCAGATCCGCCACATTGCCGCCGCGCGCGATTTCGTCATCAACCTCATCTACCCGCTCAAGGGCAATGAAAAGGTGATGGGGCTGGATTACCGCAACCAGATGTCGCAGTGGGACGGAGTGGCGCGCGTGCGCGACACCGGCAAGATCGTGATCGCCGGTCCGCTCGATCTGGTGCAGGGCGGCAAGGGGCTGATCGTCCGCTATCCGGTCGAAACGCGCTCCGACGCCGGGAAGGACCGGTTCTGGGGCATCGTTTCCTCCGTCATCGATCTGGAATGGCTCTATCGCGACACCCGCCTGCGCGACAGTGAATTTCCGCTCCGCATCGCCATCGCCAACAATACGCCGGAAGGGCTCTACGGCATTCCCTTTTTCGGCGAAGGCGATGTGTTCCGCTCGAAGCCGGTCGAAATGGCGGTGAATCTGGGGCAGGAAAAATGGCGCATCGCCGCCATTCCCGATCAGGGCTGGGAGCAGCCCTATCCCGACCGGTGGCTGTCGCGGCTGCTGACGGTGGCGATCGGCGCGCTGGTGCTGCTGCCGATGATCCGCGCCGGGCGGCTGACGGCGGAGCGGCAGCGCAACATCGCCGATCTGGAGCGCCGCAAGGAAGAGCTGCGAGTGCTGTCGCAGCGCCTGGAAATCGCGGTCAGCTCGTCGCGCATCGGCATCTGGGAATGCGATGTCGCCACCGGCCTGATGCATTGGGACGAGCGCATGCGCGAGCTGTACGGCTTGCCCATGGACAAGGAAACCTGCACCTACGAGGATTGGGCGAGCAGGCTGCATCCCGAGGATGTCGAGGAGGCGATGGGCCGCTTCAACAAGTCGATGTTCTCCGGCGCCACCTATGAGAACCGCTTCCGGGTGCTGCTGCGCGGCGGCGAGGAAATCCGCCATGTGCGCGCCATCGGCCGCGCCTACCACTCCACCACGGGCGAACTCAAGGTGGTCGGCGTCAACTGGAACGTCAGCGAGGACGTGCGGCTTCAGGAGGAGCTGCGCGAGGCCAAGCAGCGCGCCGAGCGGCAGAATGCCGAGCTGGAGCAGGCCCGCCTGCTGATGGAATACAATTCGCTGCACGACGCGCTGACCAAGCTACCGAACCGCCGCTATCTGGATCAGGTCATGGCGGGCAAGGGCGAGGGCGGCGGGGCGCTGACCGTCCTGCATATCGACCTCGACCGCTTCAAGGAAATCAACGACACGCTCGGCCATGCCGCGGGCGACGAGATTCTCAAGAACACCGCCAGGATGCTGCGCGCCAATCTTCGGCCGGAGGATTTCGTGGCGCGCATCGGCGGCGATGAATTCGTCATCGTGTCGGAAGCGCCGGAAACCGGCCAGTATTACCAGCGGCTCGCGGGCCGCATCATCGAGGCGCTGGCGCAGCCGATCCTGTTCGAAGGGCATGAATGCCGCGCTGGCGCCAGCATCGGCATCGCCACCCGCGCCAATCCGGGCGAGCGCAATGATGAATTGCTGATCAATGCCGATATCGCGCTCTATGAAGCCAAGCGGCGCGGCCGCAACCGCTGCGAATTCTTTACCGACACGCTGCGCTCTTCGGTGATCCACACCAAGCAGACCGCCGACGAGATCCTGCGCGGGCTGGAGGGCAACGAGTTCATCGCCTGGTATCAGCCGCAATTCGACGCGCATACGCTGGAAATCTCCGGCGTCGAGGCGCTGGTGCGCTGGGATCATCCCACGCGCGGCATCCTGCCGCCCGCGGCCTTCCTCAAGATCGCCGAAAACCTCAATACCGTCGGCGCGCTCGACCAGATCGTGCTGGAGCAGGCGCTGCTGCATTTCCACCAATGGGCGGCCCGCGATCTCGGCATTCCCAAGATTTCCGTCAATATTTCCGCCCAGCGCCTGCACAATCCCGATCTCTACGAGCGGGTCGCCTCCCTCGGGGTCCGGCCGGGAACGGTCTGCTTCGAGCTGCTGGAATCGATTTCCTTCGACGAGCATGACGAGGCGCTGATCGGCAATATTCACCGGTTGAAGGAACTCGGCATCGATTTCGAGATCGACGATTTCGGCACCGGCCATGCCTCGATCATCAGCCTGCTGAAGCTGACGCCGCGCCGCCTGAAGATCGACCGGCAGTTGATCGGCCCGATCCTGACCTCCTCCACCGAACGGCAACTGGTGGAATCCATCATCGATATCGGCAAGGCCTGTGATATCGAGATCGTCGCGGAGGGCGTGGAGACGATGGCGCATGCGGCGATGCTGCGCGATCTCGGCTGCAATCACCTGCAAGGCTACGCCTTCGCCCGGCCGATGAGTTCGCAGGATTTTCTGGACTATGCCCGCAAGCGGGAATGGTTCGACGCCTTTGCCCGCGCCACCGGCGAGCGGCCGCGCCAGAGCGCCTGACGCAAAAGAAAAACGCGGGAAATCCGGAGATTTCCCGCGCTTTCGAACAATGCCCTTGCCGGGATCAGCGCATCTTGCGGCGCTCGGCGGCGGGCTGGTAGGCCAGCCGCTGGTGATAGGTGCAATAAGGCGAGGTGTCGGGCGCTTCGCCGCCGCAGAAATGGAAGTCGTCCTTCAGCGGATCGCCGACCGGCCATTTGCAGGTGCGCTCGGTCAGTTCCGTCAGGCCGAGGCGGCGCGAGATCGGCACCACGACATTGCTGGCGGGCACGTAACGGGTTTCCTCGACGGCGGTTTCGGTCTCGAAATCCTCCTCGGCCATGTCCATGTCGGCCGGGCGGACAGCCTGCGGGCGCGCAGCTGCGCGCGGGCTGAAAGCGGGGTTGCGGGGAGCAGCAGCCGCCGGGGCGGCCGGGCGCTTGGGGGCGCGGGCAGCGGCGGGAGCGCCGCCAGCCTTGGCGCGGCCGGGAAGATTGAGGCGATGGACCTTGCCGATGACGGCATTGCGGCTGACGCCGCCGAGCTGTGCGGCGATCTGGCTCGCGCTCAAGCCCTCGGACCAAAGCTTCTTGAGTTTCTCGACCCGCTCGTCTGTCCAGTTCATGCTTCTCTCCGCCTGTCTGCGCAGGGCCGATGGCAGAATCCACCGGCGCGCCCCGAAGCATCCTCCGGGGAGTTGCGCATCTGAATGTGTGGTGACTAGTTCCGCCGCATGCAGTCTAGTAATTGAACTTTAACCTAGTGTGAGGCTGACTCCGTGGCAAGAGTCGCCGGAATCATACCGAATCGTTTTCGCGCTTTTCCCCAACTTGCTCGGCGGGCTGAGTCAATTTTGCAACGGTTTTGGCCCTCTGGCGGCGCGGCGCGGCCTTTGCATGGATGCGCGGATTTGCGCAGTTTTGTTGACATTGCCGGTTGAAATAAGGATAGTGCCGACGCCGCCGCAAGGCGGCATTTTGATTTTCTGGCGCACGGCGCGTCTTTCAGGGAGACCGGTCCCATGGCTCAAGCCATGCCTCTGTATGAAACCTACAATCGCATTCCGCTTCGGTTCGAACGCGGGGAAGGCGTCTGGCTTTTCACGGAGACGGGCGAGCGCTATCTCGATTTCGCCGCCGGCATCGCGGTCAATTCGCTGGGCCATTCGCATCCGCATCTCGTGGAAACGATGAAGGCGCAGGCCGAAAAGCTGTGGCACCTCTCTAACCTCTATGAAAGCCCCGGCCAGGAAAAGCTGGCTGCGCGGCTGACGCAGGCCACCTTCGCCGACAAGGTGTTCTTCACCAATTCCGGCGCCGAGGCGCTGGAATGCGCGATCAAGACGGCGCGGCGCTATCATTACGCCAAGGGCCATCCCGAGCGTTTCGAAATCATCACCTTCGAAGGCGCCTTTCACGGCCGCACGCTCGCCACCATCGCCGCGGGCGGACAGGCCAAGTATCTCGAAGGCTTTGGCCCGCAGACGCCGGGCTTCACGCAGGTTCCCTTCGGCGATCTCGATGCGGTGAAAGCGGCCATCGGCCCGGAAACGGCGGCCATCCTGCTGGAGCCGGTGCAGGGCGAGGGCGGGTTGCGCGCCGCAACCCCCGAATTCATGCGGGCGCTGCGCGGGCTTTGCGACGAGCATGGCCTGCTGTTGATCCTCGACGAAGTGCAATGCGGCGTCGGCCGCACCGGCAAGCTGTTCGCGCATGAATGGTCCGGCGTCACCCCGGATATCATGGCGGTCGCCAAGGGCATCGGCGGCGGCTTTCCGCTCGGCGCCTGCCTTGCGACGGCCGAAGCCGCCGCCCCGATGATCGCGGGCACCCACGGCACCACCTATGGCGGCGGCCCGCTGGCGATGGCGATCGGCAATGCCGTGCTGGATGTGGTGCTGGCCGAAGGCTTCCTCGATCACGTCAACGATATCGCGCTTCTCATGCGCCAGGGCTTCGCCTCGTTGCAGGACCGTTACCCCGATATCATCGAGGAAGTGCGCGGCCAGGGCCTGATGATCGGCCTGAAAGTGCGCATTCCCCATTCGGAGCTGCTGGCCGCCATGCGCGGCGAGCACGTTCTCGGCGTTCTCGCCGGTCACAACGTCGTGCGGCTGCTGCCGCCGCTCGTCACCACGGCGGAAGAAGCGCGCGAAGGCATCGAGCGTATCGAGCGCGCCGTCGCGAAATTGCAGCAACAGGAAACCCTCAAGAAATCCGCGTAACCCTTCCGCCGCAATTCCGGCAAAGGCGCGAAGCGCTTTGCCGGAATTGCGGCAGGGAAACAGGGGCGCCGCTTGGAATACAGGACGACAGCCATGGCATCACCGAAGCATTTCCTCGACCTCTCGGCCATGACGGCGGACGATCTGCGCCGCATTCTCGACGACGCGCGCGCCCGAAAGGCCGCGCTGAAGGCGGGAACGGCGGCGGACAAGCCGTTGCAAGGCAAGGTGCTGGCGATGATCTTCGAGAAGCCGTCCACCCGCACCCGCATCTCCTTCGATGTCGGCATGCGCCAGCTCGGCGGCGAGACGCTGTTCCTCTCGGGCACGGAAATGCAGCTCGGCCGGGCCGAAACCATCGGCGACACCGCCAAGGTTCTCTCGCGCTTCGTGGATGCGATCATGATCCGCACTACCCATCACGAGCGCCTGCTGGAAATGGCCGAGCACGCCACCGTGCCCGTCATCAACGGCCTGACCGACGAGACGCATCCCTGCCAGATCATGGCCGATATCATGACCTTCGAGGAGCATCGCGGCCCGGTCAAGGGCAAGACCATCGCCTGGACCGGTGACGGCAACAACGTGCTGCACTCCTTCATCGAGGGATCGGCGCGCTTCGGCTACCGCATGAACATGGCGGTGCCGCTCGGCTCCGAGCCGAAGGACGCCATCCTCAACTGGGCGCGCAACAATGGCGGCGACCTCATGCTCTGCCACGATGCCGAACGCGCCGTGGACGGGGCCGATTGCGTGGTCACCGACACCTGGGTTTCGATGAACCTGGAGCACAAGGCGCGCACGCATGACGTGTTCCAGCCTTTCCAGGTCAATGCGGGCCTGATGAAGAAGGCCGGGGCTGACGCCCTGTTCATGCATTGCCTGCCCGCCCATCGCGGCGAGGAAGTGACCGACGAGGTGATCGACGGCGCGCAATCTGTGGTGTTCGACGAGGCGGAAAACCGCCTGCATGCGCAAAAATCCGTTCTGGCCTGGTGCCTCGGCGCGATCTGACCCCGGCTCACTTGACCTTCGCCGGGCGAATGGCCATCTAGCGCGGTGAAACAGGATAAAGCGCGCCAGCCTTCGCAGGAGGGATGGCGCGCCGAAGGGCGGCGGGATGCGCCGTCCTTGCAAGGAGCCATCATCATGACAATGACCCAGACCGAACTCGGCGAATTCGGTTTCGCCGGAGATGACCGCGTTGTGCCCTTCCATGTCGAGGGGCTGGATGTGCGCGGCCGCGCCGTGCAGCTTGGCCCGATCCTCGACGCCATCCTGGGCCGTCACGCCTATCCGGTGGCGGTTGCGCGTCTGCTGGCCGAAACCGTCGTGCTGACGGTTCTGATCGGCACCTCGCTGAAATTCAGCGGCAAGTTCACCGTGCAGACGAGAAGCAACGGTCCGGTCGATCTGCTGGTTGCCGATTTCACCACGCCGAACGGCGTGCGCGCCTATGCCCGCTTCGACGAGCAGGCCGTGGAGGCGGCGGTGAAGGCCGGAAAGGCGAGCCCCCCGGAATTGCTGGGCGAGGGCATTCTTGCCTTCACCATCGATCAGGGCGGCTATACCCAGCCCTATCAGGGCATCGTGCCGCTCGACGGGTCGAGCCTCGAGGAGATCGCGGGCGTCTATTTCCGCCAGTCGGAGCAGATCCCGACGCGGGTGCGCCTTGGCGTCGCCGAGCTTTTCGACCGCGATGCGGACGGCAAGGCGCATCATCACTGGCGGGCGGGCGGCCTGATCGCGCAATTCCTGCCGGAAGCGCCCGAGCGCATGCGCCAGCCCGACCTGCATGGCGGTGACGGCGACGTGCGCGGCAGCGATCATCTGGAAGAGGACGGTTGGGCGGAAGCGCGCATGCTGGTGGAAACCGCCGACGCGCTGGAACTGACCGACCCGCAGGTCGGCACCGAGCGGCTGCTCTACCGGCTGTTCCACGAGCGCGGCGTGCGGGTCTACGAGCCGCAGGAAGTCGAGGATCGCTGCTCCTGCTCGCGAGACCGCCTCAAGGGCGTGCTGAAAAGCCTGTCGGCGGAAGAGCTGGAATCGACGGTGGAGGACGGCAGGATCGCCGTGACCTGCGAATTCTGCTCCACCACCTACGCCTTCGATCCGTCCGAAGTGGCCGAACCGGCGTAAACGTATCCGCAGGAAGCGTGTCCGGACAGGCTCTGCCCCTCAAGCGAAGACCCCTCCCTAATCCCTCCCCACAAGGGGGAGGGACTTGAGCTTGCCGCCCCCTTGGTGTTCAAAATCGAAGGAAAAGTAAGCCTTTGACTTTCTCCCCCTTGTGGGGGAGGCAGAGGAGGCCTTTCAGCAGCCGGATGAGGGGTAACTCTCCATAGGAAATCGCCCTGCCATCACGGAAAGCAGAAGCCCGAACCGTCAATTCAGCGTGCGGCGCAGCCCCGGCGAATCCAGCGAGAAGGCGGGAATGTCGACGTTGAACAATTCCCCGTCATCCGTTTCCATCTCGTAATGGCCGAACATCATGCCGGATGGCGTGTCCAGCGGGCAGCCGGAGGAATATTCATAGGTGTCGCCGGGTTCCAGACGCGGCTGCTCGCCGACGACGCCGGGGCCGCTCACCTCGTCCACCTGCCCGTTCTGGTCGGTGATGTGCCAGTAGCGGTTCAGAAGCCGCACCGGCAACTCGGAATGGTTTGCAATGACGATGCGATAGGCCCACACATAGCGGTCGTCATCCGGGTCGGATTGCTCCTCCAGATAGAAGGGTTCGACCACCACTTCGATATCTCTCGTCAGGGCGCGATACATGCCCGTTTACCCTTCACAACACCCTTGCCCGCCAATGGCTTCACAGTTTTGGCTTGAAACGCCCCAGCATGGATTGCGTTTCGTTTCGACCCACCTGAAGGGCAGGATAGCGCGAAAAAGTTAAGGATTGTCCCCCTCGCAGGGATGCCGCCGGAACGCCCGGCGGCATGGGCGGGGATCTATCAGGCGGGCAGGGCCGAAAGCGCCTGCTCGAAATCGGCGATCAGGTCGCCGCCGTCCTCGATGCCGACGGAGAGCCGCAGCAGGCCCGGGGAAATGCCGAGTTCGGCGCGCGCCTCGTCGGTCAGGTTCTTGTGCGTGGTCGTCGCCGGATGGGTGATCAGGCTCTTGGCGTCGCCGAGATTGTTGGAAATCTTGACGATCTCCAGCGCGTTCTGCAACGCGAACGCGGCTGCCTTGCCGCCCTTCAGCTCCAGCGCGATCAGCGTCGAGCCGCCGCTCATCTGGCGGGCGATGAGATCGGCCTGCGGATGATCGGCGCGGCCGGGATAGATGACGCGGGCGATTTCGCCGCGTCCGGCCAGGAAGTCGGCGATGCGGGCGGCGTTTTCCGTCTGCTGCTTCACGCGCAGCGGCAGGGTTTCGAGGCCCTTGAGCAGCGTCCAGGCATTGAAGGGCGACATGGCCGGGCCGGTGTGGCGGAAGTAATCCTGGAACACCTCCTCTATCCACTGCTTGCTGGACAGCACGACGCCGCCGAGGCACCGGCCCTGACCGTCGATATGCTTGGTGGCGGAATAGGCGACGATATGCGCGCCAAGCTCCAGCGGCTTCTGGAACAGCGGCGTGGCGAAGACGTTGTCGACCACCAGCTTCGCGCCGATCTGGTCGGCAAGCTTGGCGACGCCTGCGATATCGACCACTTCCAGCGTCGGATTGGTCGGGCTTTCGAGGAAGAAGACCTTGGTGTTGGGGCGGATCGCGGCTTCCCAGTTGGCAAGATCGCGGCCATCGACCAGCGTGCATTCGACGCCGTAGCGCGGCGCCAGCGTCTCGACGATCCAGCGGCAGGAGCCGAACAGGGCGCGCGCGGCGACGATATGATCGCCCGCCCTGACCTGGCAGAGAATGGCGGCGGCGACGGCGGCCATGCCCGATGCGGTGGCGCGGGCGTCTTCGGCGCCTTCCAGCGCGCACATGCGCTTTTCGAACATGTCGTTGGTGGGGCTGGCGTAGCGGGCGTAGATGAAGCCGTCGGTTTCGCCCTTGAAGCGGGCTTCGGCGGCCTCGGCCGTGTCATAGACGAAGCCTTGCGTCAGATAGATCGCTTCGGAGGTTTCGCCGTGATGCGAGCGGGCCGTGCCGCCATGGACGAGGGTGGTTGCGGGGCGCCATTTTTGAGTCATGCCATCACCATTTTCAAAAACAAAAAAACCGGCCGCGAAAGCGAACCGGTTTGCCCCCGGTCCTTTTAGCCACTTGTTTAACGTGGCTGCAAGCCGACCGGCCAAATCACCACGGGATAAAGCCTTCATTACTGCCGATGCCGCCTTGCGTCAATTGCGCCATTTTGATTTTGTCCTTTGCCAAAGGAAGACGGTGATGACGAGACAAACGGGTATTCTGGCGGACAAGGCGATCCGCGCGCTGTTCGAAACCGGGCGGCTGAAGGCGGAAAGCGCACTGGACCACGATCAGGTGCAACCGGCGAGCCTGGACCTCAGGCTCGGCAGCCGCGCCTACCGGGTGCGCGCCAGCTTCATGCCCGGCCCCGGCAACAGCGTGGCGGAAAAACTGGAGCGGCTGAAGCTGCACGAGATCGACCTGACGGGCGGCGCGGTGCTGGAAACCGGCTGCGTCTACATCGTGCCGCTGCTCGAAAGCCTCGATCTGCCGGAGGACATGTCGGCCTCTGCCAATCCGAAAAGCTCGACCGGCCGCCTCGATATCTTCACCCGCGTCATCACCGACCGGGCGCAGGAGTTCGACAAGATCCCGGCGGGCTATCGCGGCCCGCTCTATCTGGAAATTTCGCCGCGCACCTTCCCCATCGTCGTGCGGCGCGGCTCGCGCCTGTCGCAGATCCGCTTCCGCATCGGCCACGCGCTGCTTTCGGACGCGGAATTGCTGACGCTGCACCAACGCGAGGTGCTGGTGGCGAGCGAGGCGCCCAATGTTTCCAATGGCGGCATTGCGCTCTCCATCGATCTCAAGGGAACCGGGCCGCTCGGCCTGATCGGCTATCGCGGCAAGCATCACACCGCCGTCATCGATGTCGACGCCAAGGCGGCGCAGGACGTGCTGGATTTCTGGGAGCCGCTCTACAGCCGCGGCCGCGAGGATCTGATCCTCGATCCGGATGAATTCTACATTCTCGTTTCCCGCGAAGCCGTGCATGTGCCGCCGCTCACCGCCGCCGAAATGACGCCCTACGATACGCTGGTCGGCGAGTTCCGGGTGCATTACGCCGGTTTCTTCGATCCCGGCTTCGGCCATGCCGAAGCGGGCGGCGCGGGCAGCCGCGCCGTGCTGGAAGTGCGCAGCCACGAGGTGCCCTTCATCCTCGAACACGGCCAGATCGTCGGCCGCCTGGTTTACGAGCATATGCTGGAGCGGCCGGAAGGGCTTTACGGCATGGGGCTCGGCTCCAACTATCAGGCGCAGGGCCTGAAGCTCTCCAAGCATTTCCGCCCGGAGTGATGATCTCCGGTCCTTGACAGGACCGGAGATCTATCGGAAAAGGGCGCAGCATGTCGCGCAGGGCCTTCCGGGGTTTGCGCGAGGGGCGCGGGTGTAGCTCAATGGTAGAGCAGCAGCTTCCCAAGCTGAATACGAGGGTTCGATTCCCTTCACCCGCTCCAGTTATCTCAATGCCTTAGCTCTTTTCCGTGTCGCGCTTCGCCTTGCAGGCGATGGGTTCGTGCGGCGTCTTGCGCCACAGGAACGGGTTGCTGGCCAGTTCCAGAACGGCGCGCCAGGCGGCGAAGGATATCATCATCCAGTAAAGCGGAAGGCCTGCCCAGCGCCAGCCGATCAACCGCTTTTCATGCGCCACCATCACGATGCGCCCGACGCAGAGCACGGCGACATAGCTTCCGAGAACATTGACGCAATCCATGGCAAACAGCAGATGGCTGATCAGCGTCGTGCCGTCGCCCGCCGTCTGGAAGATGCGGATGAGCGCCATGACGATGAACAGCAGGATGAAGGGATGGGCAAGCGACGACAGCAGCATGCCCGCGATCAGCAGGTTGAAGACGAGGAAGGCGGGCAGGCCCATCTCCCGGCACAGGCTGAGGGGCGCGCGCATCAGCACCAGCCAGGTTTGCAGCCAGCCCTTGAACCATCTGGTGCGCTGGTTCATCCACACCCGGATGGAGGTCGGGGCATCCTCCAGCGTCTGCCGCCGCAGCACGCCGGAGCGAAAGCCGAGGCGGTAGAGCCGCATGCCGAGATCGGCATCCTCGGTAACGTTGAACGGATCCCAGGCGCCCGCCGCCCGCAGCACGTCGGCGCGGAAATGATTGGAGGTGCCGCCGAGCGGCAGCGGCATGCGGAAGCGGGCGAGCATCGGCAGCAGCGCCCTGAACAGCGCCGAATATTCCAGCGAAAACAGCGCGCTCAGCCAGGAACGATGGCCGTTGGTAACGATCAGCGGCGCTTGCAGGCAGGCGATCTCCGGGCCGCAGCCGCGAAAGGTGTCGAAGGCTTCGCGCAACTGGCCGGGATGCGGCCTGTCCTCGGCGTCGTAGATGGCGATATAGTCTCCCCTCGCGCCCGCCAGCGCATAATTCAGCGCCTTGGGCTTGGTGCGCGGATGCATCGGCGGCACTTCGACGATTTCCATATGCGGGCCGGGATTCTGCGCCTTCAGGGCCGCGATGGTTTCCGGGTCGTCGGCCTCGCAGATGAGCTTGATATCGAGGCGCGACACCGGCCAGTCGAGCCGCTTCAGCGCCGCCATCAACTGTTCGGCAACCCGCGCCTCTCGGTAGAGCGGCACCATCACGGTATAGATGGGCAGGGGCCCGTCCGCCTGTGGCTTGTCGCCGCGCCACGGATATTTCAATCGCGGAACCAGCGGACAGCATCTGAGCAGGAAAGCGAGGAAATACAGGCTCGTCAGGCCAAGATGCAGCAGCGGCAGCAGGGTGCCGGGCATAAGCAGCAGGCCAAGCATGACGGTGGCGGCCGTCAGGCCCGCGAAAAACCCCTGCCGCCCCCACAGCACCACGCGGGCGCTGAGCTGCGGTTGCAGGTCGAAGAGGCGGTTGACGCTGTCGCTCAGCCGCCGGGACTGGCCCGCCCGCCACACCGCCGCCCGCACGGCCGAGGGCGGCGAGACCGCCATATTCTCCCGCAGGCCGGGATTCTTCGTCAGCATGGCGAGGATGAAGGGAATGCGCCGCGCCTCCGGCACGATAACGGTGTGCGCGGGCCTGCGGCGCGGGCGCAGTTGCAGCATGCGCGGCTGGAGAAGCTGGGTATCGAGCGAGCCGGTATCGAGAAGGCTGTCCGCATCGGCATGCGGCGCGTAGGGCAGGCCGAGCAGCGCTGCCATCGACCGGTAATAGCCGTCCTCGCCGATGGCGCCGTCCGCCAGCAGTTCCGCTTCCAGCGTCGCGCCGCTCTGGGCGGCGCGGGCGCGGATATCGGCGATGGTGGCGGCGCCGATGCCAAGACAGCGCAAAACCTCGGCCTCGATGACGTCGGAGCCATCGGCGCGCATGCCGTCTGTTGCGGCTTCTGTTTGTGCTTTCGTCAGCCATTTTCCCCCGGCTGCCGGATATTCCCCCACACGCATGAACCTGATACACCTCTTGGCCGGAGGCTGAGAGCGCCAGTTGGAGTTGGATCATAATGGCAGGGATGCTTCTTTTTCCACTAATTTTAAGGGTAGTTTACACGTTTATCGTGTTTTTTGCCTGCCTGACGGTCCCGGCATCCGCAGAAAGCGGTAACCATGACAACCTGCCGCTGTTGTTCGACGCGCGCGAGCGCCTGCCCGCGCCCGATCTTACCGATCTCGGGCGGCTGCGCTTCGTGACTACGGTCGATTTTCCGCCGTTCAACTTTCTCGACCAGACCGGGCGGCTGTCCGGCCTGCAAGTGGATCTGGCGCGGTTGATCTGCGCGGAGCTGAACATTACGGAGAAATGCCAGATTCAGGCCTTGCCCTTCGCGGAAATCGAGGCGGCGCTCGAAGGCGGGCAGGTGGATGCGGCCATTGCCGGGCATGCGGCAACGGCGGCTCTGAGGGCGCGCTTCGCCTTCTCGCGCCCCTTCATGGCGCTTCCGGCGCGATTTGCGGTAAACCGCAAGGCGATGCCGGACGCGCCGGTGGCGGCTCTGGACGGCCGCAGCGCCGGTGTCCTGGCCGGAACCACGCAGGCGCAAATGCTGCGGAGCTGGTTTCCGGCAATCAAGCCCGTGGAGTTCGAAAACCGCGCCGCCATGCTGGAAGCCCTGAAAAGCGGCAAGGTCGATGCCGTCTTCGCCGATGGCGTGCAACTGGTGTTCTGGACGGCGAGCCCGGCTTCGGAAGGCTGCTGCGCGATGACCGGCAAGCCGTATTTCTCCGAAGCCGCCATGGGCGAGGGGCTGTCGGTGATGCTGCGCAAGAAGGATGCGAACCTGACGGCGGCCATCGACCACGCGCTGCTGATGCTGTCGCGCAGCGGCCGCTTGCAGGAAGTCTATCTGCGCTATTTCCCGGACGGGCTGTATTAGAAACCGGTCAGGCCGGACGGTAGCGCGCCTGCGCGCCGCGCTCGATGGCCGCGCAGGTCAGCTTGTCGAGGGCAAGCCTGCCGGAGAGCAGTTGCAGCAGGCGGATTTCCTCGGCGACGACCCGGCGGTCGGCGGCGATCACTTCCACGGCCAGCGCGTAGGCCGTCTCGTAGAGCGGCAGGGGCAGGGCGTCGCGAATGGTTTCCAGCGCGATATCCAGCCCTTCCGGCCCGGACAGAATATCCGTGCAGCGCTGCGCCGCCGCGATCAGGCGGTCGGGATCGAAGGTTTCGAAGACGGGAAGATGCTGGACGATCTCGCCGATCCGGGCAAGCTCGCTGTCGCTCATCGTCCGGTCGACGGCGGAAGCCATCACCATGGCGTAGATCAGGGCGTCGTGCGGGGTAACGGTCGCGGTCATGAAAACTCCGGAATGTCGATATCCCCGGGCGCAAACGCGCCGGGTGAGATATGAAATAGGTGCAAGCCGCCAGCGGCGCAAGCGCGGCCGTTGCTCCCGGCCTGCGCGAATTGTCTAGGGGGCGGGTTTTTCCGCGCCGCTCTGGCGCGGGTCGTCGCCGAACAGGCCCTTTGCGGCCTTGCGGGCTTCTTCTTCCAGCGGCTTGTAAGGGGAGCCGGGCGCGGCTTGCGCCCAGCCGCTCGACACCAGCCATGCGCCGATATCGATATCGCCGATCTTGCAGGCGGCGCTGCTGCCGCTCTTCCATTCCTCGTCCGGCAGGTCGCAGGCGATGGCGCGGTTGCGCAGGAAAAGCCGCATCGCCGTGCGCGCCGCCATTCCGCAGGGCCAGTCCTTGCCGGATGCGCCGGGGCAGGTGCGCCCGAGTTCGGTCGGTATGACGCCGGTCAGGGCGAGGCTGCGGTTCCTGATGGCGAGCAGCCCCGCTTTCACGGCGCTGGGGCGTTGCAGCGTGATGGGCGCGCGGGCGGGCGGGGCGGGCTGCTCTTTCGGCGCGATGCGCTCCAGCGGCGTGTCCGTCTCCACCACCGGATAGGCGAAGCTATCCGGCTGCACCGGGCGGGCCGTGTTGCGCTCCATATCGGGCGTGGCTTCGGTTCCGGCGGGGGTTTCCGGTGCGTCCGTCTCCGCCGAGGTTTCGCCTTGCGCCAGAATCGCTTCCGCCTCCGCCGATTCCGCCGCCATGGCCGCGAGATCGTCGCCGCTCAGCGCCGTTTCCGCGCCTTCCGCCCTGTCGCGCACCTGCGCGCCCCCGGTCAGCACGAGGGCGCTCCACAGGAGCACTCCGGCAAGGGCGGCGAGGGGGAGGGCGATCTGGCGCAAATGAAAATAATCCTAAATCATGCCGTGCGGAACGGTGCGCGGGTTTGCGGTGAAGGCATGCGGCAAGGCAAGCCTCGTCATTGGCTGGCCCAGATGATCCGGGCGATCCATTCCACTTCCGTCATGTCGAAGGAGCGGTTGGGGTGATCGGGGTTGAGCGATATCAGGTCGATGCCGCGGGCGCTCTGGCGCGCCAGCACCTTGGCCATCACCTCGCCCTCGCGGGTGCGCACCACCACGCGGTCGCCGCGGCGCACCTGCGCGCCGGGCTCCACGATCAGCACGTCGCCATCCCGGTAGAGCGGCAGCATGCTGTCGCCCTGCACTTCCAGCGCATAGACGCCCGGGCGCCGGTCCGGCGGCGCGGGAAATTCCACCACATCCCAGCCTTGCCCGGCCGGAAAGCCGCCATCGTCGAAGAAACCGCCAGCCCCCGCCTGCGCGAAGCCGAGCAGGGGAATATTGCCGGTCTGCGGCGGAAAGGCGCCTTCCGGCATCGACCGGTCTGAGGGCTGCATATAGCCCATGAACTGATCGAGCGTGGCGCCGGTCGCCTCCAGAACCTTGGCGATGGATTCGGTGGAAGGCCAGCGCAGCCGCCCGTCAGAACTCAGCCGCTTGGATTTGTTGAAGGAGGTGGGATCGAGACCGGCGCGGCGCGCAAGTCCCGATGGCGTCAGGCGATGCCGTTCGGCCAGCGTGTCGATCGCGCCCCATATCGTATCGTGTGAAAGCATTGCTCATGATTCCCGGCGGCGAATGCGCCGCCATGCCTGCCGCCATTTTAAACGGGCGCGGCCATGGAGTAAAGACGATGAGGAATAAAATCCTGTCCGTCTCGCCGCGATGGCCCTCACGCGGCGGTGGCGGTGTTGACCTTGCCGATCTGGATGACGGCCTGCGTGCGGCTGTCGACATTCAGTTTTAGCAGGATGGCGGAGACATGCGCCTTGATCGTCGCTTCGGAGACGCCCAGCTCATAGGCGATCTGCTTGTTGAGCAGGCCCGCCGCCAGCATGCCGAGCACGCGGCTCTGCTGCGGGGTGAGCGTGCGCAGCCGGGCGATGACGTCGGCGACCTCGGGATCGTGCTCCTGCCCGCCCTGAAAGAAGGCGGGCGTGGCGATATCGCCGCGCAGCACCGCCTGGATCGCGGCGCGGATATCCTCGATGCCCGCCGATTTCGAGATGAAGCCGGAAGCGCCGAGATCGAGCGCCCGGCGCACGGTGACGGCGTCATCGGTGGCGGATACGATCACCACGGGCAGATGCGGAAATTCCGAGCGCAGCGCCATCAGGCCGGAAAAGCCGCTGACCCCCGGCATGGCGAGGTCGAGCATCATCAGGTCGGCCTCGGGACATGCCTCGGCGGCGGCGTGGGCGGCGGTGAAATCGCCCGCTTCCAGAACCCGCGGGCACCCCTCCATGCCGTCGAGCGCCTGCCGCAGCGCGCCGCGAAACAGCGGATGATCGTCGGCGATGATGATCGTCAATGTCTGCATCGTGCGAAACTCCCTCCCAAGAGCTTCAGGCCCAAGAGATTCAGGCCGGGGATGCGCCCGGCGCCTTTCGCGCGCGGCCGCTTACGTTCTGTTCGGATAGGGCTCGGGCTTCTGTTCCTCCCGCGACCATTCCTCCGCCAGTCCCTTTAGCCGGCGCATCATTGTTTCCATGATCGAGAAGGCGCGGTCAATCTCCGCCGTGCCGGGAGGAGGGCCGGAAAGCTGATTTTTCCCGTTTTTCAGGGCGTCGATACGCTGTTCCAGCGCCTCGACGCGTTCCTGCAACCGTGTCAAAGCATCCTCGCCGCCGCCATGGGCATCGTCGCAGAACAATTCGCCGTCCTCGTTGCGGCACATCACGATCACGCCCGTCTGCGTGTCGAGGCGGGCGATGCCGCCCTCGACGGGGGCGATCTGGTAGCGGCCGGGCGCATCCGCCGCCGCCGCGCAAAGCGGCCATGCGAGCAGGGCCGCCGTCAGGAAAACATGTCTCATCGTCTCCTCCATCGCCGGGAACGAAACAATCTCTGCGTCAGACCGTGGACAAATCCGTCCCTTTTCGGCAAATGCCGCCATAATATATATGGAAGGACGGTTCGCCATGACCAGTATCGTTTACAAGATCGTTCCGGAGCCCTTATGGCGGGAAGCGCGCCGGACCGGCGTTTTTCATGGCGCGCCCATCGATCTCAAGGATGGCTTCATCCACTTCTCGGCAGGCGGCCAGATGCGCGAGACGGCGCGGCTGCACTTTGCCGGGATGGCGGGCCTGCTGCTGGTGGCGGTGGATGCCGTAGCGCTGGGCGAGGCCCTGATATTCGAGCCGTCGCGGGGCGGCGATCTTTTCCCGCATCTTTATGGCCCGCTGCCGCTTTCCGCGGTGCTGCGGGAAACGCCGCTGCCGGTCGGCGCGGATGGCCTGCATGTCTTTCCGGAGGATGCCCTGTGATCTCTGCCTTTTCCCTCATCGGCAAACGCGGCCTGTTTCTGTTCGATCCCGAGACGGCGCATGGCCTGTCCATCGCGGCGCTGAAATCCGGGCTGCTGCCCGCCTGCCGTATCGCGCCCGATCCGCGCCTGCGGCAGACGGTGGCGGGCATCGATTTTCCCAACCCGCTCGGCATGGCGGCGGGATATGACAAGAATGCCGAGGTGCCGGAAGCGCTGCTGAAACTCGGCTTCGGCTTTACCGAGGTTGGCACCATCACGCCGAAGCCGCAGCCCGGCAATCCGAAGCCGCGCATCTTCCGGCTGGAGCAGGACCGCGCCGTCATCAACCGCCTCGGCTTCAACAATGAGGGCCATGCGGCCGCCCTTGCGCGATTGAAGGCGCTGAAGGCAACCGGCATCGTCGGCGTCAATATCGGCGCCAACAAGGACAGCGCCGACCGCATCGGCGATTACGTCGAGGGCATCCGCGCCTTTTACGGCGTCGCCCGTTATTTCACCGCCAACATCTCCTCGCCCAATACGCCCGGCCTGCGCGATCTTCAGGCCCGCGCCTCGCTGGCGGAGCTGCTGGGCGCGGTGCTTTCGGCGCGTGACGACGAGGCGAAAAAGAGCGGCAGGCGCGTGCCGGTCTTCCTCAAGATCGCCCCCGACCTGACGCCGGAAGGGATGGACGACATCGCGGCGGAAGCGCTCGCCCATGATCTCGACGGGCTGATCGTATCCAACACCACCCTGTCACGCGAGGGCCTGCGCGACCGAAGCCAGGCGGGCGAGGCGGGAGGCCTGTCGGGCGCGCCGCTGTTCGAAAAATCGACGGCGGTGCTGGCGCAGATGCGCGGGCGCGTCGGCCCCGATCTGCCGATCATCGGCGCCGGCGGCGTTTCCTCAGCCGAGACGGCGCTGGAGAAAATCCGCGCCGGGGCCGATCTGGTGCAGCTTTATTCCTGCATGGTCTATGAGGGGCCGGGGCTGGCCGGGCGGATCGTGCGCGGGCTTTCGGCGCTGCTCGATCGGGAGAAGGTTGCCTCGATCCGCGAATTGCGCGACAGCCGTGTCGATTATTGGGCCGCAAAGCTCTGATCGGCACGGGCCTTCAGCGGCAGCGCCAGCAGCAGGCCGCGCAGCAGCAGGAAGAGGTTCATCGCCGCCCATAGGCCGTGATTGCCGAAGGCCGGAACCAGCAGCGCCAGAGCCGCCAGATATCCGGCAAAGGACAGCAGCATGCGGTTGCGCATCGCCTGCGACCATGTCGCGCCGATATAGACGCCATCCATCAGGAAGGCGAGCACGCCGGTCAGGCTGGTGAGCGCCGCCCATGGCAGGAAGGATTCGGCCGCCGCCCGCACCGGCGGCGCGGTGGTCAGGCCCGAAATCAGGGCAGGTCCGGCAAGCAGGAAGAACAGGGCGGCCAGCCCCGCCAGACAGAAGGACCAGAGAAGCGTCAGCTTCAGTCCGTGCTCGAAGGCGGGGCGGTAGCGCGCCCCGATGGCGCGGCCGGTGATCTGTTCGGCGGCATTGGCGAGCCCGTCGAGGAAATAGCCCGACAGCAGGAAGAAATTCATCAGCACCGCATTGGCCGCCAGCGTCACCGCGCCGAAACCGGTGCCGATGCGCGTCATCAGCGTGAAGGCGGCCAGCAGCACGAAGGTTCGGATCAGGATATCGCGGTTCAGCGCAAACAGCGCGGCGACGGCCTGCCGCGACAGGATTTCGGGGCGCGAGGGGCGGTCCTTGGCGGAAAATCCGCGCAGCACGATGAAAAGCCCGGCGATCGCGCCCGCCGCCTCGCCGATCATCGTGCCCCAGGCGACGCCCGCCACGCCCCAGCCGAGCCACAGCCCGAGCGTGACCGACAGCACGATGTTGATGCCGTTCACCAGCGCTTGCAGCAGAAGTCCGAGCGTGCCCTGTCCGCGCCCCAGCACGAAGCCGAGAATGGCGTAATTGGCAAGCGCTGCCGGACCGGAGAGGATGCGGATGGAGAAATAGGTGGCGGTCGCCTCCGCCACCGCCGATTCGGGGCCCATGATCGCCAGTCCCGCCCGCAGCAGCAGCGGCGAGAGCGCCAGCAGCAGCGCGCCGCAGCCCAGTGCCGACAGCAGCGCCCGCCAGAAGATCGCCTGCTGCTCGCGGCTGTCGCGCCGCCCGAAGGCCTGCGCCGTCAATCCGGTGGTGGAAGCGCGCAAGAAATTGAAGCTGCCGAAGATCAGGTCGAACAGCACCGCGCCGATGGCAAGCCCGGCCAGCGCCTCGGCGCTGCCGAGCCGCCCGACGACGGCGGTATCCGTCAGCCCCAGCAGCGGCGTCGTCAGAAAACCGAAGGTCATGGGAATGGCGATCGACAGCACCAGCCGGTGGGTCACGTCGAAAGCCAGCCGGTTGCCCTGCGGTTCTGATTGCATTTCCTGCCCCGTCTTCACCTTTCGAGGCGGAATCGCCTCAGTTCGAGAGCACCATGGCCCAATAGGGCCGGTTGCCGGAAGAGGCATTGCGCGCCACGGCGACGCCGAGGCCGCGATAATCCCCAAGCATGTTGGCGAGATGTTTTGGCGAATCGATCCAGGCCTGCACGGCGCGCGGGGTCTCGTTCTGGCCTGCCGCGATGTTTTCGGCGGCGGGCAGCGTGACGGCATGCGACTTCATCCGCTTGCCGAAATCGTCTCCGAAGCCGATCAGATGCGCCATCTTGCCGGAAGCGGCCATGCGTCTGGCCTGATCGATGGCGGCCTGCGAGGCGGCCGGATCGATGCGAAGCGGCGGCAGGCCCCTCTCCGCCCGCAGCCGGTTGACGAGGGGAAGGGCGGCGGCGGTCTCGTCGCCCGCAGCGCCGGAACCGCGTTGCGGCGTGCCGCAGCCGGAAAGCAGCGCGAGAAGGGCAAGGCCGGAGCCGAGGGCGAGGCGTCGGGTTATCATGAGGCGGATCGTTCCGGATGGAGATTTCAGCGGCGATAGCTGAACAGGCGCAGGATGATGAAGACGGGCACGACGATGGCGCCGCCGAGCAGCAGGTAATCGCCGACGCGGCCTAGCGCATCGAAGCCCGTATACCAGAGGTCGAGCAGGAAGAAGCGGATATTGCTGAAGATATCCATCGGCCTCAGCCCGAACACCGCCATGATGAAGCCGACGATCAGCGACACCACCACCAGCTTGACGATGGTGCGGGCGGGCGTGTCGCCGAGAAGCTTGTTCATCTGTTCGGACATGAAGAACTCCCGATGTTGCAGGAAATCCCGAGGCACCGGGATTTTTCGCATGTCACTGAAATAGGACTTGAGTTTTTTTGTGTCCATCGGCACAAGCTGCATCCCCTCAAAAAATCAGCGACCTATGACGTCCAGAACCCTGTCTTCCGGCGACCTGACCGCCGACCGCCGCGCCGAATACGCTCGCATTTTTGCGAAGACCGGCGATTGGGGGGCAGCCGTGGATCTGATGGAACAGGCATTGGAGGTGACGCCGTTCTGGGCGGCGGGCTGGTTCCGCCTCGGCGAGTACCGCGAGAAGGCGGGCCTGAACGGCGGCGCCCGCGACGCCTATGCGCGGGCGCTGCAACTGGATGCGGATGACATGTTCGGGGCGGGCCTGAAACTGGCCCTGCTCGGCGGCGCGGAGGTGCCGCGACAACCGCCCAGCCGCTATATCGAGCGGCTGTTCGACGACTATGCGGGCCGTTTCGAAACGGCGCTGGTCGAACGGCTCGATTACGTCGTGCCACAGGCGATGGCGGCCCTGATTGCCGCCACCGGCCAGACATTCCGCCTCGCCGCCGATCTCGGCTGCGGCACCGGCCTGATGGGGCCGGAACTCCGCCCTCTCGCGCAGCGGCTCGAAGGCTTCGATCTCTCCCGCAACATGCTGGCCAAGGCCGCGGAAAAGCAGCTCTACGATCATCTGGCGCAGGCCGATCTTTCCCTGCCCGCCGAAACATCCGGCCTGTTCGGGGCCTTGCCGCCGCATCGCGCCGATCTGGTGACGGCGGCGGATGTGCTGATGTATCTCGGCGATCTCGAAAACGCCTTCGCGCTGATGACGCAACTGGCCGCCCCCGATGCGCTCATCGCCTTCTCCGTGGAGGATAGCGGCGAGGCGGACGGCTTCCTCCTTCGCGATTCCCTGCGCTATGCCCATAGCGAAGCCCACATCCGGCATCTCTGCGCCCGCCATGGTTTCGATGCGCTGCAAATCCGGCGTCTCGCCATTCGCAAAGATGGCGGCAAACCGATCGGCGGCATTCTGTTCCTTGCCCATAGACGGGGTTGAGCGCAGCTTTCTTGCGAAGTTTATAAAGGTCAGCATGGCTGACATATTTTGCTTGCGAAAAACCTAGAAAAGCCCCAGACTTCAGGCACTTCGCGGGGACTGGAACGGGATGCCCGGGCGGCTCGCGAAGCCTATCGTCATACAATCCGGTTTCGCGCGGCTGCCTTGAGAAAGGGCGGCCCGGTTCCTTGCGGGAAAAGTCTCATGGCGCAGATCATCAATGCTCTTGGCGTGTGGAACACCAATGCGGCCCGGCACACGCTGGCCGAGGATGTGCAGGGCATTGCCTGCGGCAGCCTGATCGCCGCGCTCGGGCTCTATTGCCTTGCCAGCGCCGGGCTTCTGACCGGCAGCACGGCGGGCGTCGCCTTCCTGCTGCATTATGCCTTCGGGGTGAATTTCGGCCTCGCCTTCTTCCTCCTGAACCTGCCCTTCTTCTACCTGTCGTGGAAGCGTCTCGGCCCGGCCTTCACCTTCAAGACCTTCGCCGCCATCGGCCTGACCTCGGTGCTGACCGACATGCAATCGCGCTTCATCGATATCGAGAGCATTCATCCCGCCTGGGCGGCGCTGATCGGCGGGCTGCTGCTCGGCTTCGGCCTCTTGGCGCTTTACCGCCACCGCGCCAGCCTCGGCGGCGTCGGCATTCTCGGCATCTGGATGCAGGAGCGTTTCGGCATCCGCGCCGGTCTGGTGCAGCTTGTCATCGACATGGGCGTGCTGGCCGCCGCCTTCTTCGTCACCGCCCCCTCCATCGTCTTTTATTCCGTGCTGGGCGCCGTCGCCCTCAACCTCTTCGTCGCCATCAACCACCGCGCCGACCGCTATATCGCGATGTGAGCGGGCATCTTCTATTTGCCCGAAAACACACTACATTCCCGGCGTGGATCGAACCGGTGACCAGACGCTTGCGACATTGCCGCCCGCCTTTCTCCGCTGGTTCGCGGAAAAGGGCTGGCAGCCGCGCGCCCATCAGATCGAACTGTTGCGGCGGGCCGAGGCGGGCGATAGCACGCTGCTGATCGCCCCCACCGGCGCGGGCAAGACGCTTGCCGGTTTCCTGCCCTCGCTCACCGATCTCACCCGGCGCGGCAGGCGCAAGCCCGGAACCGGCTTTCGCGGCGTTCACACCCTCTATGTCTCGCCGCTGAAGGCGCTGGCCGTCGATATCGAGCGCAACCTGATGAAGCCCGTCGCCGAGATGGGATTGCCGCTCACCATCGAAAACCGCACCGGCGACACGCCCGCCTCCAAGCGCCAGCGCCAGAAACTCAATCCGCCCGATATCCTGCTGACAACGCCGGAGCAGGTGGCGCTGCTGCTCGCCAACCGGGAAGCCGAACGCTTCTTCAAGGATCTCCGCTACGTCATCTTCGACGAGCTGCATTCGCTGGTCACCTCCAAGCGCGGCCATATGCTGTCGCTGGGTCTGGCGCGGCTGCGCAGGCTGGCGCCCAATCTCCAGACCATCGGCCTTTCGGCCACCGTCGCCGATCCCATGGATTTGCAGAAATGGCTGGTGGAGCAGGCGGAAGGCGAGGCGCGCCATGCCGGTCTCGTGATGGTGGAGGGCGGCGCGAAGCCGGATATCTCCATTCTCAAAACCGAAGAGCGCATCCCGTGGGCCGGGCATGCGGCGAAATACGCCATCCCCGATGTCTACAGGCTGCTTCTCGATCACAAGACGACGCTGCTGTTCGTCAACACCCGCAGCCAGGCGGAAATGCTGTTTCAGGAATTGTGGACGATCAATGACGACAACCTGCCGATCGCCCTGCATCACGGCTCGCTCGACGTTTCGCAGCGCCGCCGGGTGGAGGCGGCGATGGCGGAAAACCGGCTGCGCGCCGTCGTCGCCACCTCGACGCTCGATCTCGGCATCGACTGGGGCGATGTCGATCTCGTCGTCCATGTTGGAGCGCCGAAGGGGGCGAGCCGTCTGGCGCAGCGCATCGGCCGCGCCAATCACCGCATGGACGAGCCATCGAAAGCCGTGCTGGTGCCCGCCAACCGCTTCGAGGTGATGGAATGCCAGGCGGCGCTCGACGCCAATTATCTCGGCGCGCAGGATACCCCGCCGGTCGGCGCGGGCGCGCTGGATGTGCTGGCCCAGCATGTGCTCGGCATGGCCTGCGCCGAACCCTTCGACATGCTGGAACTCTATGACGAGATCGTCAGCGCCTCGCCCTATGCCGATCTGCCATGGGAAACCTTCGAGCGCATCGTCGATTTCGTCGCGACCGGCGGCTATGCGCTGCGCTCCTACGAGCGCTATGCCCGTATCCGCAAGACCAGGGAAGGCCGCTGGCGCGTCGCCAATCCGCAGGTGGCGCAGCAATACCGGCTGAACCTCGGCACCATCGTCGAAAGCCCGATGCTGAACCTGCGTATGGTCAAGCGCGGCGAGCGCGGCCGTATCGGGCGCGGGGGTGCGACGCTCGGCAAGGTCGAGGAATATTTTCTGGAGCAGCTATCGCCGGGCGATACCTTCATCTTCGCCGGAAAGGTGCTGCGCTTCGAGGGCATCCGCGAAAACGAGGCGCTGGCCAGTCAGGCTTTCTCGCTCGATCCGAAAATCCCCGCCTATGCGGGCGGAAAATTTCCGCTCTCCACCTATCTCGCCGATCAGGTGCGCTCGATGCTGGCCGAGCCGGAGCGCTGGCATCGCCTGCCGGATCAGGTGCGCGAATGGCTGGAAATCCAGCGCGAAAAATCCATCCTGCCGAAGCGCGACGAATTGCTGATCGAAACTTTTCCGCGAGGTGCCCGCGCCTACATGGTCGCCTATCCCTTCGAAGGGCGGCTGGCGCACCAGACGCTCGGCATGCTGCTGACGCGGCGGCTGGAACGCTTCGGGGCAAAGCCGCTCGGTTTCGTCGCCACCGATTATTCGCTCGGCATCTGGGGGCTGGAGGATATCGGCCTGATGATCGCCAACGGCCGTCTCAGCCTTGAAGAGCTGTTCGACGAGGATATGCTGGGCGACGATCTCGAAGCGTGGCTCGCCGAATCCTTCCTGCTCAAGCGCACCTTCCGCAACTGCGCCGTCATCGCCGGGCTGATCGAACGCCGCCATCCCGGCAAGGAAAAGACCGGCCGTCAGGTCACGGTCTCCGCCGATCTGATCTACGACGTGCTGCGCGCCCATGAGCCGGATCACATTCTCTTGCAGGCGACGCGGCAGGATGCCGCGACGGGGCTTCTGGATATTTCCCGGCTTGGCGATATGCTGAAGCGAATCAAGGGGCATATCACCCATCGCGCGCTGGATCACATCTCGCCGCTCGCGCTGCCGGTGATGCTGGAGATCGGCAAGGAAGCCGTTCCCGGCGAAGCCCATGACGCGGTGCTGGCCGAGGCGGCGGAGGATCTGATTGCCGAGGCGCTCGCCTGACGATGGAATGGATCGATATCTTGACACACCGGCTGACGCTGGCGCGTGGAGCGGAAACGGGCATGGCCCCTGTCGTGGCCGAAACCAGCGTGAACGGCGTCGCCGCCGTCTGCGATCCTTTTGGCGCGCTGTATTTGCCGGAAAGCGCCATGCTGATCGTCTCCGACCTGCATCTGGAAAAGGGCGCGGCCTTTGCGCGGCGCGGCATGATGCTGCCGCCCTATGACACGCTGGCGACGCTGACGGTGCTGTCCGCCGTCATCGCCCGCTATGCGCCGAAGA